>JBMOLG010000006.1:0-189015 GCA_049324275.1 Nanobdellota archaeon | reverse complement strand
AAGGAAGCACCCGCTTTGGCTTGCATCAGATAGATTATGTTGAACCGGACTATTTGGATTAACATAATTTTCATCTGGATTTTTAGAATTATTTTCAGATTCTTGTGAACTTGCTATATTGCTGTATTTTGATTCTATTCCAGTATCTTTATAGGCAGTAACAACAAACTTGTGTCTTATACTTGGATCTAATCCTGTTAATGAGTAAGAACATTCACCATCCTGACAAGATTCTTTGGAAACAGTAGCTATGGGGATATTTCTACCTTTCCTTACATCTTCTGTAAATTCCTGAAAAGAATTATTAAATGTGTATATTTTATAACCTACTAATCCCCTATTCCAAGTTCCTTCCTGAGGCGGAGCATTGGGGTCAAGAGCATTCCAAACTAATGTCATAGAATCATCTTGAGGAGGGCGGGCACAATAAGCCTCTCTTACATTCCCATAATTCAGGCACATTAAAACAAAACCCGATAGAATTATCTTATCTAATGTTTTTCTCATTTTTCTCAGTTGTTTTTTTAATTGTTAGAAGGAAGCAGCCACTTTGAAAATCTTGCATTTGATTTGAATTAGGAATATGCCAATTATCTTCATCGCAATTTTCTTCTATAACTTTTCCCCCTTGAGCAATTGAAATTGTGTTGCTCATTTGACCTTCAAATCCTATTTTAAAAGCTGTTATTGCAATTTTATAACTTTTGCTTGGGTCAAGCCCTGTTAAAATATGTGAACATTCACCATCCTGACAAGCCTCTTCGGAATATACAGTAGTAGGATCATTAAATTGAGCCGAACTAAAATCATAATCCCCCCAGGATTTAGAAGAATCCATACAAAAAATTTTATAGCCGATTATTCCACCATTGCTTTTGTTACAATATAAATCGCAAAGCTTATCTGGCTCACACTCACAAGGCTGGTTAGGGTCATTAGCTTTCCATGTTAATCTTAAATTATATTCAGGGGGGCGGGCACAATAAGCCTCTCTTACATTCCCATAATTCAGGCACATTAAAACAAAACCCGATAGAATTATCTTATCTAATGTTTTTCTCATTTTTTGATTATATCAAAAATTATTTTTAAAGATTTTGTTATTAAGAAATAGATTATATTCTCCTATATTTATTTAAAAATGAAAAACTTGAAAAAAATAAATGAAAAGATTAATTTTAATTTTATTAATAATTATAAGCTTAAGCCTTTCAAAAGCATCCCTTCCAAATATTAGTGTTGAAGAAATGCCGACCGTTTATAGAGTCAAAATTGAATCTTCAGAAGAAATTCAAGAAGTTAAATATGCTTATGGCTTAATGCCTAATGTTTATATAGTTCCATTTATTGCCACTAATGATTCCTTAGAATTAACCTCTGAACAGCTTAAGAGATTGAATGTATTAAAGAACAATATTAAATATTCATGGGACAATCTTACTAATTTTAGCCATCCCTTAAATTTTACTTTTTATACCAGTCCAATAAAAATAAAAAATTATTCAACAAATCAGGGTTATTCAAAATATTTTGTGAGAATTGACGATAATTTGAACGATTTGAATGTTTCATATCCTGCAATATTAGTTACTTTAGATGTTAAAGATTATTTTCCTTCACAAGTTCCATCAAATTCGAGAACAACTGTAACAGAGCATGGGCTTATAAGCGAGATTTATCTAAATGGCTTTTCAAGCTTTAACACTCCCAACCTTTCTAATTATGAAGCAGAAATATTCCCAAATATTCTTTTGCATGAATTAGCCCATTCTTTTATTTTTTTGCCTTCTAAAAATAAATTATTTTGGGGAGATCACCCCGGAAGCTTTACAGACCGGCCTGATTTTTGGACATATAATGCAGGAGAATCTCCAACAGGTAATGAAGGATATTATGAAGTTTATTCGATATTAAATCAATTAAGGCCATATTTGCTTTTGGAAGATATCAAATTTTCTCCTCGGCTGTCTATTCTGGAAAAAATGTTTCTGGGAATTGTAAATCCTTATGAAACTGGAAATTATACTTTTTATTCCGGCAATATAACAAAAATAGGAGATAAATATGTTTCAAGCCAAATGATCATAGTCGAATCTGCCAGCAATGAAACTGCCACCAATTTATATAATCTTTCTGACGATTCTGATTGGTGGGAAATTACTAAAGATTCAGATTTTGTTAACATGAACTTGAATACTTCCTTTGACATAAATAAAAGCATTCAAAATAGTAGGGCATTATGGATTTTTGTCAATACCTCAGAACATCCAAGATATTTTCAAGTTTTTAATTTTAATTCACAATCTCTTCAAAAAAATATTGAGCCTGGAAGAGTGTACCTATTGAACAACAGCAAGGACCTGGATTTTAATCAAACCTTTATAACATTAACTTGTAATGCATCAGAAAACGTCAAAAATATAACATTATATACAAATGCAAGCGGGACCTGGCAGGCAGTGTATACCAATAATTCTGGAAATTTTATTAATTATACAATCACATTGAATCAAAAAGGAAGATTTATCTGGAATTGTTTAGCTTATACAGAGGAAGGAAACGCTTTCTGGGGAGAGTTAGATTTTCAATTTTCCCGAGGAAACTATTTGCCAAAATGCTCAAAATTTTCAAAGAATCTTAATTTTTCTGATTATACTAAGGAAGGCATTCAAAATTTAAGTAATGTTTTTTTGGAAATTGATGGATTTGGAAAAATCATTTTTTTAAAGCCTATTAATTTTGAAAATATGGACTTAGATGCAAATGTTTACATAGAAAATAAAAAAATAGGAATAAATTCAAATCTAGAGCCTAATTTAAACACTTCTGCTCAGATAATCTTTTATAATATTCCTTTTAATTATCCATTATTATATCGGAATGGGGAAATTTGCAATGATTGTACTTTTATTGGAAAGTCTGGATTTAATGCCACTTATAATGTCAGCCATTTTAGCAATTATACCGTTGGAATAAACTCCTTGCTCTCTGTCTCAAATTCTGGCCCTAAAAAAATAAATGATACAATCAGTTTTTATGCAAATTATACTAACATATCTGGAAATTTAATAGAAGATGCTTCATGCAATATTTCCTTCAATGAAATTAAATATCAAATGAACGAAACGAATAATTATTATGTTTACAATGCGTCTTTTGAATCGAGCGGTAATTTTCAATATAATATAAGTTGTGCAAAATCAGGGTTCGAATCATTAAATTTATCAGACAATTTTGATATTTTTGTGGATTATCCAATTACAATTTTAAATTTTCCTCTAAATAATAAACTTTTAAACAGTTCAACGATCATGTTTAATTTTACTGTTTATGGGAATAACTTTCGCAATGCTACATTGTATACTAATTTTAGCGGAACCTGGAAATCTAATAATACAAATCAATCTGCCTTGGTAAATGGAAGCTCCTCTGAAATTGTTGCAACAGGAATTAGTGATGGAAACTATTTGTGGGCAATTTATACTTGTAATTTAACTTCATGTAGATTCAGTGAATTAAATGGCAGTTTTATTCTTGATGCAACTGCCCCGGTTATTTCTTTAATTTCCCCTGAAAATAATTCAGCTTTATCTGAAAATATTGTTAACTTTTATTACAATGTTTCAGATTCAAATACTATTTCAAATTGCAGTTTGATTTTAGATGATGCAAATAATGAAACACATAATTTAATTCAAAAGAATGTTATTCAAAATTTTACAAAAACTCTTGCAGACGGAACTTATAATTGGAGTATAGTTTGTTGTGATGCAATTAATTGCAAAAATTCAGGCAAGAATATTATTTTAATCTCTGTTAGTGAGGATGAGGGTGACTCAGGGGAAACGGGAGGCGGTGGCGGTGGCGGGGGGAGCAACTCTGGTTCATCTTCAGGTTCAAGTTCAAAATCCGGATCTTCAAAAATAGCCCCAAGCAAAACTGTAAGTGTGAATACTATAAAAGAGCCTGATATTGAAAAGCCAATAAGTTATAAAGTAAATGATGAAAATCCCAAACGCGAATCTAGAAATATTCTCTTTGTTTATATTACTCTGGCAATTATTGTTCTTTTTGCAGTAATCTTCTTTTTCAGATACAGGAAAGTTCATCGTCGGGAAATTTATTAATAGAAAACTTTTTAAAGTTTAACATATAAAATTAATTAAAATAAATAAATTCTAACAAATAAAGACAAACAAATGCTTGTTTTTCTTTTTCTAAAATTATAATCATTTTACGAATATGGGTAATGAGTTTTGGAAGGGTTTATTACAACAAGGATTTTTTGATTTAAGACAGATATCTGAAAAATTTAAAATAGTTGATCCCGATATTGCAAATGTCATAAAAACTTATCCTATGTTTGTGAATCCTTACTATTTGTCTTTAATAAAAGAAGAGAATGATGCGATTTGGAGACAATGTATTCCAGATAAGCGTGAATTAGAAGATATCTCTGGATTTGATGATCCTTTGAATGAAGAAGGAGACAGTCCTGTCCCAGGGCTTACACATCGATATCCAGATAGGGTTTTGCTTTTAGTTTCAAATAAGTGTGCAATGTATTGCAGATTTTGCACCCGAAAAAGAAAAGTCGGACATAGCTATATTTCCCCTACGCATGACCAAATTTTACATGGAATAGATTATATCAAACAGCATAAGGAAGTGAGGGATGTAATTCTTTCAGGAGGCGACCCTTTACTGCTTCAAGATGAAGAAATTGGTTCAATACTTGAAAACCTTCGAAGAATAAATCATTTAGAAATGATAAGGATTGGCACAAGAGTTCCATGTACATTACCCCAAAGAATTACCCCTGAATTATGTAAAATTTTCAAAGAATATAGATCCCGGCCAGCGCTTTATATTAACACCCATTTTAATCATCCTAATGAAATAACTGAAGAAAGTGAAAATGCATGCGGGATGATAGTAGATTCAGGCATTCCTCTCGGGGATCAAACTGTCTTATTAAAAGGAGTTAATGATAATGTTGCGACCATGAGAGATTTAATGAAAAAATTGGTTTCTATAAGAGTTAAGCCATATTATCTTTATCAGGCAGACCTGACTAAGGGAACAAATCATTTTAGGACAAAGGTAGAAAAAGGATTAGAGGTGGTAGAAGGCTTAAGAGGCCATATTTCAGGAACCTGCATTCCCCAATATGTTATTGATGCTCCAAATGGAGGAGGAAAAATACCATTATTGCCGGATTATTTTCAAGGTTATGATAAGAAAACGGGAAAAGTAAGTTTGAAGAATTACAAGGGAAGACATTATGAATATATTGATCCTTAGACCTTCTCATTTTTATATTCTTTATAATATTCTTTAAGCGTTGGGCCCAGATATTTTTCCAAAAGATTATCTTTTGATTGAGTCAATTTTGTTTCTAACATTAAAAATAGTTTTTCAAGTTTAGATTGGGATGGAAAGACCTTTCCTTGTGAATAGTAAGATATAGTCCCCCTGCTTATGCCTGTCGTTTTTACTAATTCTTCCTGGCTGATTCCATGTCCTTTGATTGCATTTATTAGATAACTTATCTCTTGATATTTTGGTTCTTGCTGATGTTTTTCCATCAGACCATTTTGATAGATGCTATGGGAACTATGAGTATTGCGAGTTCGGATTTTATTCGGATTCTTTTTTGTTCTCTTAAGTGATGGCAAAATAAATTGTTCCCCATTCTCTCTTTTAGACAACTCTTTGTAATAATTTGTAGTTCTGGTAAATCCCGAGCTTATATGAGCATAAATTGTTGAATGCGGACGCTTAAGAGTTTTTTCTATGTACCTCATGGTTTTTCCTTCTTCCCAAGCCTGCTTTATGAATTCTTTCTCTTCAGCTGTTAATTTTTTTCCAGGTCCCATTTGAATTCTTTCTATTCATTATTTATAAACTTTATTATTATAATAACTATAAAGTAACTACATTTTTTAATTATATTTATATAATTCTAATTTTGAAAATGATTATGGAAAGTTTGAATAGATTAAGTTGGCAGTTATTTTTAACGCCTCAGGAACATATGCTAATGGGAAGCACTAGTGATTCTAGATACAGTCAATTTTATGTGCCTAAAATAATCCAATTAGGGATTGATGTTGAAAGTGTTAATAAAATAAGAGAATTTTACAAAACTTTCCCTGCATTAGGGTGTTATTTTCAGGATGCTTTAGGAAATGATATTGAAGCGGATTCTGTGGAGGTTATTTTGTCTTCATTAAATTTGCAAACCAGAGAGACAATATTTGATCCAAAATCTGCGCTCTTTAAAATTAAGAAAATACCTGAATTCAAGTTAAGATTTTAAAATCTTAAAAATTCATAATGCAAAAAATTGTAACAATTGGCGGAGGGACAGGGCATTATCAGCTCCTGCGTGGCCTGAAGATTTATGACTGTTCAATTAGTGCAGTTGTTAATATGTCTGATGGCGGAGGCTCTAGCGGAAGATTAAGGGACGAATACGGGGTCTTGCCACCAGGGGATGTTAGGCAATGCATGGTTGCATTATCCGATCATCGTGTGCTTAGGGATTTGTTTAATTTTAGGTTTAAGGATGGGCATGCAGCAGGAAATTTAATTATTACTGCTCTCACAGAAATTTTTAAAGATCCAGCAGTTGCAATAAAAGAAGCAGGAAAATTATTAAACATCCGTGGAAAAATCCTGCCTGTTACAATAGATGATGTTGTTCTATGCGCTGAAACTGAAAACGGAAAAATTTTAAGGGGAGAGCCGGCAGTCAGTTATCCTTCAAATTGCACTCAAATCAAAAAATTATTTTTAGAGCCAAGCGCTTTTTTGTATAGGGAAGCAGGGGAAGAAATAAGAAAAGCAGATAAAATTGTAATTTGTTCAGGAGAAATTCATGGAAGCATATTGCCGAATTTTCTTGTGAATGGAATGAAAGAAGCCTTATCTGATTCAAATGCAATGAAGATTTATATCTGCAACTTGTTTACAAAAGAAGGAAGTTATAATTTCAAAGCGAGCGATTTTGTCCAAAGAATCCAACAATATTCTGGCATAACATTGGATAAAATAATCATTAATAATAAAATGCCCTCTGAAAAAGTCCTGGAAAAATATCTCGCTGAAAATTCCAAATTAGTTGAAAATAATTTAAATGATTCAAGGGTTGTTTTAGGGGACTTTATTGCAGAATATCCAAGCGAAAGAAAAACATTATTAAGGCATGTCCCCGAAAAGATAGCAAAAGTAATTGTAGAATTATGACTGCCTGCAAAAAGTCTTGACGTCTTTCCAAATCTTTTCTTCTTGTTGATACTTAATTAAATAAAAAGAATCAACTTTCCATTCTATTCCTTTTATTTGCCATTCAATCTCTTCCTGAATCTGCCCCGGAACATATTTCTTTGAAATTGTTATATGGGGATTATAATTTTTTCCCCCATATTGTCTGACCATTTTATCAAAAAGAACAGAATTTTTATCAAAATCTCTAACTGCATTTATTATTTTATTATGTAAATGACACAATGTTTCATCAGCTTCTAATTTTATAACTAAAGAACTATTATCAAAAGATTTTATCTTATCTGTTCGAACATTAAATGGATTAAGACCAATTTCCATAAGCCTATTAATCAAATGGTCTTCGTCTTTTTCATAAGTGTTAAAATTCCAAAGGTTAAGGTGTAATCCACTTGAAGGATATTTCAAATCGAAATTTCCAAGAATTGCAACAAGACTATTACATGGTTTTATGTATGCAAGATATAACATATTAAATTTGGCAATAAAATTTACCTTGTAGCTATTTTATCTATTAGCGTATTTTTATACTATAGTCTTGATTATTAAATATTGTTATCTTAAATATCTTACTTTTCAAAAATTCTTTTAAGAAAATCTTTAATTGGATTAAGCAATAAAAATGTTATTCCAAAAATTATTCTGAAAAATTCTGCTATGTTTATTCTATAATAAAAATTTCAGTTTAATTACTTTTTAGCAATTTTCCAAAGCATCTCAAAATAGCTTTTATATGAGGATGAAACTTTTTCGCTTGTAATTAATACTGCGATAGGGTCTTCTCCCCAAATAATATTCAAAACTTTATCTTCAAAAATGCAAATTGTCGAGGGCATAATGTTTTCATTTGGTAGATAGCGCGCTTCGTATGGTTTGATATATTCATTCTTTTTGTTTATTGGAAGTAGTATTCGGGATTTTATTTTATTTTGCATTAACTTTAAATGCCATTGTCCATAATAATCTCCCATTGTTTGTTTCATTCCCCAGCCGGTTCCAAATGTGAGAAATTCTGTCTTTGATTTTGTTATTTCTTCTAGAATTGTTTTAAGGCCTTTTTTTCCTTTAAAGATTATTGCCTCTTGCTTTTTTTCGGGGAAACTTCTTTTTTTATCAATTTCTGGAATAATTTGGTTCACGATTTTTTCCTTGTCAACAATTTCCCTTTTTTGTTTTTCAATATATTCCTTAAGCTCTTTCGGCGAGGTTGTTTCAAAATACTTTATATTTTTAATCAGAACAAAACTAACAAGCCCTTTTTCAATAAGCCTTTCAAGATTATCATAAACAATATTTCTATGAAGTTTAGTCTTCTTTATTATTTCCCCTGCATTTGTGCTTCCTGTTTCAAGAAGTGCGAGGTAAACTATCGCTTCATTATTTGTCAGACCTAAACTCATTAATTCTTGTTTCATGTCATCATATCTATGACAACATTTATTTATATAATATTCGTTACTACTATATTGAAGTAAAGATATTAAATTAAATAAAATGAAAAATGAGCACGACGCAATGATGCAGGCCGAAAGGTCAACAATGGAGGAAAATGAAAATGATAGAGTACGAACCAGGAATGTTTCATATGTTTGAACAACGCTGGAAAGAAGAAGATGATGCCTTAGAAAGAGAAAGACAAAGAGAGAGCACACGAAGAATGCTAGAAAGATATGACCGCGAAAAATTTACAGTGGATAAAGTTGGAGATAGAAGAAAGGGAGACGAATTTGATAAGGTTTATAGCATTGGAAGTGATATAATCGAATTAAAATTAAGTGAATCCCGAGAAAACAATACTTTGGTTGCAGAAGCCTATGTAAATGGAAAATATCTTGATGGTGGAGGGTATCATTTCAATTCTAAAAGGCGTAACGATACAATTTCAAGTAAAGCTTATGATTATGAAGAATATAAATCTGTCTTAATGATACATGAGCGTTACAAGAATAGCAGAAAAAGATGAACTCAAAGTTAATTTTTTATTTTTTTCTTTTCTTTTTAATCATCATAGCTATGACAACACTAATTTTTAATTGTTTTGATTTTTATTTTTGAATGGTAAAAATAGAGATGCCTGAATTAGATAATCTTCCGAGAGAAATCAGAACTGGTTTTAATTATTATCTTGATGAATTATATAAATTAAAAATAGCAGAATCGTTAACAAATTCAAATGTATTGATGTGCCCGCAAGGCATGGCTTTTTTTAACATTGAAAAACTTATTTCCAACCATAGATTTTCTGAAAAAGATTTTGAATTTGAGGACAAAGAAAATCCGCCAAGCCATATAATCTTTTCAACATTGGGATATAATCCTTATCAATTTAGTGGATGTTTGTACTACTTTGATGGGCATGGTGATAATGTGATCCATTTCTGGAAATATGGGAAAAGCAAAATTAACAAAAAAGAAACTAATCAAATCCACTATTTTGGCTATGCTATGCTAAAAAGATTGGTTGAGATAAGCAATATTAAAGGGGATTTGGGAAAGATCATGAGCCAATTTAATGATCTTTCAAGAAAAAGAAGACGCATTTTAGGATATGCTTATCCTCAAATTCTAAAGAATCTTATTGAGGAGAGTAGTTTTTTGAAAGATATGGAAATTCATATTTACGATTAAATAAATTCTTAAATAATTGCCTAATCTGTTCTTATTAACTTTTATAAACCTCTTTCTTCTTAAGAAAACATGGATGAAGCAAAAAGATACGAGCTTGAAGAGTTGCTAAAAGAACTTGAGAATTGCCGAGGAAGGCATACTGAACTTGTCACGGTTTATATTCCTGCAGGCTATACAATGAGCCAAACTGGAAAGCAGATTGAAACAGAAAAAGGAACTGCAACTAATATTAAAAGCAAGAATACAAGGAAGGCAGTTTTGGATTCATTGGAAAGAATTTCAAGACAATTGAAATTAATAGAAAGAACGCCTGAAAATGGGATTGCGATTTTTTGCGGTAATGTTTCTGAAGTTGAAGGCCAGGAAGATATTAAATTGTGGAGTATCGAACCCCCAAAACCATTGAAAGTCAAATTGTATAGATGTGACCAGACTTTTGTATTGGACCCGTTAAAAGAAATGCTTGAGACTGATGAAATTTATGGTTTATTAATTATTGAAAGAAAAGAGGCTACAATAGGGCTGTTGGAAGGAAAGACAATCAAGATTTTGCAGCACTTGACTTCCGGGGTTCCGGGAAAGGTTAGGGCAGGAGGGCAGTCTTCACAGCGTTTTCATAGAATTACAGAAGGACTTGCAAAAGAATTTTTTAGAAGGGTTGCAGAAGATATGAAGAATCAATTTTTTGAAAATAAAAAGTTAAAAGGAATTTTAGTTGGCGGGCCAATTCCTACCAAAGAAGAATTTTTGGAAACTGGAAACCTTGCAACTGCTTTGAAAGATAAAGTTATTGCTGTTAGGGACATTGGAGATACTGAATTGCCCGGATTGAAGGCTTTAGTAGAAGCCTGCCAGGATGTTTTAGCTGAGCAGGAAATAACAAAACAAAAAAAGATTCTCGATGAATTTTTCGCAGCGTTGGCAAAAGAACCTGAGAAAGTTGCTTATGGTGAGGCAGAGGTCGAAGAGAGATTAAATCAAGGTGCAGTAGGAAAATTAATTTTATCAAAAACGCTTCCAAGAGAAAAAATAAAACATTTTTCTGAACTTGCTCAGCAAACCTCTGCAGAAGTGGAGATTGTAAGCAAAGATACTCCGGAAGGAGTTCAATTCGATAATATTGGCGGGATCGGAGGATTGTTGAGATATGCTATTTCTATATAAATTCTTATGTGATTATTTTTTGTCAAGTCTTCTTCTATTTGCAAAAGTGGATTTGCATACACAACAGCTAAAGTAAGGTATATGCAAACGAATATTCTTAAAGTATTTATTTTAATTCCTTAATATATCCCTTAGGGATTTGTGATAAAACAGAATGATCAAAATCTCCAAATGTTTGAATTGTTAAAGGGAAATAACATATATTATTAATATCTATCTTTGCCATCGTGGCTGCAATTGAGTCTACTTGTGCAGAATTTTTTCCTCCAATAATCGGACCCCAATTTTTAATTAATGTTTGATTATCTTCCATATAGTTCGCGACTGCAGTAAATATCCCTTCTGCAACTCAAGCAATTCATTTGATATTGCATATGCAGGATACTTAATTGAAGAATTATTTAATGAAGATTTGAGCCTGAAATTGAATGATAAGCTAAAGAAGTTATTTGGCGATGGATTAACAATAAAATCTATAAAAGGGCACGATGAATCTTATGATATTATTAAAGAAACTTATCGCATATTAAAGAAAAATGGATTATTTATTTTTACTTATCATAACAAGATTGAGACATTAAATCAATTGTCTAAAATCGGTTTTAGAGAATTTGATTATCTTCAAAGAATTGATTGGAATGGAATGCCCACAGATACTTATGCCTTAAAAAAATAATAATTATCTATATTTTTTTCTTCCCTAATAATTCAAAGAGATTATATTCCCCTTCTTCACCAAATAGCTCATAAGTAAATTGTCCAATTCCTGCTCCTAGATGAAAGCTAAATGTTGAGAATAAAACTTCCCCTGCTAAATAACTTAAAAAATCAGGTTTTGTTATGGTACAACCTTGCTTATATAAAGAATAAATAACAAGGGGGGATAATATTGCTCCTGCAAGAGTTCCAATATAACCGCAGTCTTTAATAAAATTTCCAGCATTAGTATGATATTTAGATTCCATCTTTAATTTTTCAAATGCACTTAGTGAATCATATTCCGGGTGCATTCTCCTTAATTCTTCTCTTGTAATTCCAAATTTCATTTTGAGAAGGTAAATAAAGAATATTTTTAAAACTTTCTCCACAACCCACAATGAAGCTTTTATCCATTATTCAGAAAATTAGATTGCTGAAAATTTATTAGAGAATTGAATAAACTTTCATTGAATTAATCAATTTTAAACCAAATAAATCAATGATAAAACTTTAAAATCTAATCTTCTATAGAAGAATATGGAAAAAAAAGAGACTATCATAACAAAAGAAACAGCTGAAGAATTGGACAATATTTTTGATGAAAAAGAAATTGAAGCTCTTGAAAGAGTTGAAGCTGCATTATTTATATCTGGAAAATTTTTAAGTTTCCAGGATTTGATTATGCTTACAGATGTCAATCCAATAATGTTAAAGGAAATTTTGAATAAGCTTGAAAAAAAATATTCAACAGGAGCCATTAGATTGATTAATAGAAGTCAAAATTGGAAGATGGATGTTGCTGAAAAATATCATTTTTTAATCAATCGGCTTGCAGCAGGAACAACAGAATTTACAAAAGCAGAACAAGAGACGCTCGCAGTTATTGCATATAAACAGCCGGTAAAGCAATCAGTCATAATAAAAATCAGGGGCAATAAAGCTTACGATCATATAAAGAGATTTTCTGAATTGAATTTGATAATTTCGAAAAAGGAAGGGCATACAAATATATTGTCTTTATCCGAGGAATTTTATGAATATTTTAATGTTCAAAATTTAAATAAAACAAAAGAGGAAGAATAATGGAATGGCTTTCATATGTTTACCTTACTTATATGTTTATATCACTTTATTTTTTGTCTTTCTTCTTCTTGCTTTACTTAAAAAATAGAAAATACATGTTTAAATTCTCTGTTTCAACTAAAAATCCGTCGGTTTCAGTTATAATTCCTGCTTATAATGCGGGAAAGACAATAGAAAATACAGTTAATGCAATATTTGATTCAGATTATTCAAATATTCTAGAAGTTATTGTTGTCAATGATTGTTCAAAAGATAATACAAAAGAAGTTGTTGAAAATCTTCAGAAAAAATATCCAAAATTAAAATTAATCAACAACAGCAAAAATCTTGGAAATGCAGCAAAAGCTCAAAATGTCGGGCTGAAAATAGCACAGGGTGAAATAATTGCAATCACAGATGATGATTCTTACCCCGCTAAAGAGGCTATTCGAAAGATGATTGGCTTTTTTGAAAGCGAAAAAGTTGGTGCAGTCACATGTCCAGTTTTAGCAAGAAATAAAGATACATTCTTTGAAAAGCTTCAGGCAATAGAATATAACGTAATTGTTATAGCAAGAAAGTTGCTTGAATATGTAGATGCAATTTATGTGACACCAGGCCCTTTGGGATTATATAGAAAAAAAGCCCTAGCAGAGATTGGCGGATTTGATGAAAAAAATATGACTCAGGATATTGAAGCTTCCTGGCATCTCGCTGTTAAAGGCTGGGAAAGAAAAATGTGCCTTGATACAAATGTAACAACTACTGTCCCGTCGAGATTTAAAGATTGGTTCAGGCAAAGGCAAAGATGGAATATAGGCGGAATGCAAACTATATGGAAACATAAAAAAGAGATTAAGAGCAGAAATATTGTTGGATTGTTTATTCTTCCGCTTTTTGTGCTTTCGAGTTTTTTAGGGCTGGCAGGGTTGTCTATATTCACTTATCTCATAGTTAATAGAGTAATCACTGAATACCTCCGGATTAAATTTTCATTTATTGCAGATACAGCAGTAGTTACCTTGAATCAATTTTATTTTACTCCGTCCGTATTAAATTATCTAGGCCTAGTTTTATTCATCTTAGGTGCAATTTACACTTTTGGAATTTTATTTTTGATGAAAGAAGACCTTTTAAATAAGAGAAATATTTTTAATATCTTGTTTTATATGTTAATTTATCTTTCAGTTTATCCATTTGTAATGGTAACTGCAATATGGAGATTATTAAAAAAGGACTTAAAATGGTAAAATGTTAAACAATAAGCACATATTTTGGGAAGCACTTTTGATTACATTGTTTATCTTTGGATTGGGAATTTTATTAGGCATTTACATAGAGAATGGGCGGGCTTCAGATATTTCTGAGATTTATCTTCAATCAGAAATTAATCTTTTGGATATAAGAGTTCAAACAGAAATTTTAAACCTAAACAATATCAATTGTGCACAGATTATTCAAAAGAATATTGAATTTGGGGATGAAATTTACAAAGATGCAGAAATCCTGGGCAGATATGAAGGAGCAGGGAAATTAACCGATGTTTTGCTTGAGCACCATAGAAGATATGATGCACTTAGAGCATTATTCTGGGTAAACAGCATAAGAATAAAAGAAAAATGCAATGACCAATTCCATACGGTAGTTTACTTATATGATTACAATCCTAAAACATCAGAAGAAAAAACAAAGCAATATGTGTTTTCCAAATTTTTGTATGATTTAAAACAGGAGCAGGGAAATAACATCGTTCTAATACCTATTGCAAGAAACTTAAATCTTACTTCAGTTGATTTGTTAGCTAATACTTATAATATCAAAGAGACTTCAATAATTGTTGATGAAAATTTAACAATCACAAGGCTTGAAGATTTAGAAAAAATAAATGCAGAAATTGATTAATTTAGAAAAAATAAATAAACCTATTTTAAATTTTCCGACGAAGATACAAAAAAATCATTAAAAATTGGAAAAATGTCTCTATACTCTATCACCACAAATATTAAAAATCAATTTTTTCTAATTTTTTTATGAGATGCGACATTTGCAGAAAAGAGGACATAGAATTTCATGAAGGAATCTATGATAACAAAATTGTTAAAGTCTGCAGAAACTGCGCAAATATTGAAGATGTATTATTGATAAGAAAACCTACTTCTGAACAATTGCAAAAGGCAGATATAAGACCTACTGTCCGTGAAAGGATGGAAAATATTTCAGGATTAAATAGGATAAGCCACGATCAAACCATTGCAACTAAAAACTTGGCTAAGATAAGATTTCCTGAGAAAAAACAAGAAGCTAACAATCTAATTCCAAACTATTTTTGGATAATACAAATGACAAGAAGAAGACAAAAGATTCCTTTAAGCCAGCTTGCTCAAAAAATAGGGACCTCTGAAGTGACTTTATTGAACATTGAAAAAGGGCTTTTGCCTAAAAATTTTGAACAAATAATAAAAAACATTGAGATTGCATTAAATGTCAAACTTCTAAAGAAAGAGAAAGAAGAAGCCAAGCCGGAGTATACTCAAGCAAATAGGAAAATTTCGGCTTTTGAAAGATTGGAAAAATCAAAAGGCAAGAAAGAAGCGGTAAAAGAAATTTCCAAGGGAAATCTTGATTTTTCAAAAAAAGAACGCTTGAAAAATGTTACATTAAATGATTTAGTGGATATGAAAAAAGAAAAAGAAAAAAGACAGAAAGAAATTGAACAAGAAGAATTTGATCCAAACAAATTTGATTCAGATATGGAAGATGAAAATGAGATTTCTGCTGAAGATTTAGATCTTGATAAATTTTAAATAAAATAATTTTTTTCAAAATTAATTCTCTTATTATATAATTCCCATAAACGATCTCTAATGTCTGTAGTTGAGATAGGGATATATTCCTGATCATACTGTTTTGCTATTGCTTCTCCTAATTCATTTAATGGCTTTATTTTTTCATCTAATTGATTTATTAATGTTACAATTGTGCCGGGTTTTACAAATGTTTCCACTTGTGACTTAACAGATAACTCTTTTTGAAACTGTCGTATTGTTTCATCAAATAAATCCTGAGATTTTTTATAAAAAATATTTATGACAGAAGTGTAAAATGAGTTTTCCATATTTTTGTATTTTTAAGGAATTTATAAGCTTTCTTAATAATAAAAGCATATAATCAAAAATACAGTTCTTGGCATTCAGAAAAGAATCCCTGACTTTTTATAACAATATATTCTCCTGTTGTAATCTCGCCAATAATCTTTGATCTAATACTATGGTTTTCTGCAACCTTAATTATTTCATTAGGCGAGGGAGTAATAATTATCATTCCCTGCCCCATGTTCCATGTGTTGTAAGCCTCTATATCATTTACGTGACCTTTTTCTTGGCAATACAGCATTGCTTTACATGGATAAAATGGGGAATCTATATATGCTCCTAATTCGCTTGGCTTAAGTATTCTTCCTAATTTTCCTGGTATTCCTTCCCCGGTTATATGAGCAATCCCATGAATTTCTGCTTTTGGATCTTTATCATATCCCCCTAACATCTCACTAACTGCCTTGCAATATATTTTTGAAGGCAATAAGACTTGTTCTCCTAATGTTTTGTCATAAATATTTTCTTTATGCCATTCTTTACCATGTTCCTTAGCTAATATTTTTCTTGCAAGTGTCAAACCATTTGATCTAAATCCATGCTCTTTTAATGCTACAAGTTTATCACCTGCTTTAATTTCAAGCCCTGAGAATAATCTATCTTCCCTTGCAACCCAATTTACAACACCATTCCAATCAAAATGAAATCCGGGGTTAACAATTGGTTTTCCAAAAGCGGCATATTTTATGGCTTGATTAATGCGATGAAAAACCCTTGGAAGCTTTGAATAGCCAGTAATAACATCAGGCATATCAGCTATCTCTCCGTTAATTACAGCAACTCCTGATTCCTGTGCTGCATTAACCATCCCGTCTGCTAATTGTTGAATATAACACATGTAATCTTCCCCATTTTCAGAAAAAGTTCTAACATTAAGATTTGTCAGCACAGAGAATGGTTCAGCCCCCCTGACAATTGCGTCGTCGCAAATCATCGCAAATAAATCATATGCAACTGTATCATACTGGTTCATCATTTGGGCAACCTCTAGCTTTGTTCCTGTTCCATCTGCACCAGAGCCAATATTTAAGTCCCCTGACAATTTTCCTATTTTTATTGATCTCAATCCGGAAAAATTATCAAATAGAATAGCTACTTCTCCAAATCGATCTTTTCTATTGCTCCAAGTTTTTTTTGAAGCTTCGTAAAAAATTTCAGAGGCCTGTCTTTTTGCGTTCCTGTCTATCCCTGCATCATTATAATTCATTATTTTTCTCTTTTAATTAAATTTAAATTAATTGTTATATTGTTTTATATAAGTATCATTCAGGATTTTCATGTTTTAATAGGAAGATATCAAGATATTTTTCATAGATTGATTGATATTTTGAAATCTCAAATCTTCTTTCAGGAAATTCGGCTGCCATATCCAATCCCTTAAGCCCGATATCTAAAAAATCATATTTTATAAATGTAAGGCTTAATATTTTGTTATAAATGCTAAAATGAAGCGAATCCATTTTATTGCTTAAATTTTCATTATAATTAGTTAATTCAAATCTATAATATAATCCTCCTTCTTCAAAATCTAACTGCTTGATATATTCTTCTTTTTTATTTGTAAATTGCTGAGTATAACCTTCTTTTTCAATTATTTCAGCTACTCTCATAATCTTTTCATTGAGTTTTGGAATCTTAGGCATAAAGAAAATTATCTCAAGAGGAGAACTTTCATCCTTGATTCTCCATGATTGATTCTTTGAAACTAAATAAGATTCACTTTCTCCTGTTACAAATGTAGATACGGGAAATTTGGCTTCAATATCAATCTTTTTGAATTTACATGCTGAAAAAATCAAAGCAGAACTAAAAATTGCAAGAGTATTTTTTATTTTTTTATTCATAAAGAAGATAATTCAAATATGCTCTTAAAATTATGATGTCTTATTTATTGCATATAATAACTAACCCAAATATCTTAATCTTCCTGGGCGAGGCTCGTATATCAAACCTTCCTCGAGCAATTTTCTGATTTCTTGATTTATCAGATCTGGAGATGCTTCTGTATCTAATATTATGCTGTCTATATCAATTCCCCCATTAGTTTCAGCATTTTTGATCTTTTGAAGAAGAATATCTCTTACAGGACCTTTTGCTTGGATCGGCATGTCTTTTCTTAAATTTTGAATTTCAAGCTTTCTGACCATGAGCCATTTAGGGTCGATTTTTTTTGCGATTTCAGGTAAAATATATAATTCACTGTTGTATTCGCGTATTGTTCCGATTATTCTTAACGTGTCTCCCTGAAGAAATCCCTTAAGGATTTCAGTATCATCACCAAATGCCTTTAATTTTATCTGCCCTGAAGCATCATCAACAGTTATTGAAGAAAACTTTTTTTCTCCTTCTGACTCATATTTTTCAATTATGTTGGCTACAACATTAATACGCACAATCTTTTTGTCGCCTAGTTCTAAAAATAAAAATTTTCCGTCCTGAACAATTGGCTTTGATTTTAGAATGTCTCCTATTCTTAATTTATATGCAACATTCCTCTTTTTTGTTTCTTCAATAAGCATAAAAACATTCAGAGGATTTATTTTATAAAGATTATTGTAATAAGACAATAAATTAAAGTTTCAATAATAACTCATCAAAAATGGAAAATAAAAAACATATCATCGCAATAAATGCTTTCATTAAGAATAAGAAAGGAGACAAATTTCTGGTCATTAAAAGGAGCAAAAAGGAAATTGCCCATCCGGGAAAATGGGCTTTCCCCGGAGGAAAATTGGAAAAAGGAGAGAATGTTCTTGATACAATTAAACGTGAAGTAATGGAGGAGGTAGGTTTAAGAATTAAGGATGAAAAACGATTTTTAAGGGATTTTACATTTATGCGCCCTGATGGGCATAATGTTGTAGGATTTTGTTTTGAAGTTATTGCTAAATCAGATAATGTAAAAATCTCAGAGGATTTTGATGACTTTAAATGGGTAGCTCCTGAAGAGTTTTATTTGTTAGATTATATAAAAGGGATGGATGAAGAAGTTAGACTGGCTTTTTCTTAATGTATTGTATTTTTTACATATATCGAAAGATTTAAATAGACAATGTAATATATTTTTTACATGGTTATCGCTAAACCGGAATGGTTCCAAAGAAGAAAGTATACGGGATGGGGGCTTAGCCCGAAAGATTGGAGGGGCTGGCTTTATATTGGAGTGATTTTGGCAGTTATATTCCTAATTCAACTTATTCCTTTCCAGAATGATTCAATAAAGATTGTGTTTAACATGATATTTGCGGTTTTAATAATAATTGACCTTTTGGATGTGATGTTTAAAATGAAAAAAGATGAAAGAGAAATTTTGCATGAGGCAAAGGCAGAAAGGAATGCATTATGGGCGATTATAACCGTCCTATGCTTTGGCATTGCTTATCAGATCTCATCCGGAATTATCGCAAATAATTTTTCAGTTGACTGGGTCATTATAACTGCATTAATCATGGGATTGATAACAAAGGCAATTTCAAATTATTATTATGACAAAAGAGATTAAAATGAAAAATGAAAACAAAAATAAGTATTTACAGAAAGAAGTTGAGCATGACCCAGGAAGATTTGGCCGAGGCAGTAAACGTAACGCGCCAAACTATTATTTCATTGGAACAGGGGAAATATAATCCGTCATTGGAACTTGCATATAAAATTACAAAAGCATTGAAAAGAAAAAACATCGAGGAAGTTTTTAAGTTAAAATGAAAAAATCAAAGGAAATCCTATCAAATATTCTTTGCGATTGTTATAATAATTACGCGGATATTATTAAACTATTTTAATTTTAAAAAAGATTTTTCAATTTTTCATGTCTAGGCAGTTGGCTTATTTACATCGGATTTGTTATGCTTGCAATGATCACTCTTTTAAACTTTAAAAATAAGAAGAGAATTGTCGATGAAAGAATGGAAAAAATTGGTTACCCGACATCAAGAATAGTATTTTATTGATAATTCTCACAGCTTTTTTTATTATGATTTTAGATGGGATAAAAGAGATTACAATACTTATTCAATTTTTATGTCATATCTTAATCTCAGGAATAGTATTATCTTATTTTATTATTTTCAAGTTTTTAGAAAAATATAAATTCTAATCCTCTTCACACTATTAGGTTCTATCTGTTATTTGATCCGCTGTTTCATCAGATTCTAAATTTTCAAATTGGCTTTCATCAATTTCTTCATCAAGCTCACTGCTGATTTCTTCAAGCTCTTTTTTTGATTTTTCTAAACTCATAAAGATTTCATCAAAGTGATTTTCCTGTTCAAGGAATAATTTTTCCTGGTTTGACAAATGCAGGATTGGCAGGAATGAAGCTAGCCTTTCTTCCTTAGTTTGGGCAAGTTCTGAATACATCATATGCTTTTTTTCAGGATGGCTAAGAAAACTTCTTATCTTTTGGTATACATTTTTTATTTTGTCTTTTAATGGAATTCTGTCTGATTTTGGCAATACAACTAGAGCGGATTTTTCAGCCCTTTTTTGCTTGATTTCCTTTCGTATTCTTCTTGTTTCGGTTTCAATGGCCTGATTAAGTGCAGACATCAACTCATCTAAAGTTACTTTTTTATATCTTGGCATTGGTGTCCTTGGAATAAGAATGGGGAGCTCATTTTCATCAATTTCTATTTTTTCATATTCATATGATTTTTCTTCTTTTTTGCCGTATAGCGCCTCGTCTAAACCTTGAATATGCTTATTTAAAAGAATTTCAGATTTCAACCTTAATATTAATGCGCATGCCAATAAAACCTTTGAAGAAACAAAAAAATTCGCCTCTTCTAATTCCTGAATGATAGAAAGATACTTATCAGCAAGGATGACAATATCTATATCCCAAGGGTCAAGCTGTTCTGTCTTTACAAGATCATATATGATAGATTGCCAGCTTAATTCTTCCCCTGTAATCAAATCGTAAAATTGAGATTGATTTATTTTCTCATTATCATCGACCATAAAAAGACATTGTAGGCTGCATTTAATAAATATTCTAAAAGTTAAGTGTCATTTCAAAGTTACAACAAACCGAAAGGTTTAAATAGTTGGGATATTATAATATAATATCACCTCTTTTTCCCCAGAAGAGGCAAATAGAGCATACTATTTGTTTCGCTCTATAGGCCTCTTCCAGGGTTTATGATTATTAAGACAAAAATCTTATAGTATATGCTTTTAATTCAATTAAAAGAATTTTATAAATTTTTACATCAAGCCGATTATGTTCCAAAGATTTATATAATAAAACTTTTATGTAGCAACATGACTAAGGGATTAAGGGACTTTCAGCGAGAGCTAATAATAGAAGAATTAAATGGTTCCAGGACAAACAAAATCATAGAGTATGGAAAAACTTTTCTTCAGTTTTCAGCAGTCTTCATAATATTGGCCGGTGCATCTTACATAATTCCTTCACATAATTCAAAATACAATAGAATGAATGTCATGCGAATATTTGCTCAGAAAGGAGATACAATTACAGATTACGCTAGGGGGGAAGTTCCTGCTGAAGAAATAGCTAATTATCGTGAAGTAATATTGAGAATGAATGCAGGAGCACAATTTATAGGAGAAGATTATAAACTACGTGAAGGAGCTCCATATTATATAATTGATGCGAATGGCAATGGCAAAATTGACAGAGGAAGGGAAGATGACAATATTTTAACTTGCAAGGGTAATAAAACTTTAATTTAAATTTTAAGCTCAATTTTTCCAGGGTCATAATTTCTTATATAATTGCATAAGTTGTATAATTCTAATTTAAATGAAGACAATTGAACATTGTTGGAGATTGTCATGATCCCATAATAAATTCTCATAATATTTGTAGTTGAATTGATAATAATATTTAAGATGGGAATTGGCTTAATACTCTTATTACTTCTTAATTCTATATTCAATTTATAGCCTTCTTTCTCATTTGAACCTTGAATAGTCATTTCCAATCCTTTTGAGTTTATCAAGTCATTTTGTGCTCGTGCCTGCCTCAAAGAAGATAACAATTGTTTACCATATTCTTCCTCTAAACTTAAGTTATATAAAAAATTCCGGGAATTATTGTTTAGAATATTGGAATTTTTAGCAATAGAATTTAATCTTAATGTCATTAATCTATTTATTCTATAGAATTTTTATTTTTTTCTAATGATATTCTTGATAATTCCTGACAATTTCTGATAATTCTCGTTTTGCCAATTCTAATTTTGCAGGGAAATTTCCCTCATAATTTATTGAATGTGTAGGCATATCTCCTTCCCATGCAGTTATTTTTTCAGCATTTAAATCTAAATAAACTTTCAGAATAGTTCCATCATTAACCATAGATGTTTCTTCAAATTCACGCCTTGCAGTCCCTACAACAATTCTATATCGGTCATTATCATTTCCATGAGTAATATACATTATAACATTCTTATCATGTTTTCCTTCTTCTAATATATTGAAACCAGTATTCTCTTCTTTTGCCTTTAATAAAGCTTGATATAAAGAATTTCCATATCTTTCTTGTTCTCGTAACAATTTCAACCTTTGATTTTCTTGTTGTGATTCTCTTAACTTTCTTTCTAATTCATTTGTTCTTCTGTTTGAAAACCAATTTAATATTTTTATCATACAGAATTAAAGCATATTATCTATTTAAATCTTTCCATTTTTTTACTACTTTTTAGAAACAACTAATTACTTTTCCTTGACAAATTCGGTCAAGTGGCATTTGCCACAATATAATCTATTTTGGCCCTGCAATAAAAAAATCCCTGGTCCGCATCTTGGGCAATATTTTTCTCGCACAATTTTATTTCCATCAACTTTATACTTAGTATATTTCTTTGAAGTAGGATTGTTTTTATGCTTTTTTTTGCCTTTAATTTTTGCTTTTATTGCCATTATGCTTCCCTCTTTGCCTCTTCCTGAGCTTTTTGTTTTTCCTGTTCTAATTTTTTACGCTCTTCTTCCATTTTTTTCCTGACTTTTTTTGGAATTATTTCTATATTATTCTTATGTTCAGCGGAATCATAAACAATTGCATCTATATTAAATCTACTTGTTCCAAAAGTTCCATTAATGCTTTTAATTACTGCCACTTCATTGCTTTTTTCTAATTTATTTATAATTTCTTCTTTATTTGGAGTTGAGCTTGAAATTACTTCAATCGTTAGTTCTTCCCTATAAAGCAAAGGATTCTTTTCTTTTTTTAAAATCTTAAATTCCATGTTATTTTACTTTGATTGCAAATTGGCCCTTTTGTTTTATTTTCATATTTTTAGCAATTTCAGAATCTTCTACATTGAAAACATACAATCTCCCCTTGAACGCATCAGTAGAAGCCGTACCATTGCATATAGGACATTTTTCTCCTTCAAATATAATTTTACAGTTTAAACATGCTTTTTCTCTTGTCATTTTTTCTTATTAACCTCTGGTTTTGGTGCTTTAACTTGTTTTTTTGATTTTTCTTTGTCTGCCTTAATCCATTCTATTTTTCCTAAACCGGGTTGTCTCATTGTTAATCCTATCTTTGGCTCTTCCCCTTTGTATGATATGGCGACAATTCTTGCCATGCAATTATCTCCTACATTTAATGCCCTCTTAGTATTTTTTCCAGTTAATGAACCAGTTTTGGATGCAGATACATAATCGTCCATTGTTTGTGAAATGTGTATCATCCCCCTTACAACGCCTAAATTGATAAATGCACCAAAGCTTGTGATTTCTTCAATAGTACCGAATGCAACTTCCTGAAGTTCTGGCTTAAAAACTATTAATTTAAAACGGGATTTGTAATATGCCGCCCCATCTCCTGGAATTATGATCCCGTCAGCAACGTCCAATACATCTAAAACAGTGATTACAGTTCCAAGATCCCTATCCTGAAATTCTGAATAGGTTTCATTCAACTGCTCTTTTACAGCCTCGTCAGTATTAAGCCCGAACAATTTTGGCTCTACCCTTATGTAATCTTCAACTTCGCATAAATAGAACATTTTTTTAAATGTTAAAGATGGTTTATAAAGTTTTTTATTAACCTAACGAATTTCAATAATTTTCAAATAATAAACTTTGAAGTTGAACGATTTCTTTATCTTCAAATCTTTTGTTATCGATAATAAACTATGATATTATTTAAAAGTAGTTAAATTTTTAAATTAACTTGAAATTTATTTTTAATGGTTTTAATTTATCATGGAACAAATTTGCAGAAAGGGCTTTTGATCGCAGAAGATAAAGCAATATTATCAAATTACCAGATAAAACTCAAAGAATTAAAGAAGACAAATAAAAATTATGAACAAGAGTTTCAAATGAGCATTGAGGATTTAGCATTGTTTCTCGCGAGTTCTACTTATGCTGAGCGTGAGATTGAAATGAGAGTAAAACGCTTTTCAATCACTACAGATTTCAAGATTGCTTTGGGGCACGCGAATGATTACGAGAATTATCATGGAGGATTAATTTTGGGAATTGAAACAGATGAACAATATCTTTCAAAATTATTACGGCACAGCCTTAATTTATCTATTTTCTTTGTGGAAGATAGTTTAAGCCTGGAAAGATTAAATGAGATTCACATATCACCCAAAGCAATGGGCTCGTTTAATTTAATAACAGATAAATTCAAAAATTTCAATCCAAAATATTTACCAATAATAAAATGAACTACATCGACAAAAAAATAAATGAGATACAATTGTGGCTTGCAGACAAAATGGTAAATCTCCAATTTAATTTTAGCAATAGAGAAATTGCTAAATTTTTTTGTTGCAAAAAATTAAAATTTGAAGTTAAATACAAAAAAGAAGAGCCAATTTCAATGACTTCAAATTTTTCCGCCGCAAGGCATGATTACTTTTCAAATTTTGAATTTCAACGTGCAGGAGGATTTCATCCGGAAAAGGACAAAAATATTATAACTATTAATAATGCTCAGGATCCGTGGGATACATTAGAGCACGAGGCATTGCATGGTTATCATTGGAGATATAATGGTGATGTTCCAATTACATTTAATCGGATTGATTTTAATAAATTAAATAATTGCCATGATAACGCTCAAGCTAATGAAATATTGTCAGAGTGCATAAAAAATCTTAGAGATTATAAGCTCTTTAGTGAAGTGTTAGCTTACACATATTGCGATTATAAAAAGAAAAGAGTTTCTAATAAAAAGTCGTATACAATTCAGGCTTCAACCAGCTTTTCTGATTTTCAAAATCATCTTTCTTTTGATATTTCTATACCAAAACAGCTTAAATCCGAAGATTATCTTGGATTTTGCAAGTTGGCTAATACCAAGATAGAAATGTTAAGAGATATATGTACAAGTTTATTGATATATGATAATTCCAAAAAGCCAAAGATTACAGAAAAAAGAAGTTTTGACTCGCAACATGGAGAGTTAAGAAAAATAATTTTTGAGCATGAAATTCTTTCATTAAAAGAACGAGAACAATTTTTGAAAAAGCAATTTCATATGCCTTGCAACGAATTAATAGCGATTATAAGAAATTTGTATGAAACACATTTTAATTATTTAGAAGATGCAATAAAATAAAAAAGAAAAAAGCCTGCAAAGCAGGCATAAAAAAAATTTAGAAGTTTTCTAAGCCGAGTTCATTGAACTCTACTCTCCTTTCATCCTGGAAATATTTGTTTTTTCCCAAGATGTAAGGGCTTTTAACTCCTGTCATGATTGTTATAACTCTGACTCTTCCCTGGAATTCTTTGTTAATTCTGGCACCAATAATTACCATAGCCTCTGGTGAAATGTTTTCAGTTACAAGCCTTCCTATATTATCAAACTCTTCAAGTTTCATATCAGGTCCGCATGTTACGTGAATTAGTGCTCCAGTTGCGCCACGATAATCAACATCCAATAATGGGTGTGTTAATGCCTGTTGAACAGCTGCTTCAGCTCTTGCATTTGTATTGTCTTCTCCAATTCCAATAACTGCAACATCACCATTTTTCATAATCGAGGATACATCTGCGTAATCCAGATTAATTAAAGATGGCAATGTGATTGTTTCTACAATACCTTTGATCATTGTAGAAACCAATTCATTTGCAACTGCAAATGCTTGTTCCATTGGTAATTGTCCTGCAATATCAACTAGTTTATTATTATCTAAAACAATAGCTGTATCACTAACTTCTCTTAATTCCTGAAGTCCGAATTCTGCCTTGTCTATTCTGGCCTTTTCAGCCTCAAAAGGCATTGTAACTACTGCAATTACAACTGCGCCAGTTTCTTTAGAAAGCTGAGCAACGACTGGAAGAGCTCCAGTGCCAGTTCCTCCACCCATACCAGCTAAAATAAAAACCATATCTGAACCCGAAATGGCTTTCTTCAAGTCAGTAAGAGCTTCTTTTGCAGCCTCTCTGCCTTTGTTAGGCCAACCACCACAGCCAAGACCACGTGTTAATTCTTTCCCGATTAAGATTTTTTCATCAGCTTTTGTTATTGATAAGTGCAATGCGTCAGTATTCAACCCATACACATTTGCTCCGTTAATTCCCTTGTTAAAAAGCCATGTTGCCATGTTACATCCGCAACCACCAACACCAAAAACTTTGATGTTAGCTTTTCCGGCTTTTAACTCGTCAAAGTTAATACTATTCTTCTCTGCATTCTGTATTGCTTCTTTTGCAAAATCTAATGGCATTTTCTATACCTCCTTTCGTTCTATAACAGCTAAAACTTTATATAGCCGTATACTTTATTTAATGAAAACAGGAAATATTCCTAATTTTCAATCGATTAAGTGATTTATTATTTAAAAATATTTTTACAATCTCATATATACGTCTATAAAAATTTTTTTTACTCTTGAATGATATTTAACTATGGTGCAGTAATAATAAATAGGTCATAAACAAGCATTTTTTAGATTCTGTTTAAATTTTTCGAGATCTTTTTTTTGAATAATACCGCCCGCAGCAGGAATATGTCCGCCTGCGTTTGAATTTTTCAATCCGATTGTCGCTTTTTTCAACAATTCAATCATATTAGTGTTTCCGTCGGAATTTCTTGCACTTATGGTAATCGTGTCTTCTTTTGGGGTTGCAAAGATTAAAATTTCTTGAGGATGTTCTATGCTCAACCTTGTTATGATCGCTCCTTTAATTGAAAAATAAGGTTCAAAATAATAAAATTTTATTTTTCCAATTTCGATTTTATTTTTTTCAAAGTCTGTTAAAAATTTTGAAATCTCATCTTTTACCGGAGAAATAAATTTGTCAAGTTTTTTTATGTCTTCAAAATTTTTTATTTTTCTTAAAATTTCAAAAGCTTCTTTTCCATTGTCTTTTTGGTATGTCAGAAAATAATCTAAATCCCAAACGTATTCCTTGCATCTTTCCATATTAATCTGATATTTATTCAAGAGTTTTTCAATCATTGGATAGTTCTCTGGATATTTCCACCCCGCGTCGGAAATTGTCCCAATAAGGGCAAACAAGCCCATCTCCTTATCAATCTTATTTCCTAAAATATCGTAAACTGTTTTTGCTACAGGGGTATTTGAACCAGTCCTGTATTCAACAACATAATCCGGAATATTTACATCTTTTTGATGATGATCTATATACAAAATTTTTTTATCTGATAATTTCTGGAAGTCTTCGGCTAAGATGTTCGTTCCAATATCCATTATAATTAAAGTATTAAAAGTTGACAAATTAAAATTGCAAAGCCTGTCTTCACTTAAGCTGAAGGAGATTGTTTCGATATTTTTATAATTTTTAAGCTCCAAATAGTTGTGCATTTGAATTCCTGAGGTGAATCCATCTAGATCTTTATGAAAGATTAAAGCAATTTTATCTTTTTTTGGAATATTGGTTAAAAAGTTTTCAACTTGTTTTTTTGAATTCATGCAAGATTGAATGAATATGGATTTATAAATCTAAAAAAATATTAGAAAAAATCAAAGATATTCCTGAAATAGAATAAAAAAATTTAGAATGGAAATGTCAAATGTTGGAATGCTTACCAACATTGATTCTGATTAAAAGGCCGGAATATTTGGGAGAATAGATGCTTTCTTCTAATGTTCAAATTAAAAGGTAAAGGATTTGGAGAAATTGAAGAACGTCTTTATTTAATTGCGAATCTCATATTGATTCTGATTATTGCCGGAATATATTTAATCGAACCAATAGAATTGACTTAACAATTTTAAGAGATTATTTTTCTCTAGGCAAAATCTATTTATTCAAACTTTTTTCCCGTTTCTAATATTTGATTATCGGAAAATCTTTGTGCCAGTATTTGAAGGCCGATCGGCTTTTGTTCAATTTTTCCTGCAGGAATTGAGATTGCAGGAATTTGCGCAATATTAGCTAGAACCGTAAGCACATCATAAGCATACATGTCTTCAACAGAAATTTTTTCCCCGATTTTATGCGGAAGTTTTGGAACGGTTGGCATGATTAACAAATCAACATCCTTAAAGATTTGTTCAAATTTATTTTTGATAAAATTTTTTGCCTTCAATGCCTTTCTATAATATTTACCGTGATATTCTGCTTTTGAAATTTCGCTCCCCCCTAAAATTCTTCTTAAAATTTCCTGGCCTCCGAATTCTTCAATTTTCTTGCCGAATCTTCTTCCGTCAAATTTTCTCGTTCCTGAGTAAAATTCTACATAGGCAATGATATAATAAGTTTGCAAGGCAATGTCTAACGGCAGATTAATCTCTTTAATTTTCCAATTATTTTTCCTTGCTAAATCTTGTGTTTTTTTCTTTATTGCATCTGCAATTTTTTTGTCGCAAAAATCCTGGACATTCACAATCCCTATTGCAATCTTATCTTTTATTTTGCTTTCTTTAAAATTAAGGGTAGTTGTATCAAAATTGTCGGCTCCTTTAATTATATCAAAGACATATTTTGCATCTTCTGTATTTTTTGCTAAGACTCCGATTTGGTCAAAATTCATCGCCAAATCAATTAATCCATATCTAGAGACAGAGCCATACGATGGCTTAAACCCTACAATTCCGCAATGAGAAGCTGGATTTCTTATGCTCCCTCCAGTATCAGAACCTAAAGCAAAATCACATAAATCTGCAGAAACAGCGACTGCTGAACCAGATGAAGAACCCCCTGGAATTAACTCATTATCTAAAAAGTTTTTTACTGGTCCAAATGCGGAAGTCTCCCCAGAAGCTCCGCATGCAAATTCGTCCATGTTGACCATCCCCAAAATTATTGCATCTTGTTCTCTTAATTTCTCTATGACACTTGCATCATATCCTGGAACATAACCTTCGAGAACTTTTGAGGCGCAATTTGTCTCCAAATCTTTTACACAAATGTTTGACTTAATAGCTACACATAATCCGGCTAATTTTCCAACTTGTTTTTTTTGCTTAATTCTTTTATCAATCTCCTTCGCTTCTTCAATTGCTCTCGTATTCAAGACTAAATATACATTCAATTTTTTATTCAATTTTTGAATTTTTTCTCCGAATTCTGCAACATTTTTTTCTGCTGTAAGTTTCCCCGATTTTATCTGCGCGAGCTTTTGATTTAGTGTTATGTTCATCCTATTTCTTCAAAAAATTTATTGATTGCTTCAAAGTTTCCATCATTCGTAATCAAAACATCAAAATTTTGTTTATATAAGTCTAAATTACTTTCAATATCTTCATTCAAAAATCCGAACTTTATCAAATTATCAAATTTAAAACCAGAAATCATTTTCAGGTCTTCGATACCATCTCCCAACAATATCACATTCTTTTTCTTTTGAATGCTCTTATATATTGGAAAATTTCTGAAGGCTTGTTCATCTTTATTTAATGCATGAATAATTGGCTGCTTTATTTTTGTTGCATATCCTTGTTTATCAAATTCAAACAAGTTGGAAATGACATTAATGTTATCATAATTTTTATTATATTTTTCAAGATACATGGGGATATAGTTCCCTAATCCGGAAGATGAAAGAATTATTAAAGGAATTTTGTTGATATTTAAAAAATCTAAAAATTCAGAAACTCCTTCTCTAAATTCAGCGGGCCCTTCTTTTACAACCCTTTCCAAATCTTTTTTATTTAACCCACTTTTAATCAATAATTCGAAATGTTCAGTCCACCATTGAAACATTGCCTGCTTTTTTTCTTCTTCAGGAATTGTTGAACTGATTTCAAGGGGGTGATATTTATTAAACAAAGCATGAGCTTTTTCTGCATAATCTTTTGACAAATATGTGCCATCGCGAATCTGGGCAATTATTCCAGGAATTTTGTTGCCATTTACATAAGCTTTAGTTAATGTTTTGTCAAAATCAGATACAACATGAATCTTGCCATATCCTTGCTCTTTGAAAATTCTTTTAAGTTCATTATATTTTTTTTTATCGCTTATAATTAAACTGCTCATTTTTTCCACTCCCCTTTTTCAGCAATGATTAAATCATCATCGACAAATGGAGCATTGCTAAACATAGTGCTTCTGAATTCTTCATTATTTTCCCAAGGCTCGCCTTCTTCACGCAAACCCTGATTCTCCTGAAAGCATTCCTCATCAAAATTTATTTTTTCAAGCTTCGAGCCAAAGTCTTCCATTAATTTTTTTGCCTGATTCTTTATCTTTTCTTTTTCTTCATCAGAAATTTTATGCCAAGTTTCCATTTTTTGAAAAAGAAAGCTTATTTTATAAATTAATCGCCAGAATATGTGAATGATAAGTTGTTATATTCTTGCGTATCATAAACGCAAATTCCTTTTTCATGCCAAAGGACAAATTCTTTGATGCCCGCATCTAAAGCCATTTTACTGCATATTGTACAAAAAGGATTTCCTGCATAAATTTTATTTCCCTTTTTATCAATTCGAATAAAATACAACCGCGAACCTTGTATTTCTTTTTGATGATTTTTTAATGCATTAAAAATTGCCCGTTGTTCCGCATGAACACAGCAAGTCTTATCGGTTACTCTTTTATGATAAGAATCTTTGAAATTTTTGCATCTCCTTTGTGTTTCGAGATTACCCGGAGGGGAATTAAAGCCTTTTCCTATAATCAGATTATCTTTTACGATTATTGAACCACATTTTGCATCAGAACACCCAGACTTTTCTGCTTCTTTTATACATTCATTAAAAAAATTTATTTCTTGTTTTTCCTCTTTCGAATTTAAAATTTTCATATCTAAATTATCCTATTGCTTATTAAAAAATATTTTATTTTTTGAAACATTTTTTCATGGCCTTTTGAATTCGGATGCAGGCCATCTTCAAATTCATTATCGTTCAACATTCCAAAGACTTGTATAAAAGAGATTTTTTCTTTTTGGCATATCTTTTCAATCGCTGAGTTATATTTTTCAATATTAGAATTTGAATAGTATAAATATCCATTTAAGTTCTCTTCAAAAAATGATGGCATAGTTCTTTTTTCGTCGACATTGGTAATTCCAAGAAAAATTGTTTTTGAATCTAACTTTTTTGTTATCTTTATTAATTTATTTATATTGGATTTAAACTTTTTGAAATCTGTCCAGAAATTTTCTTTTGAATTTATATAAGAGGCATCATTTGTTCCAATTGCAATAACAATAATATTTGGCTTAATTGCATCGCATTCCAACTTGATAGTTTTAATTAAATCCCGTGTTGTTGTTCCAGAGATTGCTAGATTATAGACCTCAATATCTTCGTATTTTTTATTTGTTTCTAAAAATTTTCTCAGTCTTCCTGCCCATCCAAAATTTTCAGGATCCCATGCTCCCCAAGTAATGCTTGCCCCGAATATGCAAATTCTCATTGTTTGACTATTCACTTTAAATTAATAAAGATTTTCAAATAGGCAAAATTTAAAAGCATTAAAAAATTTAGTTAAAAATTGGACCCATAGTCTAGTGGTTAGAACACCTCGTTTACACCGAGGAAGCGGCAGTTCGATTCTGCTTGGGTCCATTAAAAAATTTGAAAAAGAGATTCTATTCAATTTTAAACAATTTCAGTTTTTGAAGAGAATGTAACAAATCCTTGCAAATATGAATTAAAGATTCAATCATTTTACCGAGGATTTTAAGTTTTTTGCTTATAATGTATTAATTGCATAGTTACGAAAATAGTAAGCTTTATAAACTTCTAATACATAAAACTTTTATGGCAACGATTGAAAAACTTGAAAAGAATGTTCAAACAAGTTTTGGTTGTGTAAAAAAAGATTTGGGAATCTTAAATGATACTGTTAACGAAATTCAAGAAAAAATGCAACATTTAAGTTTGAATCATGCTGTCGCGATTTCTGAGATAGAAAAATTAAGGAAAGAATTGAACGATTTTAAAAAAGGATCTAAAACAAAATCAAAAAAGAAGTAGAATGCATTACTGCCTTAATTCACGAATAAAGATCCCTGCAAAATGGAGGGAGATATATCATTTTGACGAAAGAAGGGGGATATATGAAATATATTTAAAGCCTAATTATAAACAGGAAGATTGTTTTAAAGCAATTGTTATTGCCGAATATTTGAGCCAAAAAGGCCAGCCATATACAGTTGAAAACAAGCAGGATGCAATGAATTGCTGGAGTACAAGAACTTCTCAATTGGATAGTATGCCTATAGACAAAATTAAGAATCAACAGCTAAAAAAAAGGATAGAAAATATAATTCACGAAGTGTATTTAATCAGGGATGAAAGATTAAAACCAAAAAAATTCAACTCTTATTCTCGAAAATTTTAGGGTATTTTAAATGTAAACCAACATAAACAGGGAAGAATTTATGTTCAAAGTTTCTGCATAAAGTAATTAGATTAAAATGTTAAATAACAGATTTAAACATTTTAATTTTAACGATAAGATTTAAAAACAAATTCTAATATTAACTCTAAAGCTCGCATAGTGTAGGGGCCTAGCACTCAACCCTGTCACGGTTGCAACCCGGGTTCGAATCCCGGTGCGGGCGTTGATTTCTAAATAGATAACTTAAAATCTTTTTATTTTATTTCAATAATTTTATGTATAAGTTAGAAATTTAAAAACCTTTAAATAATCTTAAAATTTGTTTGTTAAGTTAGAGCCTGTAGCTCAGCCAGGTTAGAGCACCGCTCTTATAAGAGACTATTTCAATTGAAATAGTTATTTCCAGACTGCCAGAATTCGCTTCTTCAGAAGTCATAAATTGGCTGTCTTTAAGAAAGGCGGGGGTCCGCGGTCCAAATCCGCGCAGGCTCATACAATTAATTACCATGAAAAATAAAATTTTGCCATATCTAATTGGCCTTGGAATATTTGTAAATAATCCCGCGTATTGTGCAAATAAGATCTTGTTAGAAAGAGTAATTTATTCTGATTCTAAAATTCAGGGAAGGCTTGAAAAGATTGATTTTTCCAAGACAAAAAATTACCTCTCCGGAAAAATGGATAAAAAGTGATGGACCTTACATTTTTGAATTTACAGGAGATTTAGAACTTAAAGAAAAATTAAATAAATCTCTTTTAGGTTCAAATGTTGAAATTGATTATGAAACAATATTCAGTGAAAAAGTTTATTCAGATAATTATAACATTGCAACTTTTATAGGGTTCAGATTAACAGATATAAAAATGATTTCGCAGAAAAGGTAACTCAATCAGCTTCTATTTCAGGAGTTTTAATATCATGCAAATTTTTTTCCAATTGCTGAACAAATTCTGAAATTTCTTTTGCAACATCTGCGTTTACAGAAATAGAATCAATCCCTTGTTTGACCAAAAATTCTACCATGTCTTTCTTTGAGCCAGCTTGACCGCATATTGAAGTTTCTACACCAAATCTCTTGCATACTCTTATAACTCTTGAGATCTGCTTTAAAATAGCCCAATCACTTTCATTATAAAGATATTGCACATCTTCATTTCCACGGTCAATTGCTAATGTAAATTGTGTTAAATCATTTGTTCCGAATGAAATAAAACTAATCCCTTCCTTGCAAATATCTTCAATTAACATAACTGCTGCAGGGGTTTCAATCATTGCTCCAACCTTTATGTTTTCCTTTTTAATCATATCCAACTCTTTCATTATCTTTTTAACTTCTTTTATTTCATTCGGAGAGATTACTTGAGGAAACATGATTCCAAATTTATGGCCTTTTTCAGCAAGCTCTTTAACAGCCTCTAACTCTGCTTTTAGCAATTCAGGATATTTTAAAGAAAATCTTATTCCATGAAATCCTAACATTGGATTTCTCTCAATCTCTTTTGGAGCCCCCTCAAGATTTGAATATTCATCACTTCTTATATCCGATGTTCTAATCCAAATTTCTTTTCCAATAAAAGCATCTGCAATTTTGCTCATCCCTTTTTTTAATAATTCTTTATAATCGTCAACTTTCTTATTTTTGTAATAGTATAACGGATGTTTTCCTGAAGAAGCAATTATTCCTTCAATTCTTACAAGCCCAATTCCAACTGCTTTAGTTTTTGCAGCCCGTTCTGCAAATTCGGGCAAATCAACTAAAACTTTGATTTTTGTTTTTGTTTCAACTATTGGCAATATCTCAACTGCCTTGTTTTCTGTTTTTCCCAAATAAACTTTTCCATTATATCCATCAACGGTAATTTCCATCCCATCTTCTAAAACAGAAGTTGCATTTTCAGTTCCGACAATTGCAGGAATTCCCATTTCTCTTGAAACAATCGCTGCATGACTTGTAGCCCCTCCTTCATCAGTTATTATTGCAGAGGCCTTTTGCATTGTTACAACCATATCAGGATTAGTCATTTGAGTAACTAAAACATCTCCCTTCTTGACCTTGGGCAAATCATTCATGGAATTTACTATTTTTACAGGTCCGGAACCTATTCCAGGAGATGCCGCTAATCCGGATAAGATAATTGTTCCTTCTAATTCCTTGTGCTCTTCAGTTTCTTTTAATGTTGTAATCGGCCTAGTCTGAAGAATGTAAATATTATCGCCTTCAATCGCAAATTCAATATCCTGTGGTAAGCTATAATGTTCTTCTAGTTTAATGGCATAATCCGCTAACTGTTTTATTTCATAAGTTTTCAAAACTTTTTGTTTAGATTTACCTTCTGTTAACTGGACAGTTTTTGTAATTCCCGAGGCGTCTCTTATGATTGCTATTTTTTTATCAGAAGTCTCTGCTTCAAGTATCTCAAAATTTCTTGAAACTACATATCTGTCAGGCTTTATTCTTCCTGAAACAATTCCTTCTCCCTGGCCAAATACCGCTTCAATGAGGATATTCTTATTTTTTATGGGATCAACAGAGAACATTACACCTGATTTATCTGAATTAATCATCTTTTGAACTATAACTGCAATCTGAACGTTAGATTCAAATCCCCTCTTTTTTCTATAATAGATTGAACGGGCAGTGAAAATTGATGCAAAAACCTTTTTCACATTTAAAATTAAGTCAATGTTTCCCTTAACATTAATAAAAGATTCTTGTTGCCCTGCAAAACTTGCATTGCCCAAATCTTCAGCAGTTGCAGAGCTTCTAACTGAAACAAAAATAGGCTCGCGTGCTGATTTCATGATAGCTAATGCGTTTGGGGCTTCACGCAATAAATCTAAATCTATATTAAACTGATCGTAAGCTTCCAATATTTCCCTTTTTAATTCTTCAGGCATTTCAGCATTGATGATTAATTCTTTGATTTGCTTAGAACATTCATCTAATTGATTAATGTCATCAACATCAACTTTAGAAAGAATCTCATTGATAGTATCAGCTAGCCTTGTTTTTTTTAGAAAATAATCATAAGCATAAGTTGTAACTACAAACGCCTGTGGAACTGGAAATCTGGAGTTAAACATTTCTCCAAGATTTGCCCCTTTTCCTCCGGCTAAGGGGATATCATTTTTAGAAAGCCCAGATAACCAAATTATAAACCTCTCTTTCATGATTCTTTTATACAATTTGATTATTTAAAGTTTTATATTTTTTTGTAGTAAGGAATTGTTAAAATTTAATTTTGCAATGCTCTAATTCAAGCAAATAATTTATTAATATTCAACAGGAATTGGAATGGGCTTCAAAACAGGTTTAGGTCCAAAATAATCTTTTAATTTCTTTTTAGTTCGATCCCATATACTTCCTTTCGGAGGTTTTGGCATATTTGCTTTTGAAAGATATTGAGCAAAATCAAAAATTCCAAGTGACATTCCTTCCATAATTATAGCTAGATTAGTTATCTTAAATATATTATAAATTTCTTCTTGCGCATATAATGAAGAGTTTAATGAATGGAGCGAATAACCAAGAATTATTAGTCCGCCTGAAACTGCCAGTGTTATGCATCTGGCATATTTATGCTTCTTTTTATTTTTCCCATATGCTTCTAATTTAATCTCTTCTTGCAGCGGAGTATTAAAATCAGGATTTTCTTTATAGCTTTTAATAAGATAATATGATAAAATTGAAACAGGATTTCCAACTATAGAGATCAAAGAAAGTTTTGAAGCTAAATCAAATGAAATTTTCACTAATCCCTTATAATCATCTCCTGTAACACTTTGATAAGTTTCCCCGACGCATCCTGCTGCTTTAATCATAAAGTTGTCAAACTTGTTGATGCAACTTCCATCATCCGGGTAAAATTTATCTTCTAATGACATTTTACAGCCATCCAATTATTTGTTATAATTCACCATTTGCTTTCTAATTTCTTCTTGAGCATTCGTATATCCCTCTTTAAAATTAGGAAAATCTGTTGAGTCTGAAATAGACGCAATTATTATTTTATAAAGTTCTGATGCTTTTTCTAAATAAATTAATGGATCTCTTCCATGAGATATGGCCTCGGAAGCATCGCTTAATTGTTGCTGTGCTTGCAGTTCTAATGCATTTCTGAAATTTTGAGTTGAAAGAATTTTGTCTATTGAATCTCCTCTATTTGAATAGTCAGTTTTCACACTATACCACTGATTTATAGAGAATTCTTCTTCAGGAAGTTTGTTAATGCCCATGTAAGTAAATACTGAGATTAGACTTGCCATCCCAAAGATTACTGCTCGATTTACAAGAGTTCTTATTTTTTTTATTTTTGTTTCTTCTGAAGTATTATCCATGAATTATTAGAGATTAATCTATTTTTAAATTTTTCTAATTGTCATAACTAAAAAGTGACTATTTAATATAACCGCCTTTTTGAAGATTCCACAATTTTTTATATTCACCTTCCCGATTAATCAGTTCTTCATGCGTTCCTTCTTGTACAATTCTTCCATTAGCCATTACTACTATCAAATCTGCTTTCATTATTGTAGATAATCTATGAGCAATGATAATCGATGTTCTTCCATGCATCAATTTTTCAAGATCTTTTTGAATTTCAAATTCTGTTTCTGAATCTAATGCAGAAGTCGCTTCATCCAGCATAAGAATTTTTTTATTGGCTAATATTGCACGTGCAATCGATACTCTCTGCTTTTCTCCTCCAGATAATTTGACTCCCCTCTCACCTACAATGGTATTTTCTTTTTTTGGAAGCTTTTCAATAATCTTGTCTAATTGCGAAAATTGTATTGCCTTCATGACTTCTTCCCTTGATGCGTTTGGATTTGAAAAAGCAATGTTATTATAAATTGTATCGTCGAATAAAACACATTCCTGTGGCACAATAGACATCTCGCTCCTTAACGATTCCTGTTTCAAGTCAGCGATATTATTCCCATCTATGAATATGCTTCCTGAATCAAGGTCATAGAACCTGTATAATAATTTTATCAAGGTAGTTTTTCCGCATCCAGAATGCCCGACCAGTGCAATTTTTTTGTTTTTTTCAATTTTCAAATTGAAATTTTCAAATAGCTTTCTTTTATGATAACTAAAACTTAAATTTCTGAATTCTATTTCTCCTTTTTCTATCTTCAGCTCTTTTGCATTAGTTTTATCTTTTACATTATTTTCGATTTTGTTGTATTTAAATAAATCGTCGACATCTGCCATTACTTTGTTAAACGTTTGAGTCCCGCTTACAAAATTAAACAAATAAAAGCCCAGCTGTGCATAAATCCCATAAATAAAAGTGATAGCCCCAATGGTAATCTTTCCCATTAAAAAATCCTTCATGGGAAAATATAAAATGAAAAACGTGCCGACACTCAATATCAGAATTTGCCCTATTGAAGCCAATTTTCCATAATTCCAAAAGTCTTCCATTGCTTCTTGGGATTCGTCGCTGATTTTTTTATAAAGATTTTTTATTCGCCTTTCTTTCCCAAAGTATTTGATTGAATGGATGTTAGTAAAGAAGTCACTGATATTTGATTTCTCACGGTCATCAAGCTCATTATATTTTACATTAGCATTCCTTTGAAGCCGATAAATAAATAAGCTGTATAAAATGAAAATTGCCATTGTAATAAATACAATAAATACAGAAATAAGATTAAAGTAGATTAAAGACAGGCTCACGATAATAACTTGAATTATCATCGGAAGAAAATTATATATCATTAAATCAGACAATTTCTCAACAGAGCCTGCCCCCCTTATTAGCTTCGAAATAAGCCCGCCTGTTTTTTGATTTATGTGAAAATCATGGTCCAGCATAATCAAATGATTAAAGAATTTTCTTTTCAGATTTGTTATCATATTTGCCTCTACTTTAATCAATGAGCCGTCTCTAAACCAATTTGCAAAAATCCTGATGACTAAAATTATAAAGTAGATTGCCGAAATTATTATCAGAAGGTTGACAAATTCAGTTAAACTTAAGATCCCTGCGGAAAAATTTGTTCCTTTATCAACGATTATTTTCAAAAAAATGCTGTTAATTAATGGCATTGACTCAACAATTAATGTCAGAAAAATGATGAAGATAAATTCCCATTTATATTCTTTTGCTAAATTATAGTAAAGTCTAAGACTGTATTTTACATCAATTTTTTTGTCAGTTTCCTTTTCCATTGCGATAGATTTATATATTTATTTGATTATATACTTTTAGATGGTGAATCCGGAAATAATATACGTGCCTTACTTTTCCTACAATAAGAAAAACTTCCAAAAATCAGAAGATAACGAGGAGTTTGCCGAAGAGCAATCAGATTAAAATTATTATCTCTCTCGATATGAACTGGTCTTCTCTGAATTCTTTTATAGGAAGCATTAATTCATTCTGCTTGTAAATCCTTAATCCTGTCTGTTTTTCAACATTTTTAAGATTTACGGAAAATTCACGGATAAAGGGTAGTGTCATTGCAATCCTTGCTCCGGGTTTTTTTATCCTGGCTAAATTTTTTAAAACAGGAATAATTTGCCCTTCAAAAGATTCAATCAGAAATTTTGCTTTGGCATTATCCGGCCTTTTCTTTAGTGCTTCTCCTAATGTTGGCTCAGTTGCAATTGCCCAACAAGGGATATTTCGAATCATAGAAGAATTTTTGTTTAACAATTTATAATTTGCCTTTATATCAAAATTTGATTTGAGCCATTTTAGGTTTTTTTCTGCACCTTCTATCGCATCTCTATCTTTATCGACGCCATAAACATTAATTCCTCTTATTAAGGCTTCCTGCAAAATTGCTCCAATACCGCAAAAGGGGTCTAACAATAAGTTTCCTTTTCTCGCCTGCGAAAGATTTATCAAAATTTTAGCTAATCGCGGGGAAATAGCCAAACTCTCTCTTCTGACCGGCTTTTGCATATCCCTTTTTTTAACCTCTGAATAAGAATACGTATAGTTCACTATTCCAAAAAAGATTTTATCTTTATGCTCATACGAAAAAAAGTCAACTTCTGCATTAGGAATAGAAAAAAATTCTTCATCCTGGAATTTTATATATTTGCTTCCTCTTCGTATAATTGCTTTTCTTCTTTCTGATTTAAATTTCTTAATAAAAAAGTCATCATTAACATTGCCCAGGACACTATAAGAAAACTTATCGCTGTTTACCAAGTCCTCTTTATCAATAAACTTTTGAAATCCTTCTATTGTTCCTTTAAATAATATTCTCCCTAATTTAATTAATCCGCCAAATTCCTGAATATCAAATTTGAATTCATTTAATTCTAAAACTAAGAAATTTCTTTCAAATAATATCTCTTTAAATTGCATTTTATAAGATTCTAAATAAGAGAATAATTCTGCCCGCGATAATAGGGGATTTCTTCCTAAAACAAAAAAATATTCCATTGAATTATACTAATTTAAGTGTATATAAATTTTTAAAAAAGGATTTTTTAAGCAAAATATGGGAATTGAAGAAAAAACACAGGGAAATTCTCTTCCTGATCTTGTTAAAAGAATTTCTGAAGAAGCAGAACCAATTTATCGCATTTATCGAACACTTAATAATCCTAAAATTTCATTAACAAATCTTTATGAAAAGGCCATTTATTTATATGCATTAAAAGAAACAGATTATAGTTTAGAAAAGGCTTCTAAAATATTAGGTGTTGGAAAAACAACAGTTTGGAGAAAAATGAAAAAGTACAGTTTAAAAAAAGATTTTTAAAAAATTAAATTTTTCTTTCAGTTTCAATTGCAACCTTGCAGGGCAATTTTGCTCTAGCCGATGCAATTAATTTTCTTGCTTCTGATTCATGCTTTGAATTCAAAACCCCAATTATAAACAGAGTCTGGCCATTTTTTATTCTTGCTGCCCTGCCGATTGTTTTTCCAAAAGCCTGAGACATTCCTGTCTGCATTCTATCTGCGCCTGCACCGGTAAGCATCTTATTTTCTCGCAAAATATGGTGAGGATATATTTTTACTTCAAAATAAAAATCTTTATTTGTTTTAATAATAAGAAATCTATTTAAAAATTGCCTCACAGCTTCCAAAGCATTATCCCTTAATTGAACCTCTTCTTTAGCATTAATCTTTAAAATTATTGGAAATCTTCCTTTGCTGTATCCAGGCAAATCCCCCATTCTCAATTTTACAATTTTTGAATTTGGAACAGTTTTGATGTAAGATTTTTGTTTTACTTTACTTTTTCGTGTGTAAGGTCTTGCATATCTCTTTGAATAAGCTCCAGCTTTTCTTAACGCCATCTATTTCACCTCCACATTTGTACCGATTGCTTGACCAGGCAAGCCTATTTCAAAAATAGCGCGTACAACTCCTTTGTTTCCATGAGCAGAAGCAACCTTACCTTTTATAACTTTTCCAGCAGGAGATTTCCATTCTACTTCCTTGCCCTGATATTTTTGGGCTTTTTCACGATTATCACAATTAGAAATTTCTATTAAAAAATGCTTTGGAGTGAATGTTTTTCTGCCCCTTCTAAATTGTAAGACTATTCCTTTTACCATATTAAATTATTAGAGAATGGCTTTATAAATGTTTTTGGCAATTTTACTAAACTTAATTAGTTTTTGAAATTTCTTTGTTTAATGGGGGAAGAGGAGGAAGCTGCTTCGGCTGAAAAACAGCAGGTGGTTCGACAGGTAAATTTTGTGATGGAAGATTTGGGCTTTGCTGTATCTGGTTTGATTGATTGAATCTTGCCTGCTGATTTTGCATATTTTGATTAATTAGGTTTCTAGTCAATATCTGCATCCCTTGATAAGAGATGTTCATCCCAACAAAATCCCGGACATGATTTGTTCTTCTCATTTTGGCAATTTTTAATGAACGATCTCCTTCAATCGCAAGATTTGAATTATAAAATAAGGTGACAGAATCTGTTAAAAATCTCAAAACATCTACTTTACTTAAACTATCAGAATCTTCATCAATAAATTCATCCGCTATGACACTTGTAACTTTTAATCTTTTCATCAAAGAAATTAAGTCAAAAATCATTTCTCTTCTTTTTCCCTCATCATTTATTGCAAGCGCAAGGACTGAAATTGGATCAAAGCAAACCCGTTTGATATTGTATTTTGCAATAAGACGAGTTAATTCACTTTTTAATTCATCGATTGATGTCTGCGGTGAAAATTTAAGAAATTTAACCTTGTCTCTTTCATTTAAAACTGAAAAATCCCATCCAAATGCCATGGCATCTTTCAGTGTTTCAATTATATCGGGTTCAAAACTGCAATAAAGACCATTTTCATCATATTTTGTCGAGCCGTTATGCAAAAATTGAAGCATGAAAGTAGTCTTCCCAGAGCCAGGACCTCCAATAATAACATTAACAGAATTTCTTACAAATCCTCCTTGAGAAATTTGATCCAACCCCGCAATGCCTGTCGGGCATCTTTCAGTCAGTATTCCCACCATATTTTCACCATCTTTCTTATTAAAGGTTGAAAGAGATATATAAATGTTTTTGATTATTCTCTTCACTCGCATCTACTTATCCCCTTACAAATCATCTCTAAATAAATAGGGTTAAAATTTTGGCCCATATATTTTAAAATTTCCAATTGAGTTTCTTTTTGAAGAGTGTAAACTGAATCTAGAAAATTATTCCATGTTTCTTTGTATTTGTTTGCTATCTTGTCTTTATTTTCTTTAGCTGATGTTAATAATAACTCTTTTCCATGATATCCCTGTTTTCGTAATGTTAATTCTTTAATACTATCACAATAAAAATCATCAATGAAATCAAAAACATGACAATTAAAATAAGAAATTTGAAATTTTAATGATTCATCCCTTAATTCTCTTAATTCTTTTTTTGATATATCATTTTCACATAAATCAGATAATATGTTAAATTTAAAATTCTGGCCGTAATCGTATTTGTTTGGAGAGATTTTATATGCAAATCCTTGTCCCCCTTCATCCAAATGAAGTAAGTCATCAGAACATTCTTTCTCATATAAATTATCAATTACATCCACAAGTTCATTTTTTAAAATAGAAGTCTCTTCGGTTAATATTTTAGTTTCTCGATTTTTGATCAATATTTCTAGAGCTTTATTTGCAAATATTTTTTTATGATAAGACAAATCTTTTTCACCTAAAAAGATGTTATGCAAAAAATTAGATAACATTCCTGCAAAAATATCTGACTCATTAAAATGTAATTCAAATGCTAATTTATTTAAGGTATCTTTAGCATTTCCAGAGTAAAATTGATTAAACTCAACAGTAATTTTATCGTCTTGTATAATTGTATTTAATCCAACATTGTTACTGTAAGCCTGGCGTCCACTTTCTAAAAAATATCCCTGTGGCAACTTTCTCTTTTTTTCTGCGTATCTTAAATAACCTCTCTTCGTAGAGAGTAATTTCTCATTCAAATCTTTAGGAGACTTAATAAGAAGTTCTCTTAATTTTGCATTCTCTTGATTCGTTTTATCTTTTTGTTTCATTTTCATTTTTCCTTGAATTTATCATTTAATAGTTATAACAACTATTCTTAGATAAATAAATATTTACCTTAAAATTTATGAAAAAACTAAAAAATAACTATAATTTATTTTGTAAAATAACAATATTTATAAAATATAAATTATTAGCTTAAGCATGAAACTTGACAAAACAGACAAAAAACTCCTTTCATATCTCTACCATCATTATAGAGAGCCATTTACAGATATAGCAAAAGCCTGCAAAATATCCAGAACACAAGTTGAATACAGGATGAGAAAATATGAGAATGAAGGGCTAATCAAGAAATATATGACAATTTTTAATTATAGCTTTTTGGGATATAAAGAATTAATCATCATATGGCTTAAAGTTGCAGAAAATCATGAAAGAATCAAGAAAGAGCTCGAAAAAATGATTAATGTCATTACAGTAGGCGAAATTCTCAATGATTATGACCTTGTAGCAGATTGTATATTCAAGGACAGAGAAGAATTTGAAAAAGTTTTTTCAGATTTTTTATCCAAACATCAAAATGATATAGAAGATTATTCGATTTTTTTGACAACATATGCTGAATTTTTTCCATTGAAGTCTTTCGACTCTAATTATCAGGAAAAATCCTTCGAAGTAATAAATCCAGAAAAACCGATTAAGCTCGATGAGAAGGAGATTGAAATCCTTAAATTATTAGAAAAAAATGGAAGAACCAGAATAATTGATATAGCGGGAAAAACTAATTTATCCAGCGAGCTAGTTCTATATAAACTCAAGCAATTATACAAAAACAAAGTAATCCTAGGGACAAAGATTCTTTTTGATATGGAAAAACAAGGATTTTATTTTGGTGTGTTAAATTTAAAATTAAATAATCTTACTAAAGAACGACAAAATGAGATAAAAGAATTTTGTAGATTTCATAAATATATCAATGCATTGTCTTTTGGAATTTCCGAATACAATTGCATTGTACAAGCCTTTTATGAAAAAGAAGAAGAATTTAGAACCGTCTTAAAAGACTTCAAAAATAAATTTAAAAACAATATAGAAAAATCAAAAATTATTTTATATGAAAACGAAGGTGAAGTAAAAACGCTTCCATTAACAAATTAAAAATATTTATAAAATGTAATCCGCATAAATTTACATGAAAAAAGGCGTGTCAACAGTTGTTGCGACAGTCCTCATAATTCTTATTACTGTTGCTTCAGTCACCTTTTTATGGGTTAGCACCAATCAATTCTTTTCAGGTTTATCTGATTTATGTGAAGACACAGATATTACAATCGATGCCTCACAGGGTTATACATGTTTTGATGGCTCATCTAAAATAATCGGGATAAGAATCAATAAAGGTTCAAATGATGTAAACATGTCAGGAATAGAGTTTACTGTTAATTCGAGGGGAAATTCCAAAAAATTCATAAGAGAATTATCTCTTGCAAAAAATTCTCAAAAGGCATTTTATTTCTTGATTGATGATCTTCAGGCTGAAGAAATATCTGTTGCTCCTATTGTTATAAATGGAAATAAGAAAAAAGTTTGTGATGCAACATCTAAGATAACTTTAGACAAAGTAAGTTGCAATAATATTCAAGGGATTTCCCAGGAAAATTTGGGAATTTGGAGGTTAGATGGCAATCCTTATGATTTAATTGGAAAAAATAATGGAACGATTATAGGTACCCCATCAGTAACGTCTGGGAGAAATGGAATTGGACAGGCTTTATGGTTAGACCCAAACCCATCACCAGAATATATTCGTTTAGGTGCAGGGGAAATATTTAATGCAGATTTGGGGGAAATAAAAACAATCAGCGCATGGTTTAAAGCTCCTCCTGCTTTGGCAACTCATGATTATATTGTTTGGAAAGAAGGCGGCTGTCTGGGATGGAATTTAAGATTAGAGACTACAGGAAATATAAGGCTTAATTTTAATACAGGAACTGGTTGTGCATCTTATAATAATTCTTATATTTTAAGTTCTGGAAAAAATTACGCTGATAATCAATGGCACTATGTCGCCGGAATTATAAATCGCCAGATTAACAAGATGTTTTTATATGTAGATGGAGTAAAGAAAGGGGAGGTAAACCTCAATAGCAATGGCGCTGCAGGAGGAGAATTAATTGTCGGAAACACTTGGGATTACTCTGTCCCATTCAATGGCACTATTGATGAGGTCCGCATATATAACCGAGCATTAACAGCAGATGAAATAAAACAAATTTATGAGAGTAAATAATTCAACAAATTTATAAATATCCTGAATGTAATTCAATCATGAAAATATTAGCTCTTCATTGTGATTATATCAAGTTTAAAGCATTGAAAAAAGCAATAAAAAACCCGGAGAATCTCAAATCAAAAGAAGAAGTTGAAGTAAAAGAGCCTTTGGGGGTTTTCGTAGCGGTTGAAAAATCCGATGAAAGCAATAAAAAAGAGATTATCGAGCTTCTTTTAACAAATATAACTGATATAAAAGAAAAAGTAAGGGCAGAAAAGATTGTTCTCTACCCATATGCACATTTATCTTCAAGCCTTTCAACTCCTGATTTTGCATTAGAAGTTTTGGAAGAAACAGAAAAAGAGCTGAAAAAGAAAAAAGTTAATGTTTATAGAGCCCCATTTGGATACTACAAAGAATTTGAATTAAAATGCAAAGGGCATCCATTGGCGGAGTTATCAAGGGAAATTCATGTTCAGGAAAAAGAGACTAAAACTGCTAAAGAAGAAAAATACGAGCCAAAATTATTACTGAAACAAATCTCAAAATCAAAATTAGATACCTCCAAGTTAAAGGAAAATGATCACAGGATCCTTGGACAAAGATTAGATTTGTTCAGCTTTCATGAGAGCGCGCCAGGAATGGTTTTTTGGCATAATAATGGATTAATAATCTATAACGAATTAGTAAAGTTTTGGAGAGACGAACACAAAAGAGCAGGTTATCTTGAAATTTCTACGCCCCAAATTCTTGATAAAAGGCTTTGGCAGATTTCAGGCCATTGGGAAAAATATAAAGAGAATATTTTTTTGACAAGATATGAAAATAGGGATTTTGCAGTAAAGCCAATGAACTGTCCGGGGGGAATGTTAGTTTTCAAAAATAGCTTAAAATCATATAAAGATCTGCCTTTAAGGATGGGAGAATTAGGAATCGTTCACCGCCAGGAATTATCCGGAACATTAGCAGGATTGTTTAGGGTCATAAAGTTTACGCAAGATGATGCTCACGTTTATTGCACTGAAGAGCAAATGGCAGATGAAATTGAAAAGATAGTTCACTTAGCAGTTTCATTTTATGAAAAATTTAATTTAAAATTAGATCATATTGAATTATCAACACGCCCAGAAAAAAGGATTGGAAATGAAAAAGCTTGGGATTTGGCAGAGGCTACACTTGAAAATGTTTTAAAGAAGATAAAAGCCAATTTTAAAATCAATCCAGGAGATGGCGCTTTTTATGGACCTAAAATTGATTTCCATATTAAAGATAGTCAGGGAAGAACATGGCAGATGGGAACAGTTCAATTGGATTTTTCAATGCCTGAAAGATTCGAACTCGAATATATTGGAAAAGATAATAATAAACATCGTCCTGTGATGCTCCATAGGGTTATCTATGGCTCATTAGAAAGATTCACAGGGATTTTACTTGAACATACCCAAGGAAACCTTCCTTTATGGCTTTCTCCAATTCAAGTTCGCGTATTGTCATTTACAGATAGAAATATTGAAGCTGCTAAAAAAATTCTTGACAAATTAGAAAAAGAAAATATCCGTGCTGACGGGGATTTTGAATCAACGACTATCAGCGATAAAGTCAGGAATGCAGAATTAATGAAAGTTCCTTATATAATTACAATTGGAGATAAAGAGGAAAAAGCTGAAACATTAGCAGTCAGAAAAAGAAATGAAAAACCAAGTTTTGGCATAAAATATGAAGATTTATTAGCAGAACTAAATAAAAAAATTAATAAAAGAGAGTAATTAAAATATAAAATGCAATGGGGTAGATTTATTTTGCTTGTTCAGGCTCTTGTAACTTTTATAATTGGAATGATATTTTTTTCTCAATTTATGACGGTTGCATTCACTCGGGCCGAAAGATTAAGCTTTAATCCAAGCATGAACAATAATTTAAAAGAAGATGAACTTGACAAATTAGGATTTGATTTAAATGTTGGAGGATATATCTTAGTGACTGTAGCTTTAATAGAGCTTATTGTAATACTAAGGTTAATGATGCTATGAAACTAAAAGAAATCTTGAAAGAGTTGAATAACAATGAAAACTTTAAGAAATTCAAAAAACAAAATCCAGATGCATATCTTAGTGCAGGGTTCTTTGTCTTGGACTTTAATGGCAACGAACATAACGGAAAATATCAGCTGGATTTTTTTATTCCAAAAAAGAAAAAAATTGCAATATTTGAATATCCCTTTGAAAATTTTAAAATTGATGAAGGCCAAATTGAGAATGCAGAAAAATTGGCAGATGAAATTAAGGTAGACATTCCTGATTTGTTTGACAATGTTAAAAAAATCCATAAAAAAAATAATTATGAAAAAACTATTACAAAAATAATTGCTATTCTTAAGGATAATCAATGGAATCTTACATGCATGTCCTCGGATTTGAATATGACCAGAATTAAAATAAACTCTTTGACAGGTTCGCTTGATAGTTTTGAAAAGTTAAGACTAATGGATTTTATGCGCATTGGAAAAACATAATATACTTTTCTCAATATAAATCTTTAAAACAAATTTTTTAATAGATCTTTCATGTTTAATAAATGGAATGTTTACGGAAATAAAAAAATAGCAGATGAGTTAGCAAATTTTTTAATAAATTGCAATTCCTCTAAGATTTCAGTTTTAGGGCCTTTTTTCTATCAAGTTACTAATGCTGAAGATTTTTTAAATTTAGATTATCCATTGTTAAACTATGGAAAATTCATGGAGGGGAATAAAAAGCCTGAAAAATGGAGCGAAGGAAAGGATTTTTTTGTTTATCGGGAAATAAAGCCATTAAATTTTTCAAAAGATGCCAAGGTAAGATTAGTAAATTATCTTAAGGAATTTGACAAAGAAAAAATTCCATTGCCTTTTTTTGAAGGATTACAGAATTCAATCAGTTTATTTCAACTTAAATTTGATGAGTTTAAAAGATTATCAATAGGTACTAATAAAATTTCTGAATTAGTAGAAAAAGACTTTTTTATCGTTCACGATCGAAAAAATGTTTCAAGCAATACATTGGAACATCTTCATTTATACAAAGAATTTGAACATAAACTAGATGATGAGCAGTATAACCCAAATCCAGTCACATTTAATGGAGCTTTTCATTTGGAAAAAGAAAAAATTTATTTGGAAAAAATTTGTTCAACAATTGACAATGCAATTTTATTTAATAAAGTGGATATAGTTGTTATGCCTTATTGCATGCGAAGATTGAGTTTAGATTCCAATTTTGCAAATCCAAACTTGGCAAGGATTAAAGAAGCAGAATTTTACAATGAGTCTTATACCTTCAAACTTATTGGAGAAAGGGAAAAATTGAAAATAAACATTTTTACAAATCCTGGCTCAAAAAATTATTTTTGCCAAAATAAATTTCTTTATGACTTAAAAGAATTGGAAGATCTCACATTTTTGCTTTTAGAAAAAAGAAAATGAATCAATGAATCAACTTTTGAGCTTTTTCTTCAAATCCGCCGAGTGAAAGCCAGTGGTCGCATCTAACTAAATTGCTGAATGTTGAAAAATTAGCATTAAGATTTTCTAATTCCTCCAGTAATTCAGACAGTTCGTTCAGTCGTGTTGGAGAAATTGTCTCAGGGTTGTTTATGTCCACAGCGTATTCCTGCGGATGAATTGTTATAACACAAATGTTATTTCTTGCCAAACTTTCATTGCACTTCTTGATTATCTCAGAATTATTAATGTATCTATGGTTTTTATAATCATATGTAGAAACTGTTGAACCAATTTCAACTAAATTTCTTTCTTCTTTCAACGTTTGTTCTTCTCCTGAAATTATCCTAAAATAGTTTGCAATAAATCTTCGGGAATTTTTATCAACATGATTAAATGGCGGAATATATGTAACCGGCTTCACTCTTAAAATTTTAACGATCTTATTATATCCATGCAACAAAGATTCCTCGGAGATTTCACGGTCATAACCATTATGCTCATTGCCATGTTGTGCTATTTCGACATGAGGATTATCTCTTATGCTTAAAAGATAATTTTGCATTATTCTATCAGCTTCCAAGCTTCTTGGAATCACGCCGAGGGTTACAGAAATATTTCTTTTCAAGATTTCATTAACAACATAAGGTGTTGGCCGTGAATAAGCCCTTACATCGTCGATTCTTAAGATTATTACGGGTTCAGGGGAATTGATATAACATCCTTTCTTTTTAATCGAATCATAAGTAATTACATTTAAATTATTCTCAGGAATTTTTCTGCTGGACCATAGTTTATAAAAAAAGAATGTAAATCCTATCATCAAAAATAAGAAAAATAAGATTAAAAAGCTGAAATAAATTTTTTTCTTGTTCATCTTGTCCCCCATTTCATGTTTCTCAAATCGAAAAGCGCATAAATTAAGATATAAGACAAAATTGTAAGATTAAGAATTGACCACAAAAACATATACTTCCCATACTTTTTGTTTTCTTCCTCTCTGAATAAGCCATAATGAAAATACAGCAATAAAGAAACAAGCATTACACCTACAAGATAAAGGATAGGGATTATTCCGAAAAAAATTGGATTTATAACAAGTGCTTTAATAACAATAAAAGGGGTCAGTAATGTCAGAACAATTAATGGAATGAAATAAGTGAAAGCAACATATGGATCATCCTTGACAATAAAATCAGATATCCTTAACGAATTTATCAGCCATCCTTTTTTCCATCTAACCTGCTGTTTTAAGAATGATTTAAGATTATTCGGAACAATTGTGAAAGCCTTTGCTTTATCATGATAAATAGTTTTATAGCCCTGCCTCAAAATCAAGTTTGTCAATGCCCGGTCATCACCAAAAACTATTGGCCTCCCAAAAAATTTTTCAGCTAAAAAACTGTCCAAAACAGGAATTACATAAGATTTTTTATATGCTGAAAAACATCCTGAACAGCAAAAAACTTTATCAAAGATGCTTTCAGTTGACTTAAGTGCCCTAAATGACATAAAATAATAGGCTGTTTGCATTTTGGTTAATAAATTCTCATCTTTATTTGAAGGAAGTGTATGCCCTACTACAGCACCTATTTTAAAATCAACAAAAGGGGCGACAATTAGTTTTAAAGCATCCTTATCCAAATAACTATCGCTGTCTAATTGGATGCAGATTTCCCCTCGAGCCAATCGAAATCCTTCAACCATGCCATGCCTTTTTCCCCTATTTTTTTCCCAATTGATAATAAATATGTCTCTTCCATGCAAGTCTCTTTTGGCTCTTTCCATTTCTTTTAAGGTATCGTCACTAGAGCCATCATTGATTGCAATTACTTCTATCAAATTCAAATCATAGTCTACTTCGAAACATTTTTTTATTGTTTGATAAATTGCTTTTTCCTCATTCTTGCATGGAATAATAAAAGTCACATATGGGCGGAATTCATTAAGTTCCGGGCTTTCATAAAAAATAGAACCCATTACTCTACTAAACATAAAAGTAGTTATAAGAATTGAATAAACATATATTGCATCAATCTTAGAAAATCCTGTAGCCTTAACTAAGATTATAAGATATATAGATAATGCTATAAAAAAAGAATAAATTAAAATTTTTGCATAGCTATATTTTTCCATTGCCTCATAAATCTATTAAGAATTTATGTGCATAATAGCAGAAATCCAATTAAATTACAAAGTTGTATTTTAGAATACTAAAAAACCTTAAGAATTTTTTTTATCTTCTAAATTAAGCTAACTTAAACATTACAATTTTTCCAGAGATTATTGAATAAATCTTTGAAGTTTTGTGATACTTCTTTTGATTTCAGCAAGAATGCTATTGGCTTTTTGCTCCAAGCTATTATTAATACTTTATCATTATAAATATTGATATTTGATGGTATGGGAGAATCAGTAAATTTTGCGATTATATTCGAATCTTTTCTTTGTTTGAACAAGTTTCTATATTCTTGATTGAAAATCCCTTTTGTAGAAATCTTTTTATAAGCCTCCTTATCCTGATCCAGCTTTGAGAAGAATTCGTGAACAATTTTAATGTTTTCTTTAGAAGGATTATAAAAGAAAATGAATTCTTCGCCGGTTATTTTTTCAGCTAAAAGTTTTTGAAAGGCGCTTTTTATTCCGCGGATTTCAAAGAAAATTTCTGCATCTTGTTTTATCTCTATTTCGTGTTTTATATTATCTAATTGCGGCAATAAATTATCTAAATCTTTTTCTTTTCGCAGAATATCTTCTTTATATTTTTGTATTATCTGTTTGAGAGATTTTGTGGGGGAGGGTTTATAGACTTTGACCTTATTCTTTTTAATGTAAGAAATCAGGCCTTTATTTGTTAACTTTTCTAATGCTTCATGGACATTAGATGGTGTGACAGTGACAATTTTTAATATGTTGCCGATCCGCGCTTCACCCAATTTTAATAACGCTAAATATGTTTGAGTTTCAGCATTGCTCAATCCAAGTTCTTGGAATAAACTTTCTATATTATTCATCTCCTATAATAGGAGAACTATATTTTAAATAGTTTTGTTTTTGATGTTGTTATAAATGAATGGTAAAATAAAATGATAAGTAAAACTAAATATGATGAAATAAGGAATAGTAATCCTAAATTGGATGATCCAGTAATAATTTGCAGTTATCTTGATGAAGGTGCAAAACTGTTTACTGAGGGCAAATTCCGCTATTTTGATAAGCTTAGAAGAAAGGATGGAACATTTGAAGAAGTTCTGGATAAGGAGGTTAACTTTCAAATTTAATATGGAAAACAAAAAGGAAAAATTAGAGAAGATTCTTCATGGAAATATAGATAACATGGTGCATTGTGGTGAATTTGCATTAGCCTCACAAAATGTTAGATGTATTCAAGGAACAAAACTTCTAATCCCTTTTTTTACTTTTGGCGCATCTCTTTCTTTAATCCATATACCCTCGGCCACAGTTAAACAAGTAGATTATTTTGATTATGAGCTTGGTCCTGTGCCTTTTGAGACATTTAAAGATCTTGGCATAAAAAAAGTCAAAGAAGGAACTCTATTGGTTAAATGGGGTTACTATCAATTTGATTACAGTAAGAACAACCTGGATCGTTTTAAAAATCCGCATTATGTCTCTTGCCAAAGTGGATATAAGTTGATAGAAAGTTCGCAGGAAGATGAAGAATTTAACTTTGAATATATTCCTGGGACGAATCCCAGATATTCTTAAAATATTTGCAAATTTTTATTTTCTTAAGAATTTTTATGGGACGAGTCCTATTTGATATTTTTTAAGGGGTTACCCGTTCAGGATCTCTTGGAAGGAGAATCGCTTCTCTAACATTATCAAGCTTTAGTAACCTTTGGGTTAATCTATCTAATCCAAAGCCAACTCCTCCATGGGGGATTGCACCATACTTAAAAATTTCTGCATAGATTGGATCTAATTTTATGTTCTTTTGATTCGCTTGTGTTTTTAGAATCTCTAATCTATGTTCTCTTTGCGCTCCTGTCGCAACTTCTACGCCATTCCACAATAAGTCAAAACTTTTTGTTCCCTTTTCATCGCCTTGAGGTTTCATATGATAAAAGGGCCTTACTGAAAAAGGATAATTTGTGACAAACACAAATTCCTCTCCATATTCTTTTAAGACATATTCCCCAATCATTTTTTCAGCTTCTGAATCTAAATCATCATCTGGTCTAAGTTTTTTGCCTTTTTTCACAAGAATATCTTTTAATTCTTGCATGCATATTCTCGGTATTTTTTTAGGAATTTTTGATTCAATTTTCAAGAGCTCTAGTTCGCTTTTACATTCATCCTTAACTTTTGATAAAATATGTTTTATTAAATTTTCAATTAAATCCATAATATCCTCTTCACTATTTATGAATCCCATTTCAAAATCTACTCCAGAAAATTCAGTTAAATGCCGAGTAGTATGAGATTTTTCCGCTCTAAAAACAGGTCCAATTTCCGCAACTCTCTCGAATCCTCCCATCACAAACATTTGCTTATAAAATTGAGGTGATTGGGCAAGAGACACTTTTTTTCCGAAATAATCGACAATAAACGATTCTGCTCCAGATTCTAACCCTATTGTTGTCAATTTTGGAGTAGTTATTAGTATAAATTTATTCTCATAAAAAAAATCTACAACACTGTGATAGATGCAGGATCTGATTTTAAAGATTGCAGATGTTTCTTTTCTTCGAGTATCCAAAAATCGGGTATTCAATCTCTTTGATAATTCAGTCTTTGAAAAATCAGAAACATCTATTGGAAGAGGATGAGTTGCTTCTGCAATAATTTCCAGTTCTTCAGGAATTATCTCAATTCCGCCAGGTGCTTGTTTTGATTTTTTTGCATTGCCTATTATAGAGATAGAACTTTCACGCAAAATGTTCATTTTATCGAATAAAGAATTATTCTTCAAGCATGTAACTTGTATTGAATCAGAAATGTCCCGAAGTAAAAGGAATCTAATCTTGCCTAAATCCCTTGTATTTTCAACCCAGCCTTTAATTAAAACTTTTTCCTCTTTTTGTTTTTCCAAAATTTCTTTGATGTACTTTCTTTCCATGATTTTACTCATATTCAAAGCTTTATAAATTCTAACTTTTAAGATTTTTCATTCTTCCTGAATTCATATGTTCTCCATTCATATCCTAATTCATTTATCGAATTTTTTATAGTGTAAATAAATTCATTTTCCTTTGCAAGATTTTCCAATTTTTCAAAACTTCTTTTGCCCTGCAAATCCGCATGAGTCATTATAATTCTTCCATCTTCTTTAAGATAATTCCCTGCCTCTGAAAAAAATCTTTTATGAATATTAAAATCAGGATCTAATAACGTTAAGAATCTTTCATCTTTACAGGGATAATTTACTATTGGAAGGTTTGCGATAATGAGATCAAATCTTTTATCAAATCCAGGGTAGGGGTCAAGTTCTCTTGCAAAGTAAGATTTTTCATTTACATTCGAGTAATATCCTGGGAATATTCCAAAACAGTTAGGTGACAAAATTCTTGGATATACTGTCATAAATATTCTTGGCCAGGTTATATTAGAAAATAAATCACTTTGATAAATATATATTTCTCCGGCCCTTTTAGGATCTTTATTTTTTTGAAAATTTTCACATGCACATCTTAAGGTTTCTTCATTAATATCAACTGCTTCAACACTTTTCGCCCCTGCATTATAAGCTTTTATTGCCAGATATCCTGATCCAGTTCCCATATCAAGGACATGTTTTCCTTTTACATCCCCGATTGATTTGTCAAGATTAAAACTTCTTGAAAACATTGGATTGGGAGGGAAGACATAAGGTGCAATTGCCAAGTTAAGCCCATCTATTTCAATTTTATATTCTCCTTGTTTTGCATTTTTTTCAATATCCTGAATAAATTCTTCAGTAATCCTTGGAAGTTGATTTCTCGTTAGATATTTTTTCAAATAATTTATTACCATAGAATGATAACTAATTAGAATACATAAAAATGTTATTTCTCCCTTTTGGGAGAAAGTCTTAAAAAGCTTGAATACTAAAGAAAAAGATGCAAATAGAACTTGAAAAATTAGGGCTAAGCTCTAATGAAGCTAAAATTTATTTATTCTTGCTTAAAAAAGGCTCTACAACAACCGGAGCTATAATCAAAGAGACAGGAGTTTCTAATTCACGTGTTTATGAATCTCTAAATTCATTGATTCAAAAAGGGCTTGCAAATTATAATATACAAAAAAATGGAAAATACTTTCAGCCTACTTCTCCTAAAAAATTCTTAGAAATAGAAGAGGAAAAAACAAGGAAGATTAAAGAAATAATTCCTGAATTGGAAAAATTAGAAAATAAAAGCCCCGAAGATACAAATACTAAAATCTATGAAGGATATGAAGGGTTTAAAACAGCTTTCAAAAAAATAATAGATGACTGCCCAAAAAATGAATCTATTTACATATTGGGTTTTTCTGAACAAACTTTTTCAAATGAATCATTAAGGTTATTTATTTCTAATATGAATCTAAAAAGTATAAAGAAAAAACAAAAATTAAAAATTATCCTAGATAATTCTTTAAAGAATACATTGGGAAAGGATCGTGAAAAAGAAAAATATTCTGAAGTAAAATATATGCCTAAAGGATACATAAGCCCTGCTGCAATTGATATTTTTCAAGACTATGTTTATATTTTTTTATGGGAGGAGAAGCCTTTTGTTTTCTCAGTAAAAAATAAAAGAATTGCTGAAAGTTTCAAGCAATATTTTCAATTCTTGTGGGGAATTTCGAAATGATTTTTTTCAGTATTTATCTAAATGCTACGAGAAATTAACATTTGCATTGATTTTTTCCATTCTATTTTAAAATGCTTTTTGCAGACAAAATTCCATCCTTGCGTTTTGTATTTGTTATTTAAAATATAAATTTCTTTAAATGCAGAGTTATTACAATTAATATGATCGCATAATCTCTTTTTGACTTTTTTCATTTAGCATGCTGTGAAAGATGCAATTAGGGGGGCTAATCACATCTTTCACTTAATGATGTTTGAGAGGTTTTTTAAATAACTATAACGGGCATTTCTGCGGGGGCAAATGTTCTATGAAATAACCTCCTTATGAATTTCTCTTTTCTTTCCATCAAGATATACAATAATTATTTTCCTCTCAGTTTCATCTTCTGCTAAATAGGAATAAAGCTCCTTGCCCCGTTCTAAACAACATCCATCTGCGACTAATTTATTGATAGATATAGAATATGTAGCCCTTTTTTTATGAATCTTCGAAGTCCATCCAATTCCAAGAAATTTGTGATTTCTTGCTTCATCCATATTATATTTTAGGTGCCTCAATTTATAAATGTTGTGGTGCCTCAAGATTTAAATACTTTTTTTATTAGATAGTATTATGAAACTTCAAAAGAGATTTATAAGAAAAGTTAATAACAAAGATTATTATAAGTACATTCTAAATGTCCCGCCAATGATAATTAAAGAATCAGGTATAAAAGAAGGAGAGGAAATAGACATAAAAGTTGAGAATGGAAAAATTGTCCTGAGGAAAAAGCAGATTAAAAAAAATTGAAAGATTGCAGTTTAAAAATGGAAATAAAAGAATTCGTTAAAAGATTCAAAGGAAAAAGATTAGAAGAGATAACTACTTGATACGATTTATCTAAAAAATTTAGAAGAGAAGGTGTAATAAAAGGGGGAAAGATTGAACCAGAATCTTCAAATTTTTATCAACAGAAATTTTATACGCAACTTGAAATTCAAACTGGAAGGTATGCAGCCGGAGATATAACTATTAAAGAATTTTTTGCAGAAATAAAAAAAATTGAATTTTTAAGAGAGAAAATTTATAATAAATAAAATATTTTTATTCCATGCCCTACTATATTTGTCTATGCTTAAACTACATATCCATTTAAAATTTCTTCTGTTAAGATTATCATGGAAGCCTTAAAAGAAAAACCTGAAATTAAGGAAGAATATTTAGAAGATAGAAATCCCAAACAAGGAGATTTTATATTGAAATTTCAAAAAAGGCAAAAAAAATCCAAAGAAAAAGCTATGTTTGGGTTCTTTGATAAATTTGTTGATTACCACACTGTGGGAATATCTGATAATCAGAAACATAAATGTTTTTTATCGTATGATATCGGGACAATTGTAGAATCCATACCCATGCGCGGAACTTATATACCCGACGATAAAGACAGATATTTAGATTCACTTGAAAGCTTCAGCTGCTATAAAGTCCCTACTAAAATTTTAATTGAATCAGGGATAGTTGATTCAAAAAAAATTCCTAATGTAAGATATCCAGGTAATTTAGAACCTTCAGAATATATGGATAGAATTTATCTTTTCTCTCCAATTGCTCATATTAGTGCAGGCGAATCCTCATGGTATGTTGGGGAAGAAGAAATGATTAAAGTTTTAAAAGAAAAAAAAGAATTTAGTGATTATATAGAAAAATTTGAGAGAATGATAGCATTCATTCAATCTTAAATTCTTCCTCTTCTGAGAGCTTCGAGCCCCGGCAATTTTTCTCCTGCGAGAAAATTCAATAAAGCTCCACCTGATAAGCTGATATGATTAAATTTATTTTTATCTATGCCTGAATGCTTTATTGCATCATTTAAATGACCTCCCCCGATAACTGAAAAGCAATTTCTATTTTCAGAAATTGCCTTTAAAATTGAAAAAGTTCCTTTGCAAAAATTTTTGTCAGCACAAAATCCTGCTGGTCCTTTCATGTATATTGATTTTGCCTGTTTAATTTCCTCAATAAACTTATTTATTGTCAATTGTCCAATATCAAAGATTTCATATTTACTTGGAAAATTCTCCAATAAAATTTCTTCTCTTTTTCCATTTATTTTTACTGCAAAATCAATTGGTGTATAAACTTTTGAATTCAATTTCGGCTTAAGTTCTTTTGTCATATATAATGTTGTTTTTAGATATCTGTTTTGGGCCCCTAAATTTTTCCCTCTTGCAATGATGCATAGCTGTCCAAATAATCCGCAAGCCAAAACATTATTGTGTTTTAATAATTTAATATTATCTTCAGGTTTTGCCCCACCTAATATGTACAATGAATCTTTTAATCGAATTTTTTCTAATGCCTCAATTTCTTTTTGCATGACTCGCCCAATTCCTGAGGAAAGAAATTTTGGAAAAGCAGTCATTGAAGTGTGATTTCTGTGTGAATTAGAAAAAGCGTCATTGATATAAATGTCTGCTAAGGGCATTAAAGTTTTTATTATCTTATTTCCCTTTTTTTCAGGATTTAATTCATCATCGAGATAACGGATATTTTCAAGTAATAATGCCTCGCCCGGCTTAAGGTTTTTAATTTCATTTACAGCTTTTTCCCCCGCAATATCATTGACATATTTTACTTTTGTATACTTGTTAAGAAATTTAGAGTGCTGCCTTAATGACGCAAAATCCCTCTCGCCCTTTCTTCCCTGATGGGCAATTATTACAACCTTTGCTTTCTTTTTTTTAAGTTCTGAAATTGTTTTTGCAGATTCTTTAATTCTTTCAGATTCAATAAGTTTTTTATTAGCAAAATCAGAATTTAAGTCTGCTCTTAAAATAACAGTTTTGCCATTGAATTCAAAATCATCCAATGTTTTATATGCAAACATCTTAATATTAACAAAGCAAACTTTTTATTTTTATCGATTTTGCAATCTAAACTGTTAATAATTAATGAAGTTAAAACTGTATTAAATATATTTATTTTAAATAGTTTAAGATTCAGTATAATAGTTTAATTGATAGATTGATAGAGAAATACTTAAAAGGCGACATTGCCAGCTAATTTATGCCAAACTATGAAGAACCAAAAAGAATATATCAGGGCTATATTGTTTATCATATTCCCATTATAATCTCAAAAATTTTTGAAAATACAGACTATCCTCAAATATTAGAGCAGTTCAACGCAGAATTCAAGAAAATTTACGATTCAAAGCAAAAAGACCAATTTGAATCAGATACAAAAAAAGATAGTTTTATCGTCGGAGGTGCTAAAGCTAAAATCATAGCTAAAAAATGGTTTAATCAACCTTTTGATCTCGAAAGTATTACTTGTTTAGCTCAAGATTATAAAAATCTTAATATAATTTAATGACTAAAGATATAAAAAATTTCTGATTATTGAAAATAGTTTAAATCCACTTTAAAATTAAATTTGGACTCACAGATGGAAATGTAATCTCCATATTCGGATTCAAAATTTGGCCATGTTTTAAAGGTTCTGACATTGCTGAATAATCTTTTAAAAATTTCTGTTCTTTTCTTTAAGGAAGTTTTAAATTCTTTCATTAGAACATCATTAGCTAAAATTTCAATTGTTGGAATTATAACTTCTTCAGGCGCGCCATTTTGAATTGTTTCCTTAAGATATTCATGGCCTAATTTTACTGCAGCAATTCTTCTTTGAGTTTCATTTGCATAATCATCAATATAACAATCAGAAATCAAGAGAAATCCATTTGGCTTAACTAAAGAAGTCATTTTTCTAACCGCTTCTTCCTGTTTATCATAGGGAACATGATGAAGTGCCCCCGTACACATAACTATATCATATTGTTTTTCAGGATTTAATGAAAGAACATCTTCTAATTTAAATTTAAGATGAGGATATTTTTGTGTTGCAAATGAAATATATCTTTCATCAATATCAGATCCTTCTAATTTTAAATCTCTTCTGGCTAAAGCAATCTTTCCTAGCAAATATCCAGGACCGCACATTAAATCAATCAGGCTTCCATTCTGCGGAGCATTTTCGCTGATATAGCTAATCACTTTATTTAGTGAATCCTTATACGGCATATATTCTAATTCTTGCTCATATATCTCTGAATCAGGTAATTCCATAAAAATTGGGCATTAAACTGATATTTAAACTTTGCTCTATGAAAAAATTAAGGCTCTTAAAGTTTTAGTAGAAGAAAATGCCACCTTTATTGTGTCTCATTTTGGAATAGACAAAGATGAAAAATAAATTTATCAAACTATAATCCAGGAAAAATGCCTACTACGCACATGAAATCTTTAGAAGCGGCAGTTTATGTAAAAGATGCAAGAACAATTGAAGTTTTAGGAAATATGCTTACTTATTTTTAGTTCATAGAGTTGAATCAAGCAATAATCAGATAGAATTTTATGATATGATCAAAAATCAATGGATTAAAGAGGGTATTTTCTTTTATGAGGAGTTGGAGAAAGAAAGAATATATAAGCCAAAATTAAAAAAATTTATAAGATTGATATTTTAATTAATAATATGGAAAAGAGTTATGATTTCAAATCAATTTTATTTTTAATCGAGTTCAATAAATTCTGGATTTCAGATTTAAAAAAATATTTACATAATAATTTAGATAGCCTATCAAATGAAGAAATTGCTGAAATTAGCAAGATTAAAGATAAACTTAAAAAAGATTTAATCAGCCTGACAAAAGGGCAAAAAGAATTTAGGAATTATGAGCCAAAAGATTTTGACAGAGAGTTTAAAAATTATTCATTTCAGGAATTAAGTTTCTTAAATGATTATTACATTAATGAGTTAGATTTGTATTTAAGGAAAAGCATATCCAAATTAACTGATAAAGAAATTTTAAAGATTATTAAAATAAAAGAAGGATTAATATTTAATCATCTGAATTTTTCATTGTATCTTAACAAGAATTAATCATAATCTTTCATAGCAGACATGTTTGGAGAATGCTGTCTTGATTTCCCTGATGCGATAACATCATCAATTCTTAGAATCATGATTGCAACTTCAGATGCAGAAGTTATTGCTTGTGTTTTTATTTTTAATGGCTCAATAATTCCATTATCAAATGTATTTTCGATTTTTTCAGTAAAAAGATTCAATCCAAAATTTTTATTTCCAGATTCGTGCTTGACTTTCAATTCAGTCAAAACATCCAATGGGTCCAGCCCGGCATTTTCGGCTAATGTAATTGGAATGAATTCCAAAGCAGAAGCAAACTCATCTACAGCCAACTGCTCTCTTCCCTTTAAGGTCTTTGAAAATTCTCTTAATCTCTTTGCTAATTCAATTTCAATTGCCCCTCCGCCTGCAACAATCTTTGAATCTTTTAGAACAGCTGCAACATCACCAAGCCCGTCTTTTAATGCTCTTTCAATCTCATCAATAACATGCTCTGTTCCTCCGCGAATAAGAATTGTAATAGCCTTAGGATTTTTGCACCCTCTTACATAAGTCATTGCTTCTTCACCTTCTTTTACTTCTTCAACAACTGATGCAAATCCCAAATCATTTCCATTTAGCTCTTTTAAATTAGAGACAATCTTCGCATTTGTTGCTTTTGCTAGTTTTTGCATGTCAGAGCGCGCAACCCGCCTTAAAGCATAAATCCCCAATTTTGTAAAATAAAACTGAGCTATTTCATCAATGCCTTTTTGGCAGATAACAACATTTGCCCCGACATTTCTTATTTTGTTAACCATTTCTCTTAAAATTTCCTCTTCCTGATTCAAAAAATTCTGCAGCTGTTCCGGGCTTGAAATAGAAATCTTTGTTTCCCTTTCAGGAGACTTTATTTCAATTGCAGCATCAATCAAAGCAATTTTTGCATTTGAAACTTTCACAGGCATATCTAATGAAACTCTCTCCTTATCCAACACAATTCCTTCAATTAATTCAGTATTTTCGATTGATTGCCCCTTTCTTTTTTCTATCTTAATGTTGTCAAGATTTACCTTTCCATTTTCAGCAATATTTTTTATCGAGTTCACAATAATGCTGTCAAATTTTTCCTTGACATATTCGGCACCCTTGCCAGTCATTGCTGTCTGTGCAATCTTTAACAATTCCTCTTCACTATTGACTTCAATTGCTAATTCTTTCAAAATCTTTTGGGATTTTTCAGCAGCTAATCTATATCCCTTTGTGATTACAGCCGGATGTATCTTCTGGTCTAATAATCTTTCCGCATTCTCAAGCAATTTTCCCGCAAGCATTACAGCAGTAGTAGTTCCATCGCCAACTTCTCCCTCCTGAGTCTTTGCAATTTCAACAATCATCTTCGCTGCCGGATGCTCAATTTCCATCTCTTCTAATATGGTAACCCCATCATTAGTTACAATAATATTTCCGGTTGAATCAACAAGCATCTTGTCCATTCCTTTTGGGCCCAACGTAGTTTTAACAGTCTCAGCCAAAATTCTTGCTGCAAGTATGTTATTTCTCTGTGCATCCCTGCCCAAAGTTCTTTGAACATCTTCTGGAGAAACATATATTGGTTTTTCAGCCATGACTAACTCTATGAAAATTTGTTTATAAGTATTATTGTTTTAGAGAAATTAATTCATAAAAATTTTGCAATAACTTATTATTGGAAGATAAAAACGATTATATGCAGGAAGCCTTATCAAAGTTGATGTTGCAAAAGATGCAAAAAAAGTCAATGTATCCTCTTTAAATATCTCTTTCTCTATTGGATATAAAGAATAAGCCAGTAACGCCTCGCCAAAAACAGGCATCGGGCAGATTAATCCAAAAAGACCCGCAATTAAATGTTTCTTTTCCAAATTTTTTTCAATATTTGCCATAAAAATATTCACTTTAAAATTAAATTTATTTTAAAGATTATTTTAGATTAAAATATATTTTGGATTCAATGTTAATTTATAAAAGATCCTTTAGTTTTATATGTGATGAAAATAGGCATACGGGTTGGCGATTTAATGACTCGGAATTTTATTTATGTTTCTCCTTCAACAGATTTAAAAAAATGCGCCGAAACAATGGCTAAAAAAAGAGTCGGCTCTTTGATTGTTAAAGAAAACGAAAAATTGCTTGGAATATTAACTGAAAAAGACATCATATGGTCAATTGTAAAAAAATCACGCGATTTAAACAAAGTTCAGGCAAGGGATTTAATGAAAAGAAAAGTTATTACAATCTCACCATCAGCAGATATTAGCGAAGCACTCGATAAAATAAAAAAGACAAGAGTAAGAAGATTGCCTGTTGTTGAGCATGGAAATGTAATCGGAATGCTGACCTTGAATGATATCTTAAAAATTGAGCCAGGATTATATCAACTGATTGCTGAAAATATAAAAATAAGAGAAGAAACCGAAAAATTAAAGAGAAGCGGTGAAATAAAAAATAAGCACGGAATTTGTGAATCCTGCGGGCAATATGACCTTCTGTTAAATGATGATAACCAATGGATTTGTGAACTTTGTTTCAACTCTAAATGATCCTTTTACTAGGCATATAAAGATTTAAACTTCTATGGCCAAATCAATTAAAATGAACGCATCAGCATTAAGGCACGCAGGTCATATATCAATACAATTATACGATAAAGATATTTCTGAATTAAAAGAAGGCAAAACATTAGAATATAGGGATTGCTCCGAAAATTTAGGCATAAATATAGAAAAAACAAGATTTAGTGTAGTAGATAAGATTCCACCGCAAAGATTATTCATAGATGGGGGGCTTTATCGAAGATATTATCCTACAATTTTAAATCCAAAAACCTGTGTAGTCAAATTGCATAAGGAAAGATTTCAGGAACTGCTTGAGAAGGGATTCATTTTCAGCCGTCACGGTAGTAATCATCTGCACATTATTTATACTACAGTCTGGCAAAAAAATAAATAGTTTTAAAAAGATAAATTAATCTAAATAAATATCAAAAAGGTGTAATATGTCTGAGAAATCAACTGTATTTGATCAAACTATAAAACATAAAGGCTATTTTAATTTTAGCGACCTTTACAATTTCTGTTTTGGATTTTTAAAAGACAGCAATTATAATGTAGCTGAAAAAGAATATGCTGAAAAAGATACTCCAATCGGCAAAGAGATTAAAATCTCATGGGAAGCAGGAAAAAAAATTTCAGATTATTTTAAGAATGTGATAGAAGTAAAATGGCAGATTTTAGGATTAAATGAAGCAGAAATTGAAAGAGATGGAAGAAAAGAAAAGACAAATAAAGGTGAAATAAAAATATCTTTTACAGCAACAATTGTCAGCGATTATGAAGACAGATGGCAATCAACACCAACTTACAAATTTATGAGAAGCATTTATGACAAGTATATCATACGAACTACAAAAGAACAATATGAAGACAAATTAGCAGAAAAAACAGATTCGTTTGTCCAGCAAGTCAAGGCATTTTTAGAGTTGCAAGGCAGAAAATAATATTATCTCAATGTATAAACAACCCGATTAATCATTTCTATCTCATTAGTAATCCTTGAGCTTATTTTTTCCAAAAAATCCTGATTCCAAATTATTTCTCCGTCTTTTTTTAATGTAATTTCAACAGGATTGTGATAAGTCCTCCCATCACCCTGAACTCCGACACTTTTGATATCATAAAATCGGATGTCAATAGAATCGTAATTTATCCTGGATTTAAACAACTCCTGCTCTAAAATGTTTCGAACAGCTAAAGTTAAGCCCCCTTCATCCATAAAATAATAAGAACACTTCTGCTTAAAACTATTTCCCAAAAAATATAACTACTAAACAGATGTAACATGAGAAAGATTTATAAATTAAAAAATCCTATAAGCTTATGGCAAATCAATTTGCACCACAACAGGCTCATAAACCGCAGGAAACTGTTCCGGGATATAATTATATCCCGTTTGAGGGGATAGAAAAATTTAATGCAAAGGATTTTGCTGCAAAATTTGGATTTTATAAACAATTAGAAGGCACGCATTTAGACAGCCAACAAGGGCTTTTAGAATATGCATCAATCTTATACAACAAACCAACATTCAAAAAATTATTTACCGAAAATCCAGATCAAAATGAAGCAAAAGAAAATCTTGCCAATTTGCCAAATGTAAAAGAATTCTTGTCAGATGCTTCAAGAAGGACCTTTTTAAAATATGGCGTCGCTAATGTTGAAAAAATTGTAGAAAATATAGAAGATAAAAATCTAATTCAATATGGGCTAAAATCTCCAATATTCGGAAAAAAAGATGCAAAATACAATGAAGTAGTCAGGCAAATTCATGACATTTCTTATTTTGATTTGGAAATGCAAAAGATGCAATTGGAAGCCCAAAAATCATTGAAAGCCTTGGGTGAGAAAGCAAGCAAAGAAGATCAGAAGAAGATTCAGGAAAAATTCTCAAAAAAACAGCAGGATTTTATCAAAAATTATTTTGATAAACAGGTGTTTAATGGATTAAAATCAGATCTTCTAAAGACTGCTTGGACAATGCAGGCGGGGGGAGAAGCAAAGTTAATGCAGAGACATCAAAAATCTTTAGAGCATAAAGCAGCAGATGCGATTCATAAATATGGAGAAAAAAATTTTGTTTCAGATATTGCAAAAAATGTTGGAAAAATGTATGATGAACAGATTTCAGGGACTGAAAAACTTCAAAAAAAATTTAATGAAGAAAAAGGGAAGTTAAATCAGCAAAAAACTAATGAATTAAACAAAAATCCAAGGGAAGAAGCAAAGAAGAAGATTCAGGAAAAATATAAAAAATTAGAAGTTAACCTCAATAAAAAATTTGAAGAGCAAATGCATGAAATCAATAACAAATATGAAAATGCCTTTTATCTCGCAATTCCAATGATTGTTGATTCTGAGACTCATGAGGCTAAGGCATTTAAGCAACAAGGGCTGGAATTTCCGCTTGGGAGCTTGGAAGAATTAGCAATAAATTCTATAATTGAGAAAGAAAAGAAAAAGCCTAGACAAGCATAAAGAAACTTAATGAAATTAATTTCACTAAAAAACTTAAAATTATTCCGGCAAATATTCCTATAGTTATGAATGGCATAGCAGGATAAAATTTCTTTTTCTCAGATCTTAAGAATAAGAACAACAAACCGCAAAATGCGCCAAAAATTACAAAAAGTGCAGGAATTAATCCAAATGAAGAATTTCTTAAAAAAACACCTGCAGTAATTATTGGGAAGACGATGTCTCCACCCCCAAGTATTGCAAGTGAAATTTTTATTTTTTTATTTTTCAGTTCTGATTTTTTCATTTTTTTAAGTTTTTTCTTTAGATTTGCAGGAATGTATGGAACCAAAAATCCGCCTAGCACCTTTAATTCTTCTATTTGAAACTTTGCCATCTTCTGCATTATTCCCGAATGCCAAACTGCCCACATGTCATAGATAGAAATCAGAATTAACAAAAAAATAATGCTTACTACATTTAATATAGGCACAAACACTGCCGCAATTCCAGGATAAATAAATAGTTCAGTCAAATTATGCAAAATAAAATTGGGCCTATAAACTTTGAGAAAAGATATAATAATGCTCAAGACAAGCATGCTCAAGGCAAGATAACTAATTTGAGAACTTGCATAATTAAATTGTGCAAATTTAAGATTCGGGAATGCGGACATTAATAAAGCATTCAAAGATATTGCCAATGCTAATGCAACGACTATAAAAAACCATGCTTTAATTATAAATTTAAATTTATACTTTATAAAAATCAAGACTAAACTAATGGCAATAGTAAATGAAATGATTATTGAAATAAGATTCAGTTTCTGCTCTGTCTGAGGAGGCTCCATTCCATAAGGAAGAGGCTCATGAACATTGACAATTTCTTCCTGACCTGTACTCTGATTTATGATTATCTTTTGAGTAGGAGAATACGCATTGATAACAATCAATCCAATAAATTGTGTGGCTAAAAACATAGTTAAAAGAATAAAAGTAATCTTCCATGTATGTTTCATAATTGATTAAAGAGAAAATGCTTTTTAAAGATTGGGTTGATAGCTTTAAATAGAAGTCTCATGACAGAATTAAAATAAACTATTTTTGATATTAAAGATTAATCATTTACAAAAATTCCATAAGGCATTAAAAAAATCTTTTTGTTTTTTTGCAATGTGTTTAGAATAAATTAAAATTCCCATAGGTTTTTCTTCCCAAGAGATAATGGCAACTCTATCATTGCACATTCCAGTATTCGCAGGAAGGGGGATTTTAGTATATTTCATCTTGATATATTTTCTCTTTTCAAAGAATTGTTTATGATTTTCAGGAGCGATTCCTTTCACGCTTAATCCTTTTTCTTTTCTCTTTAAATCATACTTTTCATAAAATTTCTGGATCTCTTCATTTTCTTCAATTTCAGGGGAAAAAAACAAAAATTCATCACCTTTTTTAGCATCTGTAATCAATTCATTTAATAAGGTGATTATGCCTTTTATTCCCTCGAATAATTCAACTTGCTCTTTTCCTATTTTTAAAGATTGTTTTGATTTTAACTCAGGCAGGAGTTCTTGAATTTGTTTTTCTTTATCTTTAAGATAAATCAAAAGGTTATTTGGATCTGCTGCTTTATACAATCTGAATTTGTTCTTTTTTGCATATGAAACAAATCCTTTTTCGATAAGTTGGTTAATGCAAAGATGAAAAACAGAATTTTGGACTTTTGCCTTTTCGAGTATTGTCCCTGCTGAACTTTCACCTAATTCAAGCAAAGCAAGGTACACCTTAATTTCCCCTTGCGTTAATCCGATTTCTTCTAACGCTTTTGTATCCATATCTCAACAAGATATTTTAATGTTTTTATTCCTTTCTATTATCCTACAAAATTGTAGGATAAATGTTTATATTGTATTTAATTATGTGATTACTATTAGGAGATAACAAAATGATAAAAAAACTTGAACAAGAAATAGAGAATTTACACCAAAATATCAAGAATAATTTAGATAAATACAAGAGAGAACCTGAATATGTAAATTATGGACATAAAGCAGCATTAACTTATCTATCAGGTTTCTTTTTTGGCATAGAAAATTTTGATAAGATATTGGAAGAATTTGAAGATTGGAATGTATCTAACAAAATAACCTTGGGAGATTACCAAATAACAAAATTCAATGCCTGGCAAAAATATCCTGACTTTTTCAACGGAACTAATTATGAACAAAGACAGAAAAATTTCGCTTATTTTCTAGAGAAAGCTAATAATCATAAAAGAGATAAAATGCATAAGAAAGTATTTTGGCAGGATATTTCACCAAAATTAGAAGGAATGATGTTTGGTAGAGAATTTTTCAATATTGAGAGTGGATGTCAACAAAGTGGATTTAATGGATTGAACAGAAATGGATGTATAAGATCACTAACACAAAACAGAGAGATAATGGACTTGGCAGAAGATTTTTACCGATTGCATTCTATCATAAGGCTTAATCAGATTGAACCCGAAATGAGAAAACAAGCAAATGAAGATTTTCATTCTATTTATTATGGAGTAATGTGCAAAATTTACTCAAATATTGCTGATTCAATCAAAAACAAAATAATGCCTACTGAATGGGCAGAGGATTATAAATCATTTGATGAGAATAGTCCATGGATCGATATAAAAAATAAAATTTGGCAGGAATCTGAAAAAAGTCAGGATTTATTCTTGAGATTAATAAAATCATTTCAAGAGCATCATAATTTAATTTTTGATAAAACAAAATATTTGGAAAGGGTGGATAATGGGGGATATATCAATTGGAATATTTGAGATTAATAGATGTAAGGAGGTATAAATAAAAATGAGACAATATAAATTTAATGATGTAGAAATAGAATCAAGTTGGGATAAAGATTACTTATACAAGATTTCAGGAGGGGTATTAGAATTTAGAACTGTTGAAGAAGCAATAAAAGATATAGATAAAAGCGATATTGACCTAATAACTTTAACAGGAAGAATTGAGAATGAAGATGCAAGAAAAAGAATCCTTGAAGTTATGAAAGTCACTGAACAGAATATGTTACTTGGAGTTTATGGCAAAACCAAAATATTCAGAGATTATAAACCTGAAGGTAAATTGGGACTTTATATACTTCAAAAACTGAAGAATTTACTAAGATGAGTGAAGATTTACATAGTGTATTCAGAAAATATGGTTTTGGGCTAAGTCAGAGTAATAACTCAGTAGGGATAATCTTACCAACCGAAGAATTAATTAAACAACTTCCAATGGTAGCATATCTTACACCTGATGTGATTACAAATAATCTCCTGGTCCAGAGTAATAAACAAGGATATGATCATAAATTTAAAACATCAGATCAAAAAAGATTCTTAGTTTAATTCTATCCTAAAATAAATTTTTTATTTTTATTTATAGAAACAACAAAATAAATAAATCCTCTTTCTGTATAAAAATATGGAAGAAAGAACTATTAAGCAACTTGAGGAAAAATATGAATTAGAGTTAGACAAGATCATAAAAGAAATTCAAAAAACCAAGCCAAAAAAAATCCTTCTGCAACTTCCTGATGGGCTAAAGCCTTATGCAACAGCAATTACAGATTATATTAAAAATAATGCAAATATTGAAACAGATATTTTTATCTGGCTTGGCAGTTGTTTTGGGGCTTGCGACCTGCCGAATAGCGATGCAGAATTGATTATACAATTTGGGCATGCGCCGTGGAAATAGAAGCAGTAATCAATAATTGAGCAATAGAATTTACAAGTTTATAAATTTTTCTTGTAGTCACTTTTAAAAGATAACAGACAGAAAGATTTATAAATATCTTTTGTTTGAGTTAGTAGTAAAAACACGGAGTTAAAATGCTTGTAAAAACAGAATTAATAAAGAAGATTAAAGACTATTTTGATTTAAACATTTATGAAACAAAGGTATGGCTCGCTTTATTATCTAAAGGGGTTTCTTCAGCAGGTGAAATTGCAGAAATTTCCAGTGTTCCAAGAAGCAGGACATATGATGTTTTAGAAAGCCTTGAAAAAAGAGGATTTGTTGTTGAGAAACTGGGCAAGCCAATTAAGTATATCGCAGTAAAGCCAAATATTATTCTTGAAAAACTTAAAAATAATACAATGAAAAATGCAGAAGAAAGAGTAAATGCATTGACTAATTTAAAAGAAACACCTGAATACAAAGAATTGCAGGAATTATACTCAATAGGAATAGAGCCTATAAAAAATCAGGAAATCTCTACATCAATAAAAGGAAGAAACAATCTCTATATGCAGATGAGGCACATTATGGAAAGTGCAGAAAAATCTGTTTATTTGATAAGTTCAAGTTATGAATTAGCTGTCAAAGCTAAAATGTTCTCAGATATATTTGACAAATTAAGAAAAAGAAAAATTGACATAAGGGTAATGATATCTGATTCTGATCAAGAAGCAAAAAAATTATCAAAGAAGTTTAAAGTTTTGATAAAAAGCAAGAAGATGAATTCAAGATTCTTGATAGTTGACAGAAAGGAGCTTGTGTTCACAATAAAGCCAACATCAGTTCACGAAGATTTTGATTATGGAATTTGGATAAATTCTCCTTATTTTGCAGAAGCATTAGCTTACATGTTTGATTTAGCCTGGAAAGATGATTAAATTTAAAAATCAATTTCTTAATTAAGTTTATGGCAATAAAAGAGTTTTTCAGAAAATTTTTATACAAAGAGGTTAATGGCAGAATCATAAATACTGAAAAATGGATTCATTCGGGTTATGCAGATACTAAATTCAAAAAAATTGAATGGTCAGAAGAATTTACAAGGAATATTGTCATAAATTGTGTAATTCAAAGAGACACGTATCTTGTTACTTATAGCCTAATTAATGACAAAGGTGAGCAATTAGAAGCAACAGAAGAGCTTGGGCAAAGGATGCGGAAGCTTGAGAAAGATGTTTATCTTGATAAAAAATTTCCAAAAGAGCCATCATTTAAAGAAGGAGATGAAGTTTGTTTCTGCATAAAACGATTTGGAAAATATTTATCTAATCTTGATCTAGAAAACTCAAGAAAATATGAATCAACAAATAAAAATTTTGCATTAGACTTATTTTTAATTAATTAAAAAGAAGAAAAAGGTAAAAAATAAAAGTAAAAATTTAAGCAGCTATACAATTCCAATTCCCAGAATCATTAGGCCCGCATTTCCATGCCTTGCCATTAGGAGATTTCATTAAAATTGTGTCTCCCGTTGCCTTTATTGTAGAATTTGTTTGTGTTTGATTCTGTGTTTGTGTTTGACTCATATTCCCCCCCGCACCGCCAGAACCTCCTGAAACATTTTGTGTCTTATTCTGTGTTTGAGTTTGATTCTGTGTTTGAATTTTTGAATTGTTCAAAACGCAAGTTTTGCTTGAAGGGCTCCAAATTGTTCCTTCATTGCATTCGCAAACATCCAAATCTGAAGATTGCCCATATTTTCCACCTACATTATAATGGCACCATCCAGTTAAACATTCAGAGTTGCTATCACAATCTCCTTCACCCGCAGGACATTTACTTTTTGTTGAACAATGAAAAAGCCCCCAAACAGCATTGCCGGTTATAGGAGAAAATTCTGCACTGACTAAACCAATTAATATGACTACAGAAAGAATCGCCAAAATTATATATGAATTTTTCATTTTTATTGACCTCCTTTCATTAAAAGATTAGATTTGTACAATATTTCTTATATTTAAAGCTTTTGACAAGCTATAAGATATTTTCAGAAATACTAAATTCAACGTCCATATCTTTTTCAAACTTTTTTATAAAATTAAATATGCCTTTTAATTCAATTTTTTCTTTGGTATAAATATAATCATTCTTTTCAAATATATATCTTCTTTTCTTTTTAAAATTTTCAACAGCAATTTTGTTTGAGACTGGCGGGCCTTTTATTTCAATCTCATTTTTTTCTTTGACAATCAAAAAAAACCTTGCAGTATTATTTTTATAATCAAATTCATCAAACAAAACCTTCTGCTGTTTTCTTTCTAATTCATCAAGGATAAATCGAGAAAATTTTTTCATTTTTGTTCCTGCAATATCCCCGTCCTGCTTTTCCGTCCTTAATTCAATAGAAATAAATCTCGATTGTCTCTTTTTTGCAAGTTTTTTTATTTTTTCTACATCCAGTTCTCTTTTCTCAAAAAACTTTAAGTCTGGCTTTTTCAAAAAATCGATTGAGGCTTTTTTGAATTTTTCAAATGTATCATAAGATAATCCTCCACATGCATTTCTATATTTATACGTAGGGTCAATCAGAATTATAGGAGATTGTAGCTTGTTTTCATTCAGATTTAATTTAGCTTCTTCTTTATTTTTGTAATATTTCGCAGGATCAACAAAATTTTGTTTCTTATCAAGAGATTTTAAAAATTTCAAAAAACTTCCATAATAACTGATTAAAATTTCTAAGGCATATCCGCTGAATCCATTAATGTAGCTTTCTGCTCCGTAACAATTCTGCGCGTGACAAAACATCTTCGCTAATTTGATTTCATCAGGTAATTTCGGATTTTTTTTTATTTTATCCTTGATATATTTTACATGGCTTAAAGATAAATCAGTAATATTATTTGGCTTGTTTTTCACTTTTACAACTGGAATTATTTCAAAAATTATCTGCCCTTCTTTGATTTGAAAATAATCCCTGGAGCCATGGACTTTTCTTATATCAAATGAAGTTAATTTAGCCCGAAGAATTTTTTCAAGATTTAAAGTATCTTCTTCCTTTTCAAATACAGCAAAGATATCAATATCCTGAAGCTCTTTTCTGATAATTGTCGATTTTGCAAGGCTCCCGCCAATTATCAATTTCAAATTTTTGTTTGACACTTTTTTTATAATCTCTTCTGCTCTTTTTTTCAAGTCCTTAAATTCTTTATCTGATAAGGAGTTATTTTTCAAAATTTGATTAAAAAGAGATTCAAATTTCATGATTAATTAAGACAATCCTGGTTTAAAAATTTTTATTCATGCTTTAGCAGATTTCCAGAGAAGATTAAAATATCCTACATATTTTTCCAGAATCTCCTCGCTGATGATTCTTATTGCAAAAGAATTTTCTTTGTTCCAAATGATGAATACAATTCTATCCCCATATCCCCATATTGAAGAAGGATTTGAATTTTCTGAAGCAATATGTTTTATTTGAGTATATTTCAACTTAGAAAGTTCCTTGCCCCTTTTTCTTCCTTGTTCAGAAATATCTAAAATTGCTTTTAGAGAAATTTTTCTTTTTTCTCTTTGTTTTTCCCAGGCTTCCACATAATAAGGTAAAATTTCAGGAGCCATGCCGGAACTTCCGAATGCAAACCAATTCTTGTTTAATCTTAATATTTCATTCAATATAGTCTTAATTCCCTCTTTCCCCTCTAAAATTTCTACCTTTGGCTTTAATGAGGAAGAACATGACAAATCTAATAATTGCGGCATTACTAATTTCAATTTATTTTCTTTTTCCTTGATTATTTCCAGAATCTTTTCAGGATTTATAGAATTAAAGTACTTTTTATTATTTTTGATTATATAACTAACAAATCCTTTTGCAATTAATCTTTCCAATAATTGATAAACATGAGAACGATTTATTTTTGTATTTCTGGATATATCACTCGCTAATTGAGAGTTTTTTTTAAGTAGGCAAATATAAATTTTTATTTCATCATCATTTAAGCCTATTTCATTTAATGTTGCTTCAATTTCCATAAGAAATTGGTATATTTAATTATATATAAACTTGTTGTTATATTATGGCAACAAAGATTTTTGATCTAGACTATATAAGAATTTTTATGATATTTGAAAATATATTCAGAAAAGAAAAAGGAGAGTCTATTGAAGAGAAAATTAAAGACTTAATAGAACCAATAAGAAGGGATTATCAATCAAAAGAAATATATGTTAAAATTCTAAAACATAAATTTTATGAAGACATTTATCCAGAAGGAAAATATTCTTTTATAGAGAATTGCATAATTTATCCAAAAAGAACATTTTATGGTGTTGAAGCTGAAATAAAAACCCCTATATTTATTGAAGAATATAATTATTATATTCCACACTCTCTTGAAACAAAAACTATCTTTAAAGAAAGAATTCCTGATGATTGTTATCTTCCTCTAAGGGAAGGGCAAAATCTTCTTAAAAAGTGCACAAAAGTATCAGATATCATCCAAAAATCTCTCGAAAGATCAAATATTTATTCAATAATTGACGAAGCTACATATGGAGTTATAAATCCCTTAAATAAAAGATTTCTATCTACTAATAGCGATTTAATCAATTTTATTGCAGGAAATTTTAGTTCAGAAGAAATAAAAAAAATCAATTCAACAATCAGATGCGGAAAACGTGAAGAGAATTATTTTATCGATCTTTTACTAAACTTAGCCACTTATCGTGATAAATATGGCGATTATTATCACTCCAAAGAGTTTAGCATTCCTTTAGATAGATTTGGATTGTCTCTGTTTTTTCTTCCTTTTAATGAAAATTATTTAATGAACAAAAGAGATAAAATTTGTGAGACTGTAATAAATACTTTGGGAAAATTTGGAATTAAAACTCACATCGATTACTTTGGAGGAATTGTTTTTTAATTTTTCCTATCAAACCCCGATTCCAAATCAATGACATATTTCCCTTCTTCAAGCTTGAAAACTATGGGTTTTTTATTCATTAATCTCACAAGATCAATTTCAAATTTCCCAGGTCCCAAAACCTTTACTGATTCTAAATCGAGAATGACTGGCTCTGCTTCATCTTCTATATTCAATATATCCCTAATCTCCTTTTCAACTTGTTTTTTTTCAATAGGATTTAATTCAATAGTTTTAACAGCTTCATTTGATTTTTTCTCTTTAAGCCGGGCCATATCTTCATCTCTGACATAAAAAAAGAATTTTCCTCCGCAAATTGAGCATCCTTCTAAGATTTCATGGCTTCCCGCCTCAATTATTCTCGAGCAGTGTATGCATTGGTGTGGCATTTTCTGTAAATTTTTAATTTAAATTTTGACTATATATAAAATTAAGTATTCTATGTTAAATATTTATCTAATTAAGATCTTTTTAACAATAATTCAATCTTTTTTGGATTTCTTTTGATAGCCTTTACAATGTTTGCAGGCCCGATTATGGTCATAATATCATGGTCTCCAATAAGAATTTTTGCAATATTATGCCTTATTTTGTCAAACAAATTTTGATATTCGTTATATTTTGAAATGCTTGCAATTTCAATTCCTTTAAAATCTCTTATGTTTCCAATCAAAGCCATAGTATTTTCAATTAATCTTGATTCTTCAACCGGGCTAAGTTTTCCCTGCAAAATTATGACTTTATTTTGAAGCACTAATCCTAAAAGCTTTTTAATTTTACCAATTGAACTTTCGCCCTCTATTTCACTAAATGGCATAAAGTAGATTACTAAATCATCTTCTTCCGATGTTCTTGAATTATTTTTCACCATCTTATCACCTTACTTTTTTAACAAGCTCGAACAAGGATTCATAAAATTCCTCCATATTTTTCCCTGTTTTTGCTGAAATTCCGACAACTTCATATTCGGGAAATGCAGCTTTTATTCTTTTAATATCTGTTTTTTTGAGATCTATTTTATTCGCAACAATTAATACAGGTATTTTTCGGGCAACAAGATTTCCAATGATCGTTATATTAACTTGTGAATAAGGATTAGTTGAAGAATCAAGGACAACTATCACTGCATCCATATCTTCTACCCATTTTATAGCTTCAACAATTCCTTGTGTTGCTTCTTTTGCTCTTATCTGAGCATCTTTTTTATTCATTCCAAATTTCAAGAAATCTTCAAAATCAATCTTAGTTGCAATGCCAGGAGTATCAACCAATTTTAGTTCAACCTTTTTGCCATCTTTTTCAATCACAACATGTTCCTTAAATTGAATTTCACGAGTTTCATGAGGTATTTTGCTTACACTTCCAAGCTCCTCTCCAAGCCAGTCCATACATATCCTGTTAGCAAGGCTCGTTTTTCCAGCGTTAGGCGGGCCATAAAATCCTAATTTAATTTGTCCCTTAGCTTTAAAAATTCCTGAAAACACCCTTTTTGCAAAGTTTTTAATAACTTTTATTACCATCTCTAATAATTTCCTTGGATTTGTGGTTTATTAATGTTTTGTCTGGCTTTTTTAATCCGAAACCAGGCGAAAATTTTCTCTATAGGTATGATTTCATACATGCCAGTCCTTTTTCCAAGAGATTTTTTTAATGCATAAGATATTTGCTCACCAGACCATTTTTGGATTTTCAATTGCTCTTTTATTTCCCCCTCTTCTATTCCCCTAATTCTTGCATTATCAATAAACATCAGCAAATTAAATAAATAGGATCTATCCTTAAATAAAAATGTTTCGTATTTGTTTTTGTACCAAACCTGCAAAATAGTATAAATTATCAGGCCAAATAATATCACCAAAATTGGAAATATCAGCCTTATGCTAAAAAAGCCTCCGCAGTCATTTTGACAATTTTTGGAATTTTCATCTAAATCCTCTTCGCATATTTTATTGAAATTGCATGCCTCAACTTTAATTTCAATCGGCTCTTGAAGAGAGCTTAATTTGGGAGAAGCAAAGAATATCAATTCCTCGTCGTTTTTCTTGTAAAAATTTAATTTTTTTCTCTCATTTGGCTTTAATGATACAACGGTATAGCCTTCCTGCCCTTCCACAGCAGAATCTTCATTTTCAAAGAACAGTTCTTCTCTTGGTTTGCTTATCAAAAAATAAGAATCTTCATCTGAATTAGATACAATGTCTAATTCATAAATATCAATCACAACATCTTCTTTATCTTCATTAAGAAGCATAATCTTCTGATTTTGTATTAAGCTTGAATTATAATTTTCATTTTGCCATTTACTTATTTGTTCTGAATATGCATCAGGATTTTCAATTTCTTCCTCGGAAATCAATGCAACTTGACTTGCATCAATATCTTCAAGATCTGTCGAAAGAGGGGTTGTTGAAGTGCCCTTGGAAAAAATTAAAGACGGAAATTTCAAATTTTGCAGAGTTGTAACAAATTTTAAATTTTCCTCTTCTGAAGCATTCACTTTTCCATCCTCAATTTTTTTTAATTCATCTTTATAATAATTAAGAGCTACAACATTCTGAAGTCCATTAAAATACCACTCTGAAGAAAACTTATTCATGCTTTCTTCGGTCTTTTTCAGCTTATCTTGTTTAATCTTTAGAATAATATCAACAATCTCTGCAGGAGTTCCAGTAAATATTTCAAAACTTTTTGAAGACATTATTCCTGACGAATCCGTCACGTTTAAGAGGATAATAAAAGATCCTGCTTCTTTATATGTATGATTGATTGAATTGATATATGCAGTTTGTTTAATCCCGTCGCCAAAATCCCAATAATAAGCAGAGATATTTTTTTTGCTGATTAATTTTGCAGTAAATATAACCGGCACACCTGCAGGCGGGTTCAAAGGATAAATTCCCTGAATTATTGGAGCATCCAAAACAGAAATGTTATTATCAAATAAAATTGTTTCTCCTAATTTTATCTGCAGATTTTTATCACCAGAAGACTGAACGTTAAATCCACTCAAATTCAGATTTAATATGCCTGAAAAATCCACATCTGCAGGCTTAACCTCTAAATTAAAAAAGTCATTAAGTTCTTTGGAACCTTCATTATCCTGATAAGCTAGTCTGACATTTGAAATTTCTATTTCTTGAGGAATTCCTTGAAATAATATAGGAAATATACAGCCATTTGAACAATCTCCGTCGAATTTTCCTCTTATAAAAGAATTTGCAGAAGATTCTAAATTTTTAACAACTCCATTGTTTATGTTAGTTAAAGATGCTGAGGAAAACAATTCAGTGGTTAAAAATATTCCAAAATCCCTCGTGCTATTTTCAGTTGAAGGAAGACTCGGCCACCCGCAATTTTTATTGACATTTTCCGAATAAATTTTATGCTTAATATTCGCGACGTTTTCCGTATTAGATGGAAGAATGCATACATAATAAATCCCTGCGCTATAGCCTCCTTCCCGATTAAAAATGCAGGAATTCTCAGTTGCAGGGAGGAATTCGCAATCTCCTAAATTCTGTCCAGTCCAATCTCTGATAAGCAATTTCAATTTGTCAGTGCCATTCACTTCAAGCCTTGCCCCTGCTTTTATGGAGTTAGTTCTTGAAATTTCAAATTTTTCACAGTAATACTGTCGAATATAAAATTCAGGCTTCCCAAGAGAATCATTATAGCACCCCCAATTCTTTGAAGCAGAATATTCGCCTGAAGAATTTGTAAATTCCCAAATTAAATTTTCAAAAAATCTTATCTTCAATGGAATTGTTTGTGATTTTGAAAAATTGCTCTGCATGTCAAAGCTTATTCCCTGTATCTGTATATTTTTTCCTTTGAGAGAAAATCCTATTGTTTTATCGCCCAGCAATTGAAATTCGTCAGCTCTTTCCTTTAAATTATAATTAACCGAACAATCAGATGGGATACAGTTATAATTTGCATCATTTAATTCAAAAAAATTAATTAAGGATAAATTTTGGTTAAGGTTAGTGTTCAAATATTGATTAATAGGTTCAGATTTAATCGATAGATTTATTTCCCCCGAAATATTTTCATAGGGATAATAAACTCGATTTAAGCTTATATTTCCAACAGTTATCTGTGCATTAGAATAACTGATTAAGCAAAGCATCAAGATTAAAATTAACATTCCTCTCTTTTTCATATCTATTGCAGAGGATTTAAGTTTATAAAATTTTAGAATTATTTTTCATCCGATATAATAAACAATACTAATTTTTAAAAATGGCTAAAAGTCCTTTTTTGAATGGATAATAACTCTGAATCAAAGATAAAATTATCGAGAATGCTCGGAGGGAATGTTCCCGAACTTATATCGAAACTTGTAATAACAGGGGCAATCCCTGCAATAGAAGAGCTTGTTGTGAATGCATATGATGCAGATGCTACAAGAGTCGATTTAACTTATAACGAAGAAAAAAATATGCTTTCTATAAAAGATAATGGTTCTGGAATGAAAAAAGGTTCAGGCCTTGAAGATTTCTTTAGATTGGGAGACAGCCCTAAAATGAAAGAGCCCATAAGTCCAAGAGGAAGAGTAAGAATAGGAAAATTTGGAGTAGCTACAATATTATTGAATTATCTTTGTAATGAATATGAAATGGTTACTGTAAAAGATGGAATAAAAACAATAATAAAAGAAAAATTTGATGGTCAATTAAGCCAAAATAAAGAAATTTTGGGAGAAGAGTATAGTATAGATAATTCCGGATGCGGAACTGAAATTTTAATGAAAGGATTGAGGTTTCAAAGTGAAAAACAATTTTCATTGGAAGAGTTAAAAAATCAGTTTCAATGGGACCTTCCCATTTTGCCTGATTTTGAAATATTTATTAATGATGAAAAAATTAAGCCCAAATTAATTGAAGCCTCAAAAAAATTCAAAGTTGAAAAAGATTTAGAGCATGCGGGCAAAGTAAATGCAAAATTTTATGTGACCCCGAATGTAGATAGGCATGCAGGAATTTACGTTTATGTAAATAAAAGAGCAATAGGGGACCCCAGAGCATATTTAGCGCGTTTATTTTCCAGAGGGAAATTAATCTTTTCTCGTAGATTAATTGGAATTGTAAATGCCGATGGATTAGAAAGAGCAATATTATTTGACAGGGGGAGGTTCAGGGAAGATGATCCAGGTGTTATTGAATTAGAAAAGTTATTAAAAGATGCTACAACGAAGATAGCTTCATGCGTTGAAGAAGTTTCGCACGGAGAGACCAGAAGCAAAGTTGAAAAAAAGATTCCAGTATTTGCCAAAAAAATAAAAGGCAAACTAGAAAAAGCTGGAATTGAAGGTATAACAAGAAAAACTGAGATTGAGTGCATTAAAGATTTATTAACTGAAGGAATTGGAAGATATGATTCTGAAAAAAACAGGATTTATCTTAATTTAAAGGCCCCTCAATTAAGAATAAATCCGATGACAACAGAACAGAAATATGAGCGTGCAATGATGGAGGCAACAGTAGAAATTTTAGCTTTAAATAGAACAACTGATTTAAATTCATTTTTAGAAAAAAAAGCTAAAATATGGAGAATTATCCAAGGAGTGAATACAAAAGAAATTGGAAGAGGTGAAATAAATCCATTAAGAATTTATGATATTTCTGAATTGCCTGCTGAAAGAAGCTATCAATTTTATAACAAGTTAATAAGCCTCGGAATTCTCCCACATCAGGATGATGAAATATACGGCAGAGATGTTATAAAAGTTAATGAACAATTCAAAGGATTTATTTGGCTTGATGATTTGATTAATGAGAAGTCTGAATTTAAAATTAATAATATTAATACATCATTACTTTCACTGAATCTTAAGCCTTTTATTTATAATATTTCGAAAACAGGCATATTTCATGTAGTAGAAAGCAGTTGCAGCAGGAAAATATTGCAGATAATTAATACCAATCGAGATAAGATTAAAAATATTCTTGATGAGATGGGCGATTCATTTTATACAATGAATGAACTGTCTGAAAATTCTGAAGGATTGACAGCATTAGATATATCGCAAACTTTGGATTATGCAAGAAAGAATTCAATTAGTATTGAAAGGAGAATTGATAAACATCAAATAAAAAATGCTTATGCAGAAATTAAAAAAAGCATCGATGAGATGGGCGATTCATTTTATACAATGAATGAACTGTCTGAAAATTCTGAAGGATTGACAGCATTAGATGTCGGAAGGGTTTTAAGTTATGCCAGCAAAAAGTCAATCAATATTGAAAAGAGAATTGAAGAAAATTATATGCATTTTAGATATAGGGATTTTATTAAAGCACTTCAATTAAGCAGAGGAAATGGAGAAATTATATCGTGAAATTAAAAACAAGCCGTTGTTTGATTCTTATTCTGAAAAAGATCTTGTAAATTTGGGATTTGGAAGCAAAGAATTAGAAAATCTGAAAAAAGATCCATATAATCGTTTTTTTACAAAATCAGGAAATTATTTTGGATTCTTTTTATTGAATCATATTATAAGGAAATACAATTTTAAAAGTTCATTAGAATATATTTCAGCATACCCGGTTTCAGAAATTATAGGAATAGACTTTTGTGATTTATTTAATTTTAATAATGATCAAGGAGAAAAAATTGTAAAGGAGCAGGTAATAGATGGAAGAGGAAAAAAAGATTTGTGTATTGCTGCTTCAGATATCCATTTTTGCGTTTTTGACAATTCAGAAATTAATAAGGAAAACGAAAGCTCACTCATGAACGAATTGGCAGTCAGATATTCAAAGACAAAAAATACATTATTAAGAGAGGAGTTAATTTTAGAATCACAATTTCTAGTGAGATATATTTCATTTCGTATGTCTAAACATTTTCATGGCATAATGGATATAGAAGACCTTAGAATTCTCGGAAATATTGGGCTTTTAGAGGGTGTAGATAACTTTGATCATAAAAAAAATACTAAATTCAAGACTTATATAGAATTTAGAATAAGGGGAGCAATGCTTGACGCTCCCCGAGAAGAAGATGTCTTAGGAAGAGTAACGCGAAATCGCGTTAAAAAAATGAACAAATTTATTGAAGATTTTTATAATAAAAACGAAAAAGAGCCAACAAAAGAAGAATGCAAAAAATTTTGGGTTGAAAAAGGATTTCCAGATTCTAAATTCGAGGAGTTTTATTGTGAAGTATTGGGAAAAAATTATGATACAAATCCAATCGAATTAATAGATAGCATATACAATACAGAGAAGTATGAAGACGATGTACCGGAAGAGGAATTTGATGGTCAATATAATTCTCTTGATGTAGTTCAAATCAAAGAGTTAGAGTCAATACTAATTAAGGATTTGAATCAAATATCCAATGAAAAACATAGAAGTATTGTTAAAGATATATTAGATGGGGAAAGTGTTGCAGTATCAGGAGGCAAAGTAGGCTTGTCAGAATCTGAGGCGTCTGCAATTAAAAATAAATATCTTTCATCTTCAGATTATTTTAAAGGATTGAGATCATATTTCAACCTGCCGGATATTATTGAATTGAAAATTTAACTTATAATATTTAAAACTTTTTCAAGCTCATCAAAACTATTTATGATAAAATCTGGTTTTTGTTTCTTAATTTCATTTAAAGAAGACCAGCTCAGTTTATTATGTATTGCTATAGACCAACACCTAGCTTTTTTAGCTTCAATAATATCTGAAAATCTGTCCCCAATATAAACTATACTAGATGGCTTAATGTTAAAATTTTTAGAAATCATTTTTATAGAATAAGATTTAGAATATTTTCCATTAAAATAAAAATTGTCAAATAATTGTTTTATCTTAAAAGATTGCATAATCTTTTCAATAATTTTATAATTTGTATTAGAAACAATGATTAATTTACAGTCATTAGATAATTTCTTTAATGATGTGATTGAATCACAAAATTTAAGTTTGTGATTATTTGTTAATGCTTCGTTAAAAATTTCTTTATTTAAAATTGGTATTTCAGTTTCCTCGACGCCAAGATTTTGCAAGATAAATGAACTTTTTTCTCCAAGAAGAATCTTCAACTTATTTTTATCAAATTTGTAATTATGCTTCTTTAAAATTTTACTGAAAATGTTAAAATAGAAATCATAAGAATCAACTAAAGTGCCATCAAAATCAAAGCAAATTAGTTTAATCATTTCATTCTTTTTAAAATATCAGCGAGTTTTTGCTGGTTTGCTTCTTTATCTGAAATCTTTTCAACTGAAAAAATGTTATGTTTCCCTACAACCCCTGCTTTTTCTGCTTTTATATCTCTAACAATTTTGTTTCTTATGCTGTCTGATACTAACATTTTTCCAGTGCTTAAACTTGAAATTTTTCTAGCCAAGATTATTGTGTTTTCTATGCTTGTATATTTTAATCTTCCATTTTCAACTGAAGAGATTAAGTTTCCTGAATGTATTCCTATATTGAATGGAATAGCAGTTGCGAACTTTCTGTTGTATTCTGTCAACCTTTTGAAGATGTCAAATCCAGTTCTTACTGCAATGGACTCGTTTGAATTGCTTCTTGTTATTAGGGGATTGAATATTATAATAACATGATCTTCCTTGTATTCTATAACTCCCTTGTTCTGTTTTGCAATCTCAAGCATCTTTTCCAATTCTTCCCTAGCAGTATCTCTTAAACCAGCATAATTAAGCTTTACAATAATAATAGAAGAATTACTCTTTTCTCCCTTAAGAACTAAGCTAGATTCTGCTTTTCCTGTCTTAAGAGGCAATGGCTTGGGTGCATCAAGTTCAGGATTAAATTTTCTCACTTTATCCTTTAACTTAGAAGTTTTTTTAAATTTTATAAGCGAAAAAATTGCGACTAAAGCAAGAAGAATTATCATAAAAATCCAGATAATAGGATATTGGCTAAAAACGTCAAAGTTAGAAGCTTCTTTTACAGATATAGCCTTTCCAGTAAGCAGTAATCTTTTCTCGACGTTTGAATTCCCGTCATTAATTTTGATGTCATATTCCCCCTTAGGGGCTTTAATTGAAAATTTTCTTTCCTCTCCAATGCCTATTGCAATTTTTTCTATTTTCTGGATATTTTCACCAATTTTAATTTCAATAGTTTTATTGTAAATGCAGTTTCCCACATTCTTGACAAGAAGCATTGAAGAATCCTCCAAAATTTCAAATTCAGCTTTTTGAATAGCATTTAGTGCAAATTCCTTGGTATCGCTTATATCTTTAAAGGAAGAAATTATTTTCCATTTTCCCGGAGTGGAGTTTGCCTGAAAATTAAGATTGCCAGTGGTTCCTGAGTTGACTACTAATTTTGTTTCTTCATTAGTTGGAGATATTACAGAAACAGATATTGCACCTTCCATCAATTTTCCTGATTGGTCAAATAGATCTAATGCAAAACTTATATTATTTCCTGGATCAACTTCTAATTGTGACAAGCTTGTCTGGATATGTGATGGAACCTGATTAATTGCAAATTTAATTGAAGAATAACCTTGATTTAATATTTCTCCCTCCTCGCTTTTATCATATACAAGTATATTTAATTTATATTCGCTGGGTTCTGTAGTTTCAGGCATTACAAATGTTTCTGAAACACTGCCCCCGCTGATTGCCTTCTTAAAATTAGCAGTTCCAGTAACCTCAATAAATCCCTCTAATGGATAATTATTTTCTTTTAATGCATCAACATATAGTGTAATATGCTCTTTAGGATTGTAATTAGTTTTGTTCAATCTCGGGGTTACCAATACATTTTTTGTTACAATAAAACTTTTAGTAGAATCTTTTTCTTCGCCTAAAGAGGCAATAACCTGGCAGGTTCCAACGATATCATCAATATTGTCAATTTCTAAGTCTTTTTTTGTTAATTTTTTGACAGGAAGTGGATAATTTGTCTGTTCTCCAAAAAATTGAGATGGCCACTTTAATAAATTTATAGTTTTATTATTGCAAAATAGGTTTACATTCAAATTTCCATAATTTGATGAAGGGGTTGTACTGATTGTGATATAAAGATTGTCCCCTAAATTGTAAACATCTTGAGGCTCCGAATCAATTGAAATTTTTGCACTTATAAATGACATTAAAAATATCAGGATTATAATTATCACCAATCTCTTTTTCATGTTCTTATCTAATTTTTTTAGTATTTAAATATTTCAGTGCTGGATTTTTACATTTTTTAGTTAAATGTTATAGGGTAATAAATCCCTCCGGACAAGATTCACTATAAAATCCAGGCATATTTATATCAATAATCTGCACTCCTTGATTCTCAGCTTCTTCATATGCCTTCTTAATATCTTCATCGGCATATTCCCACATATAAGCTTTTGCAATAATCGGTGGTCTATCTATAAAAGGAATTGTCTGCACGGTTGTTTTTCTTCCAAAATTTGATAATTCATTATCACAACAGAGAATATATTTTTTTTGCAAATGATTAGAAGATTCTTTAATTAAACATTCTAATGAATGTCTTAAAGCAGCGCCTCTTCTCCCTTTGTTAAAATAATGAATAGTTGCAGGGAATTCAGAAGTCCCAATGTTTTCTATCATGTGACCATAAAGAAAACCTGGGCATTGTCCAAAATTTTCATTATAATCCTTCACGGTGTTAACGATAGTTATACCATCTTCATAATCCTTATGCCCAAAATAAAATCTTATTGCATAACGCATTTCGTTATCATCCAGAGATTTTACCAATCCTTCTAAAAAAGAATAAATGTAATAATCCTTTTTTTCTCGCTTATAAAAATCAAACAAAGTAGAAGAAATTAATACGTCAGTGATAGGCGGAGAAGTAATCTCGCTTGAATCAAAAATTCCTCTTCCATAAGAAATTTTCTGTTTTGAAAGTGCAATAGTTTTTATTATAGAATCTATATTTAAAATACCGGGCCTAAAGGTTTCTCTTTCAATTCTGTTTCTTATTTGATTGACATTTAATGCTGATGAATTAAAGCCTTTCTCAAAATATTTCTTGTCCGGCTCAAATGATTTAACAATGCTTCTGTCAGTTACAGGGATTACAATAGCTTCTGCATAAGAATCCTGTTCAAAATCCCACTCAGGAAATATTCGTACTGGAATTATATTTTTATTTTTATCAATAAAATTATCTTGACTATTTAATCCTTCTAATTGCTTTAATAATTTTTCCAGTTCATTTTCATTCTCAATTTTCGGGGTATTTGGATCATACTCTAAGGGATTTTTATTTTGAAATGATTCCTCTTGTGTAAATTCATTTGCGATAATGTCATAAATAGGTTTTATAGCATTAATGCAATGAAGCAATGTTTTATCTTTGATTGAATCAAAAGTTTCTTCAATCTTTTTCCTTAAATCTTCATAAGTCTTAAATCCTTCGGATATAAGTTTCTCACTTTTTACCGCTTTCTTCATGAATCTATCTCTACTTATCAATATTTTTTTGGGTAGTTTACATATACAATGGGTAATTCCTAAGAATGCATAATAAGCAAACTTTTCAAGATTACCATCGACTTTTTTAATTGCATTAAAATCTCCATATAAACATTTATATTGGCCTTCAATAAGCAATGATCCTATCAGATAATTTTCTTCTTTGACGATCTGATGATTTACCCTTCCTTCTTCAAGGCGATAACCAATTTCTTCTGCAAGCCCAGGGAAGTCAAATTTTTTAAAATAATCATTTGGATTCATCCAAAAAGATCCTCTTTTAATATGTCCTCCAACCTCATGAATTTGATTGCTTAAATAGACTCTTTTTGCCTTTAGAAAATTTAAGGTAATCGATTCAGGCTGAACTACAATTTTCCCATTAGTTTTTGGCACATCACCAGCAATAATTGGCACATTTCTACCTAATAAATAATAATTCATGCTAATTAATTCAGGAATTATCTCTTCAAGTTTTGTTGTTTTCATTTTTTTAATGATAAAAATTTATTTATAAATTATTCTTATTGCTATTTTAGGATAGTAACATTTATATAGTATTTGGTTAGAAATCAATTATGGAAACAAATTATATTGCTAGTTATCTGGGAAAACTTACAGGATTCGATGAAGTCCAAACAATTTTACTGAATATGGTCAGCAATATTAAAGGGGTAGCAATAGGAGGGCCTGCGGGAGTTGGCAAATCTACGCTTAGTCAACTTATTTGTAATATTCAAAATTTGAATTACATTAGAAAAGATGCCTCGCAACGGCAGGATACATTCACATATCATGGCTATCCCACTTTGCAGGGAAATGGAAAAATTAAAAGTGGATTTGCGTCGGGGTTATTGGCAATCGCAAGAGAAAAAGGAATGCCATTAATAGTAGATGACGGGGACCTTATCATACCTGAAAATCAAAAAGCGATTTTCAATAACATTATCGAACCAGCATTAACAAGGGATGATGGTTATGCAATAAAAGAGCCTGAAAAATCAAAGTTTTTTTTATTTTATACTTACAATCCAAATGAAACACGTTCTGTATTAGATCCTACATTTGCAGATAGAGTATCACATATAAGCCTGCCAAGTCATAATTCATGCTTGCGGTCTGCTGTTAATTTGATGAATGTCGGAATTAAATTAGAGGATATTTTGGATTCAGAAGAATATAAATCAAAATTTGAAATCAGAGGCGTTAAAGTTTACGACGATGAAATTAAACTTTATAGAAAGACAGGAGATCATTAGATTAACATGCTGACAGGAGAGAGAGAAAATGGAAGAAAAGATTTCAAAAAATATTTGTGCTATACCGGAGACTCTAAATCAGTTAAAGATAAACATGATTACAAACCGCTTGCACAACAAGAACTTTTTAACATGTCGAAGATTTTATCACAATATTCTGAAAATGTAATGGCTATAGTCTTAGGAAAAAAAGAAATTTCTCAATTAAATATTAAACAAAGCGAGCTTAACCAATTTAAGCAATATTTTGAAAAAAGAGATATGCAAAGATCTGAAATCCAGGCATTGAAAATCTATAAGACAATAAGAAACCTCGGGGCAAACCAGGATTTAAGCTCAAGGTTTGCAATTGAATATTTAGTAAATAGTATGGGATATAATAATGGCGATAAAAAGATTGTTAAAGACATAACTTATAAAGAATTACTGATTAATTTTGCAAAATTCGAAGGGATTATCCCATTGGATTAATTTCTGTTTAATCAACAATTTTATAAACATCTTGAACCTATATAAAGAGATGAAAAATGAGATGAAAGTAACGCCGTGGGAAGTTTCAGGAAAAATTGATTATGACAAATTAATAAAAGAATTCGGCGTTTCAAAATTAGACGATAAAACAATTGAGAGAATAAAAAAACATGCAAAAGATGTTCACTTTATGCTTAGAAGAAAAATTTTTTTTGCCCATCGCGACTTGAACTGGCTGTTGGATGAATATGAAAAAGGAAATAAATTTTTTTTATATACAGGACGAGCCCCTTCAGGACCGATACATATCGGGCATCTGCTTCCATGGATATTTTGCAAATGGCTTCAGGATAAATTTAATGTTGAATTATGGTTTCAATTTCCGGATGAAGAAAAATTTTTATTTAAGAAAGATTTAGATTTTGAAAAAGTCCAGGATTATTTAAATGAAAACATTCTTGATGTTATCGCTGTAGGTTTTGACCCATCTAAAACACATTTTCTCATTGACACAAAAAATGCAGACTTGATGTATAAAGAAGCATGCAAAGTCGCGAAAAAAATTACATTCTCAATGGTAAAAACAAGTTTTGGATTAAAAGATGAATCAAACATAGGAAGCATTTTCTATACCTCCATGCAGGCAGTCCCTGCATTTTTGCCATCGATATTAAAGAAAAAAAATATTCCCTGTCTAATTCCTCATGCTATTGACCAGGACCCTCATTTTAGATTAACGAGAGATATATTGCCTAAATTAGGATACTATAAGCCTGCTTCAATTCAATGCTCATTTTTACCTCCATTAATTGGCGCTGAAGGCAAAATGTCTGCATCTTCTGAATCAGAATCAACAATCTGGCTTTCAGATACTCCAAAAGATGTTGAAAAAAAAATAAAAAAATATGCATTTTCAGGAGGGCAGGATACGATTGAGGAGCACAGGAAAAAAGGCGGAAACCCCGACATCGATGTCTCATTCCAATACTTAAGAATGCTGTTCGAACCAGATGATGAAAAGTTGAAAAAGATTTACAATGATTATAAATCTGGAAAATTGTTAAGCGGAGAATTAAAGAGTATCTTGATTGAAAAAATCAACAGCTTTCTGAAAGAGCATCAGAAGAAAAGAGAAGAAGCCAAGGGAAAGGTTAAGGAATTTTTAATCTGAAAAACCAATCTCAAATGGACTTAGTTCTAGATTAATACAATCTTTTGTTGTATTCATCCATGTTTTTCTCCATTTATCATCAAGCAATCTCGATGAAGATTTTTCTTTTAAGTAACCATTTAAAGCCAAAAGCTCAAGTTTTTTCTTCATAAGAGCACTATTCTCTATTATTTTAATAGCCGATTGCATTTGTTCAGGGACTAATTCTGTAATTGTTGCGATCTCATTTGTGAATGCAATATCTTCGCAAACAATATTATAAAAATGTTCATTGCCTTTTGCAGTATAAGTAAAAAATGGCTCAAAAATTTTAGAACATAATTTTATATGCTTGATAGGTTTAAATAAAGTTTCAGGTAATGAGTTAATTTCCAAAGCTAATTCTTCACTTAAAAATCTGTTACAGGCATCTTCGATATTATATGACTCCAATTTAATATGTTTGAATTCAATAGTTGCATAAGCCTCGCCTTTAATATTGTCCCTTATTTTTTCATTTTCACTCCAAAAAATTTCTTCTTTTTCATCTAAATTTTCAGGCTTATTTTTAGAGCATATTACCTTAAAAAATATTTCTTCTTCTCTTGATTTTTCCCGGTTCCACATTGAATCTTTATTAAACACGTCTTGAATTCCCTGATTCTTAAATTTATTAAACCATTTTTCAGAAAATTCAGGATTTAACCAATTATGCCAATGGGTGGCTTCATGAATTAAAACATAATTTTCTGGAAAAAACTTTTTTAATAAAAGGGATCTCCTATAAAGATCTCTTCTCAAATTCTTCAAGCAAATATATTCCATTAACTAAAGTCTATGTTTAAACTTTTAAATTTTTTTCTTGTGATTACTTAAGAGTATTAACATTAATTTAAGCAAAGAATTTAAAATCATTAAATTTTAAGGTAAAATGAAAAATCTCGCGCCAAAAATAACAAGACAAAGGCTTCTGATTGAAGGATTTTATAAAATTTCAGTCGACAAATCAATAATTGAAGATTATTTTAAGCAGATTACAAAAGCATTAAACCTTAGAATGTATGGAAATCCAATAATATTTTCTCCAAGTGGCGAAGGAAAAGATATAAATCAGGGATACGATGCATTCGTCCCTTTAATTGATTCCGGAATTTCTGTTTATGTATGGTCCAGCGAGAAATTTTTATCCTTGATAATTTATACCTGCAAAAGTTTCGATGAAAAAAAAGCGGTCGAATTTACAAAAAAGTTTTTCAAGATTGATAAAATTGAATTTCAGAATTTTTAAAAATGGAAAAAATAATTGTCCACGAAACCACAAGATAGGAGATGAATTTATTATCGAGGATGGAAAAACTCCAGAAGGATTATGTTATTCTGCTTTTCATTCTATTTGGCCTTATGCAAGAACATTAATGTTAACAAAAAATAAAAAATTTGAAGGAACTGTTCTTTGCCCCGATTCAAATGTAATGTTAGAGTATAGTTTAGAATTAATAGAATAAAAGACAGCTTGTTTTTATTAACATTTAGATAGTTAAACTTAGTTAGCATAATGGCTTAAATCCAAAATAAAAAATTAATAGATTAATTCAAACTCACCCAAAATTTTTTTCAAAGAGTCTAATGCCCTAAAATCAATTTTAGTTTCTTTCTCTTTATGAACTAATAGTTGATCTTTCAGTTCTTCTGTATTTGAATCCATCAACTGGTTATTTTTTAATTTTAAAATTTTATTTCTCTGGACAACAAAGACATCATTCAGGAAAAAGACTTCCGAACTGCCATCTTTTGTTTTCAAGATAAATCTTGCCCTATCCATGGACAAGAAGTCACATCTTTGAGTGTATTCAATCAAAGCAGTTACAATTTCAGAGGCATATCTTCTTGCTTTTTCAACATCCCGCACTTCTTTTCCGCTCATTTCTTTTTCCTTGTCAGACTTTTTCTTTTTCTCTTCTTTTTCAGGCTTTTCAAACTCAAGCTTAGTTCTCGCAATCAGCTTTAAGCCGTCTAAAAATCTCTGTGGAAATCTTCCGGTCTTGACAAGTTTATCTTCAAATTCATCAATTAAAGCTTTTTCAGAATTTTTTCGCAATAAAGCTTCAAGCATGTCAAATACTTCCTTATATATTTCTTCAATGCTTTTTTTCTGAACTCTTTTTTCAATTTGCAATCTTAATTCCTTCAATCTCTTCATATAATCCAAAGAATCTTTTGTAAATTTGTCAATTTCACTTCCAGAGGATTCTTTAATCTTTCCATGCTCATAATCTTTATAGTAAGTGATTATTTTCTCAAAAATATCTACATATCTTTTTTCTAAAATTTTTTCTTTTTCGCATAATGTTTCTCTTACTAATTTCACTGTTTCTTTAGGCGTTGGAGGAGCTAAGCCATATAACATCAATAAACCTTGAGTAGAAGTCAAAACCCCCCAATAAATATCATAAACAACAATATCAATTAGCCTCCTGTTAATCGCTTCCTCCAGCTTATCGCCAGCAGACATGAACATATCAATAGCTTCAGGGGAAGGCCTTATTTTACCCATTTTCAATAATGATTTCCAAGGTAAAAATGCCCCTCGATCATATAAAGGAACACCATCTCTGATAAAAGTAAACATGACAGGATGCGCATCTTTGACAGAGTCCCAAAATTCAGTTAAAAGATAAACTTGCACGTTTAATATATTTTTAACACCTGCGATTGCAGTTGCTTCCTGAATGAAAGAATAGACAATGCTTCTAATTTTTTCCTTTAATTCCAATCTTGACATTCTTTTAACATCAGTATCATCAATAACAATAAACACATCAACATCGCTTGTTGATTTTGCTTCCCCTCTGATTAAAGAACCGGCAATAACATACGTTGTAACATATTTTTCAAATTTTCTTAAAACCAGTGTTTTATGAATTTCAGCGACTCTTAAGGCTCCTAAAATTCCTTTATCAATAACAGGGAAGCACATTGCGAATGCTTCAACAATGTCAAATTTAGAATCCAAACATAAGTTCCATAAATCGATAGGGGTTAAAGTATGAATCCAAAACTTCTCATTGATATTTTTAGCAATGGAAATGGCTTCCATCTTGAATTTCCCCATTTCTTTAAACTTGTCTTCTGGAACTACAATTAAAATATGAATTAACTTTTTCTTGGCTTCTTCTTCAGGGACCTCGTATTCCTCTTCTAATTTTTGTGCGGCCTGGGCAGGAATTATGCCAAGCCCTTCAATAAATTTGAATTTTTTTGAAAGTTCTTCTTTAAACTTGTCAATATCTTTCCTGGTTTTCTCCATCTCTTCCTTTAATTCCTTGGGAATATTATTAGAAATCGGCAAGTCCCCTAATTTCTCTTTGGGAATATAATCTTCAGCAAGGTTCTGTTCTACTGAACGCTCTTCATTTTCAGGGGTTTTTCCGTCCATATTAGTCCGAATAAAAGAATATTTTTAAATGTTACTACTTTCTGAAAAAAGAAGATTTATTCAAAAGATTGTTTTTCTGAAGACAACTCTTTAATTTTAATTAAAGTGCTTAAATGTATTTATGGCTAAAGAAAAGAATTCTGTAAAGATATTAGAAAAAGGAAATTTATATTTCTTTTATAGGCCAAAGATAGAAAAGCCATCACCTAAAAAATCCAAAGATATATCAAGGCTTTACATGATTCTTTCGCCATTCAGAAAAAGGAGTTTTCGATTGCTTATTGTTGGACAAAAGGAACTTCCAAGAATTAAAGGGGATAGAAGAAACTGGGCATTCGTTTACAAAGTTTCAAATCATGTCAAGGAAATTGAAGGAGAACTTCATGAAGAAAAATACAAAACAAAAACACGCGGAGAAAGAAAAACTCCTGTATCTCGTCCAGCTGGTGAAGGCATCTATGCAATAGTCTTTCATAAAAATCATACGCATTTTATATATAATCTTGAATTGCCCAATAGAATAGGAGAAGTTCAGAAAGAATTTAATATAAAACAGCAGGGGAATTTTATAACAACAATCAAAAACCCTGAAAAACCTTCTCCCATGAGGGCAGGGCTTGCGCATAAGCAAAAAGCAAAATTTACAAAAGATCTTCAAAATAAATTTCAGGGAAAACAATTTTATAATTTAAATCCTGACTTTCTTGATTATCAAGATGCCGAATTAATTTTTATAGAAACCGGGAAGAAAATTTACGAAGATTTGGGGGTAAAACTAAATCCAAAAGAAGAAACAGAATCAAGCGCTGAAATATTTAATGAATTAAAATTAGAAAGAGATAAACATCCATTGAAGCCATTATTCAAGGGAAAATGGGAATGACTAAGATTTCCTAAATCCCGTTTCATTCTTTAATCTGATGGCATTCCCTACAAGACCGCCAACATCTCTTCGAATGTCCCAAAGATTTGTTGCTGTATTTCCGAGATAACCTACATAAGCATAAAAAGCATTTAATATTCCCTTTGGGGAATCTAATTCGTTTCTATGAGCTGAAAATACTTGATAAGCAGAAATATAAATCAAAAGCCCGATTATGATGATAAAACTAAGCTTTATCTTTTTATTAAAATGCTCGAGCCTGAAAATTATCAATGCAAGAAAGATGAATATTCCAAGTATAATCCAGCCAATCATGATAATTTCAAATTGTTTTTATATAAAAATGTTTTTATATTTGACATTGATAATACTAAAATGAAAAAGAGGCTAAAAATTTATTTATTCAGGCATGGCCAAACATACTACAATAAAAACAAAATTTTTACAGGATTTAAAGATTCAAAACTAACTCCTCTGGGAATAAAACAAGCAAAAGTTTTAGCTAAAAAGTTAAAGCATAAAAAGTTTGAAGTTGCGATTAGAACTAGATTATCCAGGTCTAAAGATACGCTAAATGAAGTTTTAAAGTATCATCCAGAATGTAAAAGAATTTTAGAAGATAATAGAATGATTGAAAGAAGCTATGGGAATCTCGAAGGGAAATATCATGAAAAGGTAATTGAAAAATATAGCAATGATCAATTTGAAAAATGGCATAGGGATTTCTATAAACGCCCACCAAAAGGGGAGTCTTTCGCAGACGTAGAAAAAAGGGTTAGAAAATTTATTAAAAATTTAATAAAACTAATGAAAAAAGAAAATGCAAATGTTGCAATATCTGCTCACGGGAATTCTATAAGGCTTTTTAGAAAAATTATGGAAAAAGCATCTGCCAAAGAAGCCTGTTCATGGGAAATTCCTTATGACAAATATTTTGTTTATGAAATAGTTGTTTAAATAGATACAGCTTTAGTTTAAATTATAACTTTCATCTGATAAATAGATTAAATTCTTTAAATCAGAATGGAAAAATTAACACAATATTTATCACAGGATATGTCTATGAATAGAAGGAATTTTTCAAAGTTTTTTGGATTAAGCCTTCTTAGCTTAGGGTTATCTCCATTGCTTGGATGCGGGACTAAGACCTCACGATTTAAATCATGTGAGGAACCAAACTCGCCTGCTAATGAAGACCTTGATATTGGCACTATAATTGCAAAAAATCCAGATGACTACGTTGACAAACAATATATTAAAGATTTCTTTTTAGAACAAAGAGTAATTTCAAGTTTTAATACGAAATTAATAGACCTGCTCAATGAGACTCACTTCAATTTTTATAGAGAGAGAATTCCTGAAAATTTAAGGATATTTTATTATTCAAATTTCAAGGAAATAAAGCAATATCTGCCGGAAAATTACGATTTTGAAGAAGACGAATCAGGCATTTTTTATAAAAATGTCATATTCATAAAAAAGAACCTCACTGCAGTTGAAAATTTTCTTGAGATTTCACATCATTTAGGCCATGCAATTGATGATAAAAATAGGGGAGATTTTTTCTCATCAATAATTGAAGCTAGAGAATCATTTGAAATATACAATTCATTTCCAGATATTGGGGACTGCCTTGATGAAATATGCGAACCCACATTATACTGGCAAAAAGATTCAAATCCATTTATGTGCTACGTGAACAAATTATTATTGGATTTAAAATCAATCAAATTTGAAGAAGAAACAATTCAGGCAAGGATAGCTTCATCAAATTTGATTCTTAATCAATTGGCCGAAGGCTATTCCTTTTATGAAATTCAAAAATACGTTGAAGACAAAGATAATACTCAGGATATATTGTATTCAGAAATTTCTAAAAATAGAAATTTGACAAATTCAGGCCAAACAAAATTAGCAAATCAGGCAATCGATACACTAATGATCGACGTTAACAATTTACCTTACTCACAACAACTTCTTAAGCTCATTGATGATAAGCTTAGATTATATGTTAAAAACATTTTCAACAGAACATAAATTTAGCTCATTTTTGATTTGATTAAATAATCCAGCATTTGTTTATATTTTGTTTCACCAATTTTCTTTGAAAAATAAATCCCGCCATATTGAAGATTTATTCCATCTAAATTTTTATCTTTAAATGTGCAAAAATAATTCCATCTGCCCTTATCATTTCTATAAAAGCTTGAAATTTCAATCATATTTGAAGTTAGTTCATAAGCATAAAGCCACCCTTGTTCTTTATCGAAAAGTTCAAGCCTTCTAATTGAAGAATTATTACTTTTAGGCTTTCCTTCTGAACGAATTATATTTGCTGCAATTAATGCGTCTATTTGTTTTCCTGAAATAAAAGGCTTATAATCCACCAGGGTTAATTCTTTATTTTCATACAGATATGTCCTATCAAGTTCTACAATGAAAGTTTTATCTCCATGGTTTACAACAGTGTAAGGGTTCTGGATATTGACAATATCTCCTGCTAAGCTTAAAGTAATGCCTGAGAAAAGAACTGCCAAACCCAATTTGATTTTTTTCATAGCGATATCTTCCTTAAAAGATTTTTAAATTTAACTATAAATTTTTACATACTTTATATTTTAAGTTTTGCCGTCTAAAAAATTACTTCAAAAGAAATTAATAGATTAAAGTGCTTTAATAAAATGGAAATTGCTATAATAGGAGATGTAATGCTTGGAAGACTGATTGACAATGAAATGAAAATCAAGATTCCTGAATATTTTTGGGGCGATACATTGGATAAAATCAAAAAAGCGAATTTGTCTTTGATTAACTTAGAATGCTCATTGACCAAATCTAATATAGTCAGCAAAACTTTAAAGACGTTTTATTTTAAAGCAGAGCCATCAAATGCAATAAATGTCCTAAAACAGGCTAATATCAAAGCGGTAAACATTGCAAATAATCACATTATGGATTTTGGCGAAGAAGGATTAAAAGATACAATTGAAATTCTCAATGAGGCGGGCATAAAACATTGCGGGGCAGGAATCAACATTGCTGAGGCAAAGAAACCAATTTTAATTGAAATCAATAAGTTAAAAATAGGAATAATTGGAATGACAGATAATATGCCCGAATGGCATGCAAATGAAAAGCCAGGAATTTTTTTTATTGACATTAACAATGATAATGCTGAAAACCTTTCAAATGAGATAAAAAGAATAAAACCAAATTTGGATATATTGATTCTAAGCCTGCATTGGGGTCAGAATATGGCATTAAGGCCAAAAGAAAGTTTTATGGATTTTGCTCATAAACTGATTGATGCAGGAGCAGATATTATTCATGGGCATAGTTCTCACGTTTTTCAGGGAATTGAAATATATAACAACAAACCTATTTTTTATAGTTGTGGAGATTTTATAGATGATTATGCGGTGGACCCTGCATTAAGAAATGATTTCAGCTTCTTCTCTATTATAGAATTGCAGAAAAAAGAAATCAAAGAGATTAAATTATTCCCCACCTTAATAAAAGATTTTCGCGCTAATCTTGCACAATCATTAGATTATGAAGAAATCGCAGATAGAATAATAACACTATCAGGCGAATTGGGAACTCACATCGAAAAAGGCAATGATTTTCTTCTTGTTAAGATTTAAAGATGCCAACAGATATAAAACTGCAATTGCTTTCAACTTAATATGGAAATTGTTAAAGCAAGATGTTACAATGAAGCAGTTGGATGGTCAATATTCATAAGAGATTTTAAACAAAAAAATTTCTCAAAACTTGAAATCTTATTGAAAAATTTAGATTAAAAAGAAATTTTAAACTTGAAAGGCGCATGTTTGAATTAAGCGGTAAAATTAAAAGATCTAAAAATGCAGTATCAAAATATTATTCAAAAAAAGGAAAGTCTTTTTGCAATTATCTTTATTATCAAAATATGATCGCTATTTCATGGGGAAGTAAAGATTATGATGGTGAGAATTTTTGAGTCTTTATCTATCAAATTATGTAAATTTATAAGTTGTATAAAAATATGTTAGAAAAATTGTTAATTCTTAATTAATCTTTATTGAAATATCCTAAAGATTAATTATTTCTCAACAACAATTGTAATATTTTTATCTTCATTAATCTTCAAAATTTTAAATCCAACTTTCTCCAACAAATCTTGAATTTCATTTTGCTCATAGATATAATAATATCTTTGAATCTGCCTGTTGTTTATTGTCCAGGGAATATAATCTCCTTTCTCTTTATTCTTCAATCGTTCATGTGATTTGCTCCATACCTGAATTAATGATTTTGCTTTCGGCTTTAAAACCCTGTAAAGTTCCCTTAAGGATTTCTCTCTGGCTTTTTTTGAAGGAATGCAATGCAGGGATCTAATGAAAATCGCATAATCAAAATAATCATCGGAAAAAGGCAGCTTAGACATGTCTGACTTTACCAAAACAGCTTCAATATTTTCTTTTTTAATTTTCTTTTCAGCGAACCTTAACATTTTTTCAGAAAAATCAATCCCAAAAAATTTTATCCCATTAATCTTTTGCAAATGCCTTCCGGTCCCGCAGCCTAAATCTAAAATTTTTCCTTTCTTATCTTTTAAAAATTCCAAGACTTCAGGAACAGGCCTTTTTCTAAATTCTTCCCATTTTTCTGCAATCGTATCCCAGACTTCTTCCTCTGATATTTTTCCCATCACGAATTTATGAGTTTTATGTTTAAATTTGTTTTTGATTGTTAAAACTCTATCCTTGCCCCAATATACCTTTCAAATTAGAATTAAAATATCTCCACTTTTATGGAATTTTATTTCTCCAATAATCTATATATCAAATCAAAAAAATTCTTAAATACCTGCTTTGATTAAAAAAATAATGTCAAGAGAGTTGAATAAAATATTAAAGAGACCAAATTCTGGCAACTTATCATCTTATGTAGAAAAAAATTATCTAATTAGCTATCAGCAAAATTTATTTTTGCATTCAAGAGGACTAATAATAAAATATTTATATCCGGAGTTATTTCATTCACATTTAAATTTTATTAAAGAAAAATTTTGGGAGTTATCAGAAAATCAAAATAATGTTTATCCAATAATTCTTTCAAAGAGTAAATTAAAACTTGAATCCCCAATAGAAAAAGAAGACAAAGCATATAGTCATTTTTTTCAATGTATTCCGCATTATTTTGAGAAGCCTGTTTCTGAAGATTGTCCTCTTCAACGCTCTGAGCCTCATCTCTTATTAGAAGGGGGCTATTTAGCAGAAGCATTATTCATAAAAGGTTCTGATAACTTCATAACTGCTGACCATTATTTAATCGAATATATTGAATCTTGTGGTAATGGAAATTTTTATTTGAATTTGGATGAACAAAATCCGCATATATCTTTTGCAGATAGGTTTGATAAATGCTTGATTGCAGTCTTAATGCCTCTTGCATTAGATGCAGGAAAAATGAAAGTCCGCGAACTCAAACTTTCTAAAATGGGATGCATTCTAAATTTCATCAGAAGAATAAAAGACGAGCGTTCTGAATCTGAAAAGAAGATTGATATAAAATTTCTTGATCGAACAGGTTTAGAAATAAACAATCAATAACTTCCGACAAAACTTAAAACATTTTCAATGCCATTTAAAGCATAGGTTACAGCCCTGCTGCAACCATCATCAATATCAAAATCGTAAATCTTACAGAAAGGCTCATTATTTTTTTCTTGTCTCACCCAATTATTATAATCTTTTTCCCTCACCTCTCCTCCGGGAAATAAAACTAAAGGAAAATTTGGATAGACAAAATCTAAAATGGATTCAATCGAATGGATTTGTTCGATTAATCTCAAAAGTTTTGGATGCTCTGCTGTTTTTTCTTTTTTGTAAAATGGCTTGATTAATTCAGCAGTTTCAACAACATTGCCAGTTGTAAACTAAATATTAATGCTTTTCATTTTAGGCCAGACTCCCATCTTATCAAAACTTTTTGAAAATTTCTGCCAATTCATAGATTCATATCTTCTCAATCTAACTTTATCTCGAATTCTTTCATTAAGCCCCTCTCGGCTTGAATTCTCGAGCTCATCTAAAATTTTCATATATTCGTCCTTTAATTTAGTTTTATCTTCAAGGTAACCGGGAGTTTTTACAACTTCCTTGAATGCGTTTGCCAGTAAGAAAAATCTTTTTACTTCATTATTTTCTATTTCTGTTTGTTGCTCTGAATATTGCTCCATTTTATTATTTAATGTTTAGTTATCAATACCACATTTTATACGAAAAGATAGTTTAAAAAAATTTATATTTAATCTTAGAAAAAAAATTTATAAACTAATTTATATTTAAGCTTAAAGATGATAAAAGCGGAAAAAGAGTGTGTATTAATAAAGCCCGAGGATATAAAACCTTCTTCAAAAGATTTTGAAGTTATTGGCGCAATAAATCCAGGGGCAATAAGAATTTCTGACGGGAGAATTGTTCTTTATGTAAGGATAATTGAAAAATTAAAAAAAGCATCTGATAAAAAATATTTTTATTCTCCGAGAATGGTGGGAAAAGATGAATTTAAAATAAAAATTGACAAATTCAGCAAAAAAATAGTTACTGATAATAGTGAGCTTGACTTTTCCTTTAAAGACGGAACAAAAAGATTGACATTCATATCGCATTTTCGCCGGGTAATTTTGGCTGAAAATGGCTTTAAAATTATTTCAATCGATGAAAAGCCAAGCTTTTTTGGAGTTGAATGGGACGGCGAATTGGGAATTGAAGACCCAAGAATAACAAAAATAGGAAATCTTTACTTTATGACATATGTTTCTTTATCTAGAAATGAAAATGTTTCAACAAGCTATTCAATTTCAAATGACTGCATTAATTGGTATCGCAGAGGAATTATTTTTGGCGAGCAGGATAAAGATGTTGTGCTTTTCCCTGAAATGATAAACGATAAATATATCGCATTTGACAGGCCCGAAGGAAGCTTCCAGTTTACTCTTCCGCATATTTGGGTTTCGTACTCGGCAAATCTTGAATTTTGGGGAAAACCAAAACCTATTGAGCTGTATAAACCTGGAGATTGGGACGAAGGAAAGAATGGTTCAGGCCCACCTCCAATAAAAACAGCAAAAGGATGGCTTCTGCTTTATCACGCTATAACTGAAAAGAGCAAAATCAAGAAAGAAATATTTATCATCAAATTTATAAAAAAGTTTATGAGAATCAAAGAAATTGAAAAAATTCCAATTTACGCAATCGGGGCTGCTTTATTTGATTTAAATGACCCTGAAAAGTTGATTTCAAAATCTAAAGAGCCAATATTTATTCCATCAAAAAAATATGAGAAAGATATATTTGGAGAAAGAGGAATAATCTTTCCAACAGGATTGGTTCCGGATAGTCAAATGAAAAATATTTTGGTATACTCGGGTGCAGGGGATTCATTGACTACAGTAAAAAAAGTTAGCCTAAAAAAAATCTTAAGCTCATTAAGGAAAGTATAAGAATTTATTTTTCATTTCATTGAATTTGAAAAAGAGATAATTTATCTTAATGAATATTTTTGCATATTATTACTTCAATCCCAGCTTCTTCTTAGTAACATCAATCATTCTCTTTGAAGTGACACGATAATCAAAATTATTGACAGCATGCTCTCTTGCATTCTTTCCCATTTCCTCTCTTAGCTTATCATCAGTAAGAAGTTTCAGCGTGAAATCCTTCAAATCACTAATGTCCGCCCTGTATGCAAATGTTTTTGGCTTTTCAAATTGAATTTTCTTTTCTTCATCAAATCCCATATGCGGATATGCCCATTCTTCTGTTAATTGAATCTCTTCTGCAACCCTTGCAAGAAGGCCGGTCTTGCCATGTATAATTGTTTCAGCAGGTCCTCCAACATTAATGGAAATTACAGGCTTACCACAGGCCATGGCTTCAACCTGAATCATTCCAAATCCTTCTATTCTCGAAGGCGCTGCATAAATATCGCAGGCATTCAACAAATGAACCATAAATTCTTGGGCAAATTCATCTTCAACAAAGATTACTTTGTCCTGAATTCCTAACTCCTCAACTAATTGTTCTTCCATCACTCTCCATTCTCTTGCGCATTCACTTGGCCATGATTTACAGATATATTTCCAATTTGAAAATTTTTTGTTAAGTTGTGAAAGGGCTTTGAACATTTCCTGTGCTCCTTTTGAGGTCACGTCTCCTCCGATTGTAAGAATTATTTTTTCCCCGTTCTTGATTCCTAACATCTTTCTTATAAGTTTGGCGGATGCAGGGTCGTTCAAGGGTTTGAACAAATCAGTGTCAATGCCGATATGCATTGGAATAATTTTGCTTACATCAACACCATCTCTTTCATAGATGCTTCTTACCCATGCGCTTGTTGTAAACATTAATGGCAGTGCTTCAAATTCATCATGATAATTTGCAACCCATCCATCAGCATTAAACCATGGCACAGGCTGGACTCCATATTTTAACGGATCTTTCACAACTTCGGGAACATTTCCCCAAAATCCTATTCCAAATGCGACATCTGGCTTGTAATGCTTTAGAAAAAATTCTTTTTGAATGCTATCTTTAAAATGACATGGGATTGCCTCTTCTCCGTTAGCTAAAATTCCTTTGTATAAAAGATCTCCTTGCAAACTTTGTCCATCAGGTTCAGGTGGATAAGCATAAAAAACTATGCATCTCATTTGAATTCTCGAAAATTAAAAGCTTCTGCATTCCTACAGCACTGTTCTTCAAATCCTCCTTTATTGAATCCATAAATTTTTGTTATTATAAATTTTTTTTTCATAAACACACGTGTTCCAAGATTTATAAATTTATTTGATTCCGGATTTGGATAGCAAAGCTTATCTTTCTTAAAATATGAAAAGAAAAAAATTTTTTTGCAGGATAATAATTTTTGTTCAATCATTTTATTCACAGCCTTATGAACATCCTTATGCCTTTTGTGTCCATATTCACCATTATTTCCGTGAGTAAATATAAAATCAAATTTTTTTTCAGAAAGAGTTTTTGTTATGCATCCAATAACATCATTCAAAGGAATATCATTCAATTGAACATCTTCTAAATCAGACATCATAGATTTAGAATGATAAAAATTTTTGCAGGCCTTACTAAATCGTGGAGCTCGATCAGAATCATTACGCCTGCATAAACTTAATATTGTCAAATCCCATTTTTTAAGATTTGATAAAATTGTCCCTCCCATCCATATAGTTTCATCGTCGGGATGAGCTACAATCACTAAAACTTTTTTTTTGTTCACATTTTAATCTGGAAAAAATACTTTAAAATCTTTGCGGAATCAGGCACATCTCGGCCTTAAGATTTTTTTAATCATCTGCGAATATTTAGTCACATCAAAATCAAATTTTTCAACTTCCCGAACTTCTTTTATTCTTTCTGCCATTATTAAAAATACGCTGAAGCGCATTATAGAACTGAATAAAAAAATTAAAAGTATTGAAGATAGTCCAAAAAAGACAAAGTTTGATGATGAGATGAATCCTCCAATCATAGCTCCGATAAATGTCCCTATGGAACCCAAAATATTGAAATATGTAAAGCAATAAGCAATTCTATCTTTTGTTACCGCATCATAAATGAAATTACTCGATGAAAGATTAAACCCCGCCCAGACTGAACCTGAAAATCCCTCGACAAGAATAATATAAAACCATGCCAGATTTTTGTTTAAAATAAAAATCAATGGTGAAAACATCCAAAGAAAAGGAATCAGCCATATCATGCTTCCGCATATCTTGAGGACTTTTGAATTTCCATATTTGTTTGCAAATTTTCCCCATGATGAAACTAATAGAATAGAAGCGATTATCGGAGCCATGATCATTATAGTATATTGAGTATAAGTGAATTCAAGATATTTCAATGCATAAACAGAAAAAAACGGAGAAGCGATTGCCGTAGCAAATTGTATCAAAGCAACATAAATGACAAACTTTCCAAAATTGTTTTGATGAATTTTTTTCAAGAAAGACCTAAAACTAAAATAAGACTCTTCATTATGAACATATTGTGGTTCATATTTTTTTAAGAATAGCAATGCTGAAACGCTTCTAAAAATAAAAGCAATGAAAAATAAAATGATAAATCCTAAGAAAATTTTCGTTTGTTTAAAATAATCTAAAATAAAGCCTGCTATAAGCATGCTTGTTAATGCAATCGAATTGCAGATTCTTGTTCTTTTTCCAAAATATGCTGCCGACTTTTCAGGAACAATGTCCTTCATCCAGGAATTCCAGATAGGTTCAACAAATCCCCCACAAATAATTAGGCATGAATAAATGAATATAAGCAATATCAAAACCAAGTTTGAGCTTAAATTAAAAAGAAAAAATAAGCTTCCTGCAAAAATAATGCCAAGCCACATTAAAGCCTGCAAAAGAACTCCAAAAAAAACAATTTTTTTTCGTGGAACTTTTTTTATTAATCTTATTGAGCAAAGCTGTGAAAAATCTCCGATTAACGAAGGTATGGAACTTAAAAAGCCTATGTGAGTATTATTCGCCCCCAGAGCAAGAGCATAAGGAGTAATATACCTTGATCCAAATCCATCCATTACAGAACATGCAGAACCTTCAATAATGCTGATTTTTCGAGCTTTTGCTTTAAGTTCACCTTCATTTTCAACCATGACCTATTTTTACAAAGCAATATTTTTAAGTGTTCCAAAATCAAAATTAACTATATAGTAGTAAATTAAAAAGATTTATAATCTATAAAACTAAAAAATTGTATGAAAAATCTACTAGAAAATATAAATGAATGGAATAAAAAATATAATTATAATATTAGAATTTTCGGGGATAATCCAGAATTCGCAATATTAGGAGAAAACCATGCAAATCAAGCCATTGTTGAAGCTCAGATAGAATTAATAAAGATGTTAAAGTCTCGGGCAGTTTTGCATGAATTTGCAAGAAATTATATCTTTGATTTGAAAGGAAAAAGGATATATGAAAATCAGGATTATATCACCCCCGAAAAGGTCAAATTATGGGCAAATAAAAAATCCAAAGATTTTGAAGTTATTGATATTTCAAATGGAAACTTTAAAGAATGGATTGAAAAAAATAAAATAAAAAATGAATTAAATTCATATGAATTAGTTTATGAAGAACTTGACTTTGAAGGAAATCTTGGAGAGATTCTTAATAAGCCAAAGCTATTAAGAAATTTAGAAAGAATTATAGGATGTGATTATTCTTATGCAGAAAGTCATTTTTATGAAGAACAAAATGGAATTGAATTTAGTTCAAACAAATGTTCAAGAAAACATCATGCTTTTAGGGAAGCAAGATTCGCAGAAGTAATTTTTAGTTATAATAATAAAGTTGATTTAGCAATAATAGGAGCCTGCCATATAAGGGAAAAATCTTATATTCATGAAGAATTGGCAAAAAAACAAATGAGTTACATATGTATTAATCAATTTTTAATTGAAGGTTAAAAAGAAAAAAATATAAAGAACAAAGACGCCCAATAGAAAAGATGAAAGAGGTAAAAAGGCCATGGGGCTTATTCAAGCAATTTGCTTTTAATGAAAAATGCACTGTAAAAGTTATTGTTGTAAATCCCGGAGAAGAATTAAGTTTGCAGGCGCATAAAAAGCGGAATGAATTATGGTACTTTTTTGATGATGCAGTTGTCCAGCTTAATGAACATAAAATTCATGTAAAATCAGGCGAAACAATTGAAGTGAAAAAAAGAATGAAACATAGAGTGATTGCTGAAGATAATGTGGTTAGATTCATAGAAATTGCCAAAGGGAAATTCGACGAAAAGGATGAAATTCGTTTTGAAGATAAATATGGTAGAAAATAGATTTTGAATTAACAATTTGTTTAAAAGATATGGTTGTTATTTTAAGGTTATGGTAGTCGCAAGCAGAGATTCACAAGGAGATATCATTGTATATTTTGAACATAAAGAAATAGAAAAATTGACTGGAAAAACATTAGAAGGAGTAGTTATAAATTTAATGAATCCGAAAGATCAGGGAAAGATTACTGCATCATTGAATAATGAAAAAAGATTAGAAGGAAATGGATTAGGCATAGGCGTGAAAGAAGAAATGCGTGCTTGGAATTTTGTAGGGAACTACGAAATATTTGTAGGAAATGATGCATATCAAAATCTTTGTAATGAAGGACAAATTGAACTTCGCTATGACAGCACCGGAAAAAAAATAAATTTATGCGATATTGGAAGGATTGCAGAAGCTGATATGGATGTTGTTGAAAATCTGAAATTTTACCGTGACAATAAAAATTTATTAAGGCAATAAAATGAAAGAAATAGAAAAATACCAAGGATATGTAAGCGAAATGAAAAAAATTCATTTAATAGAAGATTGTGAGGCATTGATATTTTTTGCTAACATTGAAGCATTTAATAAAAAGAATGAATCTAAACGCGAACTGCATGTAGAATCTATAGAAAATCAAATCCAGGGCATATTAAACAAGAGGCATCAACAAAATATTAAGTATTTTATACCTTATGCTATTTCATTTCCAGAGATTACGCATATTTTTGGATTTGGCATTAATTATCTATATTCTGGTCCAGCTCTATACACATTGTCAATAGATAGAAAAACCCTAACAATGCCTGAAACCTTGCTAGAGATGAAAATAAGAGGAATTGAAGCAGGATTATTCGCAACTTCAGAAACTTTTAAAAAATATTTCAACCGAAAAAGAAATTTAGATAGTTATAAAATCAAGGGTATTATTCCTGAAAAAATTTTTTAAATCTAGAAACTTATTTAAAATGAATTTTCCTTGAATTTAAGAGGTGAAATGGGAGAAAAAATTATTGCTGTAGATTTAGGGGGAACTAATTTGCGTACAGCCTTGGTAATAAATAATAAAGTCTTATGCTACAATAAAAAATCCACCCCAAAAAATGCGGACGTGCTTGTTGAGGAATTATTCAATTCTATTTCTGAATTTATGAGCAATGAAGTAAAGGGCATTGGGATTGCCTGTCCTGGACCATTGAAAAATGGAATGATACAAAATCCGCCAAACCTTGCGTTAAAAAATTTCGACCTAAAAAAAGCTGTAAAGAAAAAATTCAAGATAAAGGTCGAAGTGGAAAACGATGCAAAATGTGTGGCATTAGCAGAATCAAAATTAGGCTGCAAGAAAAAAAATTTCATAATTTTAACATTAGGAACAGGCATAGGTGGAGGCATAATAATTAATAAAAAATTATATCGTGGGACAGGTTATGCAGGCGAATTAGGGCATATAATTATAGACAATGGAAAAGATTTGGAAAAGCTCTGGCAAAATTCAAAAAAATTAACTGCGGAAGAATTTGGAAATGCCCTGACGATAAATGAACTCATTGAGATAAATAACGAAGAATCAAAAAAAATATTAGAAGAGACTGCAAAATATCTTGGACAGGGAATTGCTTCGCTAATAGTTGCTTTTGATCCGGAAATTGTAATTTTAACTGGAGGATTGAAAGAGACAGGGAATACCTTCTTGGATATAATAAAAAAATATGTGAAAGAATATTGCATTCTTCCAAAAGAAACCCCAATTGATTGGACAAGATTGGAACATCCGGGAACTATGGGCGCTTCATTGTTAATTCGATGATTTTAGGATCATATAAAAATTTATAAAAGCTCAAAAAATTTTTCTGCTATGGCAGCTGTACGTTTAACATCAAACAAAATTTCAGCTATTAAACAAGCAATTATGCTAGGAAAAGAATTGCAAAAAGAATTTCCTGTTATGGCAGATGCCTTTAGAAAAGGAAAATCATTAAGACAAATAGTGGAAGATCTTGAAATATCAAATTATTGTTCTGTTCCATCCTCTACGGCAATTGAAGCAGTAAGATATGCTCTTAAAGGATATTTATTGAGATTTGATTTTCTTAACTTAAAGAATTATGATGGATTAATTTCCTATGAAGAATACTCTAATTTAGCTTATCAACATCGCTCATCTAATCTTGCTAAGATTAACAGGAAATTTAAAAGAAAAAGAACTAAACTTGATTATAAAATATATCAAAAAAATGGAAAACAAGTAGCTAAGGCAAGCGGGTTTACTCTTTGGACAGAGGAAGAAAAGCTTTCTGCCCTAACCATGGCAACCTCGACAAATAAGGAATACAACAGAGGTTCAAAGATAGCAGTCAAAAATATTGCACAAAAATTAAATGAACTTTATCACAACGGGAAAGCCATTAGAACTGCAAAATCATTAAGCGGATTTTTTAACGATTACAACAAGGGAAAAAGGATAAGCATTAATGAGATAAAACAATAACAAATCTTTAAAAATATTGAATTAGTAAATTAAAAGAGGTGAAATGATAAAAAGAGTAAAAGCTCCAATAAGGATTGATTTTGGAGGGGGAACTACTGACATCTATCCATTCACAAAAATAGAAGGCGGGGCGGTTCTTAATTGCGCAATCAACCATTATGTAATTGGTGAATTAGTTGCAACAGATAAAGAAACAAAATTAGAATATCATGCAGATATCCCCACTTCTTCAGGGTTAGGGACGAGCGGAGTAATGAATCTTGTATGGCTGGCATTAATATCAAAGACAAACAATAAAATAGAATTAGCTGAAAATGTATATAAATTAGAGCAGTCTCAAGGCCTTGTTGGGGGCAAGCAAGATCAATATGCAGCTGCTTTGGGCGGAATTAATTTTTTAGAGTTTAAGAATGACAAGGTCAAAATCAATCATCTGAATCTTGATAAAAAATTTCTCAATAAGCTAGAGAATTCTTTGGTAATTGTATATTTAGGTGAACATTTCTCAGGAAGTGCAAATAAATTAATGATAGACAATCTAATCAAAGGGAAAAATCGGCAGAATCTTATAAACATCAAAAAAATTGCAATTGAAATGAAAAACGCATTATCAAAGAAAAATCTTGAAAGATTTTCAGAGCTTTTAAATAGCGAGACCGAAGAAAGAAAGAAACTTCACAAAGATATTGTTAATCCTAAGATGGAAAAATTCATTAAAGAAGGATTTGAAAATGGAGCAATTTCGGCAAAGATATGCGGCTCGGGAGGAGGAGGAAGCATATTATTTTTTTGCAAAGATAGAAAAAAATTAATTTCCAAGTTTAAGAGCAATGTCATAGAATTCAAAATTGATTTTAATGGCTTGACTTATTTTTGAATCTTTTTTTCAAGATTGCCATTCTGTTCTTCTAAACTTTTTTCATGATAGCGGTCAAAGACACTTTGCAAATTTGGGGCAGGATTATTTAAACAAGTAAGATCAGTTCTGCTATATCTATGTTTTTCATCCTCATAATGATTTTCTTTATCCATTAAAATCCTGAATAGATTTATTTTATAAATGTTTCTCTCTCAAAAAAATAATATGGGGTATGTCAATCCTTATATATCTTCTTTAAAAAAATTTATCCATACTAAAATTCTTACTTATGAGAAGTTCCAAACCTTTAAAAACAAAAAAAAATGGATTGTGGCATGGCACCAGAGGTTCAGGAAGTGCTTATTCCAAAAGAAGTGCAAAAAACAATTACTTCCCAAAATATCAAAAAAATACCCGAAGAAGAATTCTTAAGTATTTTAAAGTTAGTTGCCCCTGGGACTAATTTAAGGACTGCACTGGATGGCGCACTTAAAACAGGAAAAGGAGCATTAATTGTAATTGAGAATGAATTTCTATTTCCATTGCTGGATGGAGGCTTTAAGGTAAATTGCAGGTTTACGCCTCAAAGATTAATTGAGCTTTCAAAAATGGATGGTGCAATAATTTTAGCAAAAGACATGAAGCGAATATTATATGCAAATGTCCTTTTAACGCCAGACGCAAAAATAAAAGCTTCAGAAACCGGAACCAGGCACAAAGCTGCCGAAAGAACCGCAAAACAAATTGCAGGCCTGGCAATTGCAATCTCTGAAAGAAAGCATGAAATTTCTTTGTTTTACAAAAGCATAAAATACCCATTAAAAAATACCGACGATATTTTAAGAAAAACAAGCACTTACATACAGCTGATAGAAAAAGAGCGCGAGCAATTTGACACTTTAATGGAAAAGCTGAATAAAGTCGAATTAAGAGGCCATTCAAGTTTGAATCTTGCAGTTCAATTGATTCAAAAAGGAAAACTTATCCAAAAGATCGTAGGGGAATTAAAGAAGAATATAATTGAAATAGGCAGTGAGGGAACAATCCTAAAAACGCGACTTAAAGAATTAATTAACGGTGTTGATAAAGAAATAAATCTTTCAATAAAAGATTATACAAAGCTTAATTTAAAGCGATCCAACCTTTTTTTGAATATCCTATCATATGATGATCTTTTAGATATTAATAATATCTTAAGGACTCTTGGATTTGAAGCAATGCCACGCACTACAAATATTCGCGGATGGAGAATTTTATCCAAGACAAATTTGCAGGATGCAGAAATTGCCGAACTGATATCAAAGTTGGGAAATCTTGGCAAGATCTTGAATTCAGACCTTGCAGTGTTGGAAGAATTTTTAGACGAAGAAAAGGGCATTTTCTTTAAAGAAGAAATCGATAAGCTAAAAGTTAATGTTTAATATAGAATATTATGATCCAAATTCAATTTTTTAATGTGCTCATTTTTTGCATTTTCTAAATTTTTGCTGTTGCTTAATATCCTTGCAAATTCATCTCCTGCGATTAGCTTAGGAAGAATGACGTAATCTGCCCCGGAATTATAAAGTTCAAGAGCCTCACTTATTCTTGTTGCAGTGACGATAACTTTAACGCTCTTATTTTGCATTTTAATTTTCTTAATTAATGCATCACTTTCTTCATAATTTGGAACAGTGCTGATAACAAGATTCAACTTTTTTAATTTTAAATGCTCGAAAAGTTCCGGGCTCCCAAGTTCACCATATAGACATGGAATTTTTTTGTTGATTAAATGATTTATAATTTCGGGATTATAGTCAATTACTAAAATGTTTTTTTTGCCCATTTCATTAATAAGTTCTCTGAGAAGAACGCTCCCCATCCTATGTGCTCCAATCAGTATCACTTCCTTTTCTTCATTATCGCTATAACCTGATTTTTCTAATGTTGGAAATGACTTAAAGATTCCAATAGGCTTTTTGAAAAAAACATAAAGTATATTCTGATACTCAATAAAGTAAGTTGTCAAAGCCATTGAAGCGATAGTTACTAAAATGATTGTTGAAAATGTCGCCTGGTCAAATATTCCCATGTTCAATCCAAGCATACCAATTATAAGAGAAAATTCTGAAAGTTGTGAAAGGGAAAGAGAAGTTAGAAAGCTGGTTTTAGCTTTATATCCGAATATCCTCAACAATAATACAGAAAGAAAAGGCTTTAATAAAAATGCTCCAAAAATCAAAAATAGAAATAAGTTCAATTTGTCAGAGATTCCTAAAAAAACAATTTGCATGCCTAACGCAACAAAAAATAAGATTGAAAAAAAATCCCTCAACGGAGAAATTTTCGAAGATAATTCTGTTTTAAATTGTGAATTTGCCAACAGAATTCCAGATATAAAAGCCCCGATCACAATCGACAAATCCATTATTCTTGTAATAGCTACAAACAAAAATAATACTGCAAGAGAACATAAAAATAGCAATTCTTGTGAGCGTGCTGCGAATTTAAACAAAGAATCCAAAATATATATTTTTAAAAGAAGAGCTATTAATAAAATGATTGCAAGTTTGAATATAGATCCCAGAATGAGTGAATAAGAAGAAGCGCTTGAAGTCAGCAAGATAATAGCAAAAATCGCAAAAAGATCCTGCAAAAGCAGAATTCCAAGTATAAGCCTGCCATGCATAGTAACTAATTCATTTTTTTCAGAAAGCAATTTAACAACAACCATTGTCGAACTGAAAGCAAGAATTATTCCAATATAAGCAGATTGAATCAAGTTAAAATTTAAAAGTTCAATGGCAGATAAAGAAACAAGAAAGACTAAAGTCACCTGCAATATACCAATAAGAAATATTTTATTTAAATCCGCTTCCTTGATTTTTTTGAAAGAAATTTCCAAGCCTGCTGTAAACAATAAAAAAGCAATCCCTATTTCTGAAAAAGCATAAATTAAATCAACATTTTTCACCATTCCGAAAACAAGCGGGCCTATTAACAAACCTGTAATAACATATGCAGGAATTAATGGCTGTTTTAAAAGCCGTGCAATAAAAGCAAAGATAGCTGAGATTATAAGGATAAATGCTATATCAAAAATTATTGATTCTGATTTTGGCAATGTTGAAAAATTAATAGCCATACTCGAAAAAAATCTTGAAATAAATTCGCTTAACATAAATCACCTTAAAAAAATAATTTTTTGAGCTTTTTATAAGTTTTGTTGAGATAAGTTTAAAAGATTGAATCACCTAGTTTGATTATGAAACCAAAAACATGGAACGAGATAAAAACTCTTGATGATATTGTTCCAAATGATGAAAGAAAAATTCTAGAAGAGCTCAATTCGGAGAATGATGAAAACTGCCCATTTCTGGGAAAGGATGGAAAATATTTCTATTATTGCAAGAAGAATCTTCCCAAAATATCTAGAGAAAGAAAAAGACTGTCTGCCTCAAATCCCATATATCAAGCTCACGTTGAACTAGCTGAAATTCAGCTGTATTGTAAGGGATCATATTCAAATTGCTGCGTTTATTCTGAAGTTATAAAACCTCAAGTGAAAATTTGAATAAAAATAATTGATTACAAAAATTCTCTTTCAAATTTTTTAAAATTATTTTCAAGCATATCAGGGAAAAACAAAAGCATCATTGGCTTGTTGAGACGACATGCCTAAAGAAAAAGCAAAAGCCTTCAAATCATAAACATTTCTTAATTGCTCTTTCGATTCGGCAAATGTTGCAATTTTGATTTTGCATCGGACTTTTCTGCATATTCGAATATTTTGCATTATTCTTCCCAAAATTTTTGCTCGCTCTATTTCATTCCATTTCAAAACTTCCGAAAAATTGATTACAATTGAAATATTATTTTCTTTTGCAATTTTGGCCAGGACATGATTCAATCCCGAATCCCTTTGCCTCAAAGTATCTTTTTTCTCTATATAATTCCCTTCCGGAAAAACAAGATAGTTTATCTTGCAAGTTTCAAGCATTCTTCGATTATGTTCATTATCTCTAGCCAAAACAGCAATCAATTTTTTTTCGTGCTTTAATGATTCTACAATTTTTCTTATCTCCTTTTCCTCGGCCTCAATTAAATAGCCGTCAATTTTAGGATTAAACTCTATTTCAGATTTTGATTTTACTTTTTTGAATGTCAAGGAATCTTTTTCTAAGCCCTGTTTCAAAATTATATCATACGTCATATCATTAGAATTAAATATGAGATTTATTTATATTTGTAATTATTAAAAAGAGACTACAATAATAAAATTTAAAAAATTACATTTATTAAAAAATAAATGCTAACCATATCATTATACAACTTAATTGCTGAAAAAATTTTAAAAGAAAGAAGAAGACAGGTAATGCTTGAACAGTTATGTCAAACTAATCTAATTAAAAATTATACAATAGAAGATTTATGTGAAAAAAGAAAAAGAATAATTGAACGAGTAAGTTTAGAGCCAATAAGTTTGAACCTAAATTCAAAGCCCGTAAAAATAACTTATATTTCAGATCATAATATTCTCCATATTGAAATAAATTTAACAGGCAGGACAATATGCATCGCTGATGAATTTAAAGATGACAGATTAATTTGGGAATCTGTTCCATATAATAGCCCAATAGAATATCCGGATATTTTAACTAAGATCTATGAAAAATTAAAGTAATTAATCTTGGATTAAGGTTCCGCTGAATTTTTTTCCATTGATAATTTTCTCCAAATCATTCAGATTATTAATAATATAAGTAGGAATTTTTTTCTGCATTATCTTATTAGATGCCTGCTGATCTAATGCAAAATGCTGGCCTGCTTCAAATTTAATTTTATTAGCCATTTGGTAAAAACTTTTCCAAGAAATTTTTTTGATAAACTTAGCATTTTTATTTGTTTTCGGATTTTTATCATATAAACCCTTGACATTTGTTATATTAATGAAAGAACATCCTAGGTATCCTGCCAGGTCTGCCGCAGTCCCGTCAGAAGTATTTTCATCTTTGTATCGCAGGGCACCGCAAAAAACTACCTGATTCTTTTTTAGAAGATTTTCTACTTTTTTCATATTCTGCGGAATTATTTCGTTTGCTTCTTTTCCAAATATGCGTGCGAGAAAGCTAGCGTGTAATCTTGTTATGCTAATGCCGACAAGAGATTGGTCTTTTGTTCTCTTTCCAATTTTCTTCAAAGCTTTCATATATCTCCTAGCAGTAGAACCCCCGCCCGTAACAACAGCAAATTTATGATGTTTATTCCTTTCTATTAAGCTCTTAAATTCTTCTATGAATTTATAATCAACATCCTCTGGAATAATCCTGCTTCCTCCGAGGCTTATCACCCATAAATCTTTTTTCATTCAAAATTTGTAGAAAATTGGCTATTTTAAATTTTCTAAAAAATTAATATAATTAAATAGTAGTAACAAATAGTTAAGTTTATAAACTTAAATTTTGTTATATAAATATGAAACAAAAAATAAAAAAAGGATTAGCAGGATTAACTGCTTCTGTTTTAATCGGAACAGGATTAGCAGGCTTTTTTGGATGCGCAAATAAATATCATGGGAAAATTCCAGCAAATTTTAAAATTGAACAAAAAGTCCAAAGTGATACGATACCAACAGATACTATTTGCGCATATGTAATTCAAGGAAATTATGGGCAACCTTATTTGGTTAGTAAAGATGATGCATGGATAATTCACAATGATGGAAGAATGCAAAAAAGCATTTATCATCCTCAGCTTTCAGAAATAGCTAAAAAAACATTAGAAACTGCAGGATTTTTAACAACAACATTTAACAGAAAAAATTTTATTAATCAGAATAATTATTATGAACTAAGTCGAACAGAAAATGGGACGGAATATTGGGCAAGATTAATTGATGTTGATGAAAATAGATTGCCACAGAAGGAGCTATTGCCTACTCTAACCAAAACAAATTATTTAACAGATTCTTTGATTGTTTCACAAAAGGATAGTAATGGAACAACAGTCATACAAAACTATGGTCTCGATGAGCCTGAAAAAATTACCTTTCTTGATGAGTATGGGAATTTTAAATATGAACTATCGGACAGTCTTGCAAAAGACAATAAAGATGTATTAAAAATTTATGGTACAATTCTTGACAAATTAAGTGGAAAGGACATAAAATAAAGCTCAAGACTCAAAAGATTTTATTGTTATCTATTATTTTCACTGATTTTTAACTTATGTTCAATCTCTTCCATTAGCCGTGCGAAGGATTCCTGTAAAGTTTTTGCAAAATTCCAGCTTGAATAATTTGATTCTATTTTATTATTTCCCAAAAAAAGGCTTACTTTTATGCTGAATTTTTTTGCCCTGCCTTGCGTTTTATACTCTTTAACATTCACATCCAAAGATGCAATGCCTGAATTTTTAATTTCTCGAATCTTGCTTAACTTTTTATAATATTTAAGAGTTAATTCATTCGCAAATTCATTTTCTTTTTTACTTAAATCCTTAGTTCCATTGATATGAATGATCTCCGGCATAATTATTAAAGTAGAATTAGATATAAATAATTAATTATTAAATTACAATTGCAGGAGTCTTTTCATCTTTCTCTTCATCAAAATCCGTCACCAATGCTTCTGTTGTCAAAATCATTGCAGCGATGGATGCAGCATTTTGAAGAGAGTTTCTGACTACCTTTGTAGGATCAATTACTCCTGACTTAAATAAATCTTCATAAGAATCTTTTTTTGCGTTATATCCTATATTTTCATTTTTTTCAAGCCTTAATTTAGCAACAATTTCTGCCCCTTCCCTACCTGCATTTTTCGCAATCTGCCTGATTGGCTCTTCAATTGCACGTTTTATTATTTCAACTCCAATTTGCAAATCTCCTTCAAGTTTTAATCCATTCAATCTTTCAATTGCCCTGAATAAAGTAACTCCTCCTCCAAGTACGACGCCTTCTTCGACAGCAGCTTTGGTTGCGTGCATAGCATCATCAATTCTCATCTTCTTTTCTTTCATTTCTGTTTCTGTTGCAGCCCCGACATTTATTACTGCAACACCCCCGCTTAATTTTGCCAATCTTTTTTTCAGGTCTTCTTTTTTATATTCAGAATCCGCAGATTCAACCTGTGATTCAATCACTTTCATTCTTTTTTTAATCTCTTCCTTTTTGCCCTTTCCTTCGACAATTATAGTTTTTTCATTATCCACTTTTATTTTTCTTGCAGAACCTAATGAATCTTCTTTAAAATTTTCAAGTTTCATTCCCTTTTCTTCACTGATAACCTGCCCGCCGGTTAAAGTGGCAATATCTTTCAGCATTTCTTTTTGTTCATCGCCAAAACCAGGGGCTTTAACTGCACATACTTTTAATGACCCCCGAATGATATTCAAGACAACCGCTGCCTGTGCATCGCCTTCTAAATCCTCAGCAATGATTAATAATGGCCTGTCCTCCCTCGAAATTTTTTCAAGCACAGGAATTATTTCCTTTATGTTGCTAATTTTTTTGTCAGCAATTAAAATATAAGGCTCGTCCAATTCACAAATCATTTTTTCAGAATCTGTTGCCATGTAAGGAGAAATAAATCCTCTTTCAAATTGCATGCCTTCAACAACTTCCAATGTTGTTTCAATGCTTTTTCCGTCCTCAACAGTTATAATCCCATCATTTCCGACTTTTTCCATTGCCTGAGAAATCAGTTTTCCAATTTCCTCATCATTATTTGCAGAAATAGTCGCAACTTGAGTGATTTTTTCTCTTTCTTTAACCTGAATGCTCTTTTCCTTCAAAAAATTTACAATATTCGAAACAGCAGTTTCAATTCCTTTCTTAACCTCGATGGGATTTGCTCCTGATGTAATGTTTTTTAATCCTTCAGTGATAATTGCCTGTGTTAATAATGTTGCTGTTGTTGTGCCATCCCCCGCATTATCCTGAGTTTTAGATGCAACTTCTTTTATAAGTTTGGCCCCAATATTTTCAAATTTATCTTTTAATTCAATTTCTTTCGCAATTGTAACCCCATCGTTTGTGATTAAAGGATGAGGATCTTTATCAAGAACTACATTACGTCCTTTTGGTCCCAATGTAACCTTGACAGTATTAGCAACTTTGTCTACGCCTTTTAATAGAGCCTGCCTTGCGCTTTCATCAAATATTAATTGTTTTGCCATTATTCAATCTTTGCTAAAATATCCTTGAATTCCACAAATATATGCTTCACTCCATTTAATTCAATTTCTTCTGAGCTATATCCTCCATAAATTACTTTATCCCCAGGTTTAATAGGAATTGTTTTCCCATCTTTCCCTTCCCCCACTGAAATAACTTCTCCTTCTTTTTTTTCTTCCTGAGCCGATTCAGGAATATAGATCCCACTTGCAGTTTTTTCTTTTTTCGTTGCTGGTTTAATCAGCACTCGCTCGCCAATTGGAATAAGGTTCATAGTAATAGAATTACTGAAAAAACAATTTAGCATTTATAAAATTTTTTATTTTGTAAAATATAGATTTAAGCAATTTATTTAATTTCAATCAGTCCTTTCTTGATTTTTTTTGCTTTGGGCAGGGTTATCCGAAGGATCCCATTTTCATACTTTGCCTCGGCTTTTTCTGGAATAATTTCTTCAGGCAGAGCCATTGCCCGATAAAAACCCAGATAATTCCTTTCGCTTCGTATCATTCCTTCTTTTTCAATCTTTGCTTCTTTTTTTCGTATTACCTTAACTTCAAGATGAGTTTCAAAAACATTTAGATGTATATCTTTTTTCTCTACCCCAGGAAGCTCAAGGATTGCAATTATTTCTTTTTCATCTTCTACTAAATCAATTAAAGGAGTTTTCAAGCCCTCTTCACCAAACCCGCCCTCTCGCCACCTTTCCCTAGTCCCTCGAAAAACATTGCTAAAACTTTGATTTATTTCTCTTTGCAATTTTCGTATATCTTCAATAAAATCTGCCATTTTAATTTTAACATTATACTGTTAATTTATTCAACATCTCCTCTGTAACCTTGCCCGAAAAGCCGGGAACATTCTCAAGTTCTTCAACATCTGCAAATTCCCCATGCTTTTCCCTATAATCAATTATTTTTCCTGCCTTTTCCTTTGAGATTCCAAGAGCATCAGCTAATTCTTTTTCTGAAGCAGTATTAAGATTAATTTTTTCTTCTTCATTTATTTCCTCTTCTTCAAGATCATCATCTTCGCCATTGTATTCTTCATCCCAGTCTTCATCATTCATATTAACTTCTCCAATTTAATTCTGAATAAAAAACCCAAAACAAAATAAAAGCGTGTGTAGTCTTTATTGAGACTTTATCCAGAAAGATTAATTTTTAAATCAAGAAATAATTTTCAATTCATGACCCGATTAATGGAAAACATTTTAGATTTATACAATGAGGGAGGAAAAATATTCAGCAAGTTAACCGAAATAAAGGATATCCCTACTACAATTACTAACAATCATAATGAATCATTTTATTATTGGCAATGTTTAGAACGTGCTACAATGCTTAGAATTGATGCGCATCCAGATATGTTAGATTGGATACCATCTAATTCTAAAAAAAATTATTTTAAAGAATTAGGAATTGCTAACTTCAATTGTGCAGGAATCCATTCTAATTATATTTACGAAATTTTTTGGCTGAATCCTCACTCAAAAAAAAGAAGATTGCAGGATATGGGCTGTAATCCGTCATATGTTTCCTTTTGTAATCTGTTCAGAAGAAAACTTAAAACTTCCTATACATTAAGCAATACTATTGTTTGGTATTTTTTGGGAATAGAATCATTAAAGCATGGCAAGGGAAAAATTCTGAATCCAAATAAACAGATTCCGATTAATGGAAAATACTTTTTAGTCGACATTGATTTAGATGGATTTTGCTGCAATAAATATATCTATTTTAAAGAAGAAAATTGGCAAAGCGTTTTAAAATTCAGGGAAAGAATAAACGAATCTTTTAATTATATAAAAAATTTAAGAAAACCCGATTTAATCACAATCACACGCTCATTCGGAGAATCAGAAAGTAAAAGATTTATTCCCAAAGATAAAGTTAAAGTTGTTGAAGATTATGTATTCAAAAGATTAAAGCAGATTTACTGATTATGAACAACTATTTCCTTAATTTTCAATTTATAATCTTTCTCTAATTCTCGCGCCTGTTTTTTTATAGTTGAATAATAATCAGCATAATTATTTAACATAAGTTCGAAATTCTTCATCTTATCTGGAAAATCTTTTTTAATAATTGGCATTAATCTATCCAAAACAGATTTTTTTGTGTTTAATAATTCAATCCAAACATAATCACAAAATTGCAATTCTCTGAATAGTTCTTCTAAATCAGTAATTCCCGGAAGAACAGGGGAAATAAAGCCGTAAGTCCTAAAACCCGACTCCTTGGCTTGCTTTAGAGTTTCAATCCTCAATTTGGGCAGGGATGCAGATGGCTCAATTTTTTTAGAAAAACTTTCATTTAATGTATTAATGCTTAACCCTATCTCAACATTCAAATCCTTCATTATGTCAAAATCTCTTTTTACTAATGCAGATTTTGTCAGAATTCCAATTTCAAATTTATCTTTCGCCGGAGAATTTTTTATTGTTTCTAAAATTTTCCTTGTCAATTTATATTTAGATTCAATCGGTTGATAGCAATCACAAACGCTCGACATCCATATGTAGCCGGGTTTGTTTTTTTCTAATTCTTTCTTTAATAATTCAGGGCAGTTTATTTTTGCATAAACAAATTTTCCCCAGTCATCATTTATGTTCTGAAATCTCTTCATAAATACTGCATAACAATATTTGCAGTCATGCTGACACCCCATATACGGATTGATAACGTAATCTGTTATCTTGCTTTTGGTCAGGCAATTTTTTGCATTGATTTCTTTTATTATCATTGTAAAAATAAAGACTGCTTTAATTTATATTTTGTGTTTTAAAATATTCATGAAATAAATAAAAATTAACATTTATGATTTGAATTCAAAAAGAATTAATATAATTTAACACAGATAACCTTAAAAATCGAAGTCATTGTTTCCAAACAATTTTGACAAAATGCAAACAGTAAATTTATCTCTATTAGTGCATGCGCAGAAAAATTTTAGTTATACAACTCATCCGAAAATATCAAATATTCAAAAATATATTGATTCAGAAAATTCAGTTCAGTTGGTAGTTGAAGGATATGGAAAGCCTATTTTCAAAACTATACACATTTGGGAAAGTACAACTGAAGGAAAATTTGACCGGGAGAACATTGACAAATATTTGAAAATCAAAAAAATAAACCCCGAGGAAGCCACAAATATAGAAATCACCTTATTAGGAGGTGAATTCACTAAATGCCTAAGTGAAGCTTTTTACACAATAAGCACATGGGAAGCTGAAACCAACTTTTTAAATCGGACGGCAGTGACAATGCCGACAGATGCAGTTTTCGAATATGAAAAAAGATCATTTCTATTAAATGAAAATCATCCATCATATCCATTATTGCCATTTATAGCAATCCATTATAATTTAAATGGCCAAATTATCGTTTCAGATATGTCAATAGAATTAAGATTCAGAAAAACGCCAAAAGGCATTCTAAACAATATTGGAGAATTGCTGGTTCCAATGGAATAAAATGGAAAACAAAAAACAATGGTACCAAGTTAGTGCAACTGCCGCCCATCAGTCAAATAAAAATTTTATTGATAAAACAATCTATTTATGGTGCCAGCCTGAAAAGTTATTTATTTTGTATACAAAAGTCCCTGGAATAAAACACCACACAATATACATGCAAAGAGCAAAAAGATTAGATGAGAGAGGGGCTAATCAATTGGAAAATTTTATTACAAATTATTATCTAAAAGAATTTAAGCTTCCTTTAAAATTAAGGGATATAAAAAAGAAAGGCTGGTTCATGTATTCTAAAGGATTAAATCTCGATAATCCTCCCCTTTTTTCCGACGCTGATTAATTTTGTCTTTCCTATTTTTTCTTCTATGCCTTCTGCCTCATGTATATGGGCAGATAAAAAGAAATCAGGCTGAAAATTATCAATAGCCTTTCTTAATGCTAAGCTCCCCTGAAAACCGGAAAATTCAGTCTTTGTTCCATAAGCATGAAGATGAGAAACTAAAATTTTATTTTTTGTTTTAACCTTTTCAAAGTTAGACTTTAATTTAAGAAAAACACTTTCCTCTTCTAAATAAAGCTGAAAATCAGGATTGCCTATTCCAATTATTCCAGTATCTTCATAAATAACATATTTTCCATTAATATTTTTTATCCCATAAACAGCTTCAATCATGTTTGATTCAAAAGTGCTGTCCCAATTTCCCGGAACGAAAATTACTTTTTTATTTGCTTTCTTAAATGGGCCAATTAAGTTATCGGAATTATTCATGCCATGTATATCCCCCAATAAAATTACTAAATCAACATCATTTTCTTTAGCTTTCTTTGCAAGCATTTCGGAAATTGCGGAGTTTCCATGCAAATCCCCTGCTGCCAAAATCCTCAATTTTTTTTTATTAGTATCTTTTTTCATAAACATTAAATATGATCAAAATTTATAAGTTCTTCTATTTGCATAATTCGTCGGAAAAATTCCCGCGTGGATCTGTCCAGTTTAAATCATGAATAACTAATCCCGAAGCTAATTCAATCTTCTCTGCTTTTCCATTCCTGCATTCAATGTACACATCAACACATTCATTTTCGGCATTGCATATTGCTTTAGTCCATGAATAATCGTCTGAAAAATTTTCTTCGCTGATTGCCTTGCCTGTAAATACAAATCTGTTAAGAAAAAACCCTGAAAGAAATGCCAAGATCAAGACTGATAAAAAAATTAATTTCATTTTGTTCTTTTATTGATTTCCTCCATGATTTCTTTGCCGGAAACTTTTCCTTTGAATTTAGCCATTAATAATCCCATGTAAGCATTGGGGCTTAATCCCGGTTTTTCTTTTATCAACTTATCAATTTCTTCGCTGATATTAATTCTTTCTCTCTGCAACGCCTGAGCTAATGGCTTTCCAACTGCAATTTCCTGCATCACAATCCTTACATCATCTTCAGAAAGACTTTTATTTATTTCAGTCAAAATTGATTCAATTACATCCGAATTCAATATATTGTTTATTTCCTCTATTGGCTTCTTTTCTTTTGAAGAAATTTCCTTAGGGAAGATTACAAGAGATTTAGCAATTAAATTAGGGTTATCTATAACATTTAACAATGATTTAAATTCTTCAATCTTGCCTTCTTCCAGGATAAGTTTGATTAATTCGTCATTTAACCCAAATTCCTTCAAGTAACCTTTCAATTCATGTTTAAGTTTTGGAAGGCTTTTTTTTGCATCATCAATTAATTCTTTCGATATCTGCAATAGATACAGATCTGTTTCAGGATACATTCTCGCTGAACCGGGAAGTGGCCTTAAAAAACTAGTAGTTGCATCTGGATTTGACTTTCTAACTTCAGGAATTGAATTTCCGCCTTCAACAAGTTTTTGCTGCCTTTCAATTTCATTTAAGACTGTTTGAATCATTATTTTAGGCTCTTGAAATCCTTTTATTTCGACTCTGTTGCTTCCTTTAATTGAAATATTTAAGTCTTGCCTTATTGTGCCAATTCCTCTTTTAACATTGCATGCCCTTAAAATTTCTCCAATTTTTAATGCAGCCTCTTTAATTTGTTCAGGGCTTTTTAAGTCAGGCTTGGTTGAAATTTCAACTAAGGGTATACCCAATCTATCTAATCTAAAAGTTACTTCATTTTTTTGATCATCTCTTGACATTTCTCTTGCAGCATCCTCCTCCAATGCGATTGTCTCAATTCCCACATTACCTTGAGAAGTTTCTATAAATCCATCATAACCAATCAAAACAGTTCTTTGAAATCCTGAAGTATTTGAGCCATTTATAACATTTTTTCTCATGACCTGAGCAACAGGAAAAAATTTGCAATTTAGCAGCAGTCCAATTTGAATTGCGATTTTCATTGCGCCCTTATTAATTTCATGAGGAGGCTCTTCATCTAATTCTACCAGACAGTTAGTATCATAAACCTCATAAATAAAATTTTTATTTTTAGACTTTTCATATTCTGCCGCAACATCAACCTTCCCCATTTCGCCGATGACAGGATTTAGCACTCTTTTAATTTTAAATAAAGGCTCATCCTGCCTTAAAATTGAAGGGCAATTGCAGAATAATTTTCCAGTATTTAATTGCTGATGAATCTCAAGCCCTGCTTTCAATCCAATTTTTTTATAATCAATCATACAAGAAGAAAATAAATTTTATTTAATAAACTTGCTGTTATGCTAAGAGTTATCTAAAATAGATATTATTTTTTTAATTTGAAATTTTCAAGATAATCAAGCAATTCTTCCACTTTGCATGTTGCAAGCCCGATTACGCTATCTGCAGCCCCGTAATAAACATAAAGTTCATCTTCTAAGATTACCGCGCCAGAAGGAAAGGTTACATTTGGAACAAGACCTTGCAGTTCATAATCCATAGACGGCTGTAAAATATAACCTGGTGTCCTTGCGATTAATTTATGCGGTTGATTTATATCCGAAAGAGCAGCCGAAATTGTCCAGCTATCAGACATGGATTCTGCTGAATAAATGAATAACCAACCTTTCTTAGTTTTTATAGGAACAGCACCTAATTCCGGGCCTCGATGCAACCACCATTGCGTTTCTAATAAAGTTGTTTTTTTAGAATGCCGAAGAAAATTTTCCCATTCTTTTTCTGAAAAGTTAAGCAAATGTTCAATTGAATCATAATATCTAATGCTTACGTAAGAATTTGAAGAATCAGGCGCAATTGTAAGAGCCAAACCAATTTTATTCTCATTAATTTTCTCAGGAAATAAAGCTGCAGCCTTAGATTGTGTAGGCGGGCCGATTATTCCATGTTTTTTTATTGAAACAAAATCTTTTGTTGTTGCCAATGCAATACGGATATTTGGTTTATAATTTTTATCTCCAATAGGAGCATCAATTGCAGTATAAGTAATATAAAAAGTATCTCCAAATTTCGTAATTCTTGGGTCTTCGCAACCAAATTTATCAAATTCAATATCCGGAGAAATAAATGCCTCTTTTCTTTGAATAAATTTTTTCCCATCCATGCTTTCTGCATAACCAATATATGAAATTTGATTAGAAAATTTAAATCCAGGACGATTTAATCTAAGGGTAGTTTCTTCAAGTTTGCTCGGATAAGTGCGATAAAGCATTCTAAAAATATTATTATCTTTTATGACACTGCAGTTAAAAACTGCTTTTGATTCCCAGGCAATATTTTTACGAGGGATTAAAATTGGCCTGGCATCAGTATCATTTGGATAACGAGTTAAATAAAATTTCTTCCCTTTCATATCGGTATATTGATTATTAATTATTAAAATCTTTTTATTTATTAAAATAGTTCTCTTATAAAAGATTATAACTCAAACTAAAATAAAAACATTTAAAAATAAAAGACATTAAATAATAAAATGGGAAAAAAGGTGAAACAGAAATCTAATGTTAAATCAGTTTCCGTGAAAAATAAAAACGTTCCAATAAGCGTAAAAGTAATTTCAATAATTGAATATTTTTTAGCCGCAATATTAATAATAGCCGCAATCGCAAGTTTTTATTATTATATAAATCCGGAAAAAATTTCTTCAATGCCAACAGATCTGCAGGCATCGCTTGAATTTCAGGGCATTACGGCTCAAACATTTGCATCAATGGCTTTAACCAGCATATTGTTGGGAGCAATATTTATTATCATATCTATTAACCTTTGGAAATTAAAAAATTGGTCTAGGATAGCTCATTTAATATTATATGCATATATCGGAATAACTTCTTTAATTGGATTACTTCAGGGATATTTTGGAGAAGCAATTTTTGTAATTTTAAGTGTGGTTGTAATTATATACTTAGGATTTAACAAAAAAGTGGTTTCTTCATTTTAAGGTAGTTTAAAAAAAGACTTTTAAGATTTTTATTTTTTAATAAGCTTAAATTTAATGATTCTTAAAAATTTAAAGAAGTTCACAATTAATGTTGATGTGATTGTTGAAGACATTGAATTGGGATATCTATCAAAGCAAAAATATGCATATAAAAGAACCCCCTTCCAAAAATTGATAGAGTTAAATATCTATGGAAATTTAATAGAGATTCCCAATAAAAAAAAATTTTATAAGCAGCAGTTTTATGAAGGACATGCATCTAAAGGCGGAAGAATTATTGACGTTGAAAGTCATATCGCAAAAAAAGGAGAGTATAAAGGACGACTAGTTCATTTTGGCCAGCCTGCAAATTCAAGATATCTTTGGGTCGTGACCGAAGAGGAGGAATTTATTTTAGGAAATAGGCAGACTTTTCTTCATGAAATGAATCAAATGAATAAAGAAAAAATAGATTATTTTCACAGGTTGCATAAATTGCCTCATGCAACTGTTGCAATGGGAAAAAGAGTTTATGGTTCAGGTGAGGCCTTAGTAGAAGGGGGATTAAGAAAAGCCTATAACTCCGCATCATGCCATTACATTGATTTTAATGATGTTATAATGTTTAATGAACAATCAAAGTATGTTTTTATGCATTTCGCTAATAAAGCAGGATGGAAAAGCGTTAATGGAGGAGCTAAATTTGAAATGCCTTATGCCAAATAATCTTTTAAAAATTTCCAGGTAGGTTCAAGCCTTTCACGTTTTATTGGCGATATTTCTGATTCTTCAATGTTGGTCATATATTGATACAGATCTATAGGTTCTTTTTGCTCTAATGAATACAAAGCACTTAAATAAATTGTAACCCTATATCTAAACAGTCTTTTTTTTAAAGGAAGAGTAAGTATTTGATATTCTTTATTTTGAAAATTTTCTTCAGCTTTTTCAAATTCCTGTAAAAGATACTCAAAATTCACTTTGCTATGATTTTGTAAAAATAAGTCCGCTTCTTCATACAAATGATTCAATTGATTTGTATTAGGATTTGCATTCCACCAACGATTCATAGAATGAGCTAATGCTAAAGCATAACTATCTAGCATGTCATTTCCTGTTTTATTTTTTAGAATATAATTGTGCCTATGGTTGGCGGAATAGTCTATCAATTCAATCTTGTAAACCATATTGAGTAATAAGCTCCTTCATTTTAAATAATTTTTTAAAACTCAAATCCAACTCTAAAATTGATTTCATTGGCAAAATTTTCCAGCATCTTATCTTTAATAATCTTTTGATTATTCCATTCCTTGTGGCCTAAAATCCAGGCAAGTTTTACAAATGCCGATTCAGGAAGCATGTCTTCCAAGAATATGATTCCTGTTTTTTCAAGTTCTCTTCCGTTTTCATAAACCTTTGGATTTAATCTCCCATATAAAGTTTGGGGAACCGCACAAATAGTAATTCCTGTTTGTATTATTTTTTTAATTTTGGGAAGCCAATTATATGCACTGGCATCTTTTCCTGGAACCTGACCAATTCCAGTAATCTCTAAAATGATTCCTCTATAATTTTCCTTGATATAAAAATCAAGAATGTCTGGATTTTGCCCGGGATAAATTTTAACTAATGCAACCTTATCATTGTAAACAGAATCTGATAAAACATTTTCTTTATTTCGGGCATTAAACCCTTTTAAAATTTTAAATTCTGTTTTTGAAATTTCTGCAATAGATGAATCATTTATAATTTTAAAAGCATCCCTTCGTGATGAATGCATTTTCCTTACTTTTGTTCCAGGCATTGCAAGACAATAAGCATCATTCAAATCTTTATGGCCAACAATAGCTACTTCTGCTATATCTGAAATAGCATATTTAACTGCGCATAATAAATTTAAGGATGCATCAGTTGAACCCCTATCAATACTCCTTTGTGAATAAGTTAAAGCTACTGGCTTATTTAAATTTCTTAAAAAAAAAGACAGTGCTGCCGAGGTGTAATGTAAAAAATCAGTCCCATGAGTTATAACTACCCCAGAAATGTTTTTATCATTCAATAATTTTTCACAAGCATCTGCCAAGATTTTCCAATCTTTAAAAGCCATGTTTTCAGACCATTTCATAAAAGGTTTTTCTATTCTTGCAATGTTGCAAATCTTCGAAATCTCCGGGGAAATATTCAAAATTTCTTCCTCATCTGTAGAGATTACTCCTCCTGTTTTTGGGTCTAATCTCGAAGATATAGTTCCCCCAGTAATTATCAACGCAATATTTGGCAACCCAGATTTTTTTGATAATTCAACTTTCCTTTCTTTTGTTTTATTCAACTCCAAAATTTTTACATCAATAATGTCGCTTTCTTTAATTCCGATATTATAGCCTGAATTTAATTTAATCAAAACAATTTTAGGATCATAACTCTCCAAAACCCATCCCTCAAATTCTTTTTGCTTCGTAATTAATTTTACTCTATCCCCTGGATTAAGATTTTTTTCCTTCATTAACCTTATAAAAATAGTGAATATAAAAGGTTTGTTATTCAAATATAGATCAAAATTATTTCAAGGAGCCAATGAATATCTAAAATTTTCATTATATAATTCACAAACTTTTTTAGTTAATGCTACTGCTCCATCCGGAAAAACAGAAGAATGTTCTATTTTAATTTCTAATTTCTCCAAGGGGTTTACCTTCTTATTGATTTCTAAAATTTGAAAAAGACAATTGCAATATTCTCCAGAGAATTGCTCCTGCTTATCTTTATATTTAACAAAATAATCATCGCCTGATTTTTTTATATTAAATATCATTTTTATGAAAAAATTAAATTATTTTTAAAGTTTTATATAATCACATAAGCTTTTCTTTCAGTAAAAACAAATAAAAACCTTTGTTTTTTAATTTTAAAGATGGAAATCAAAAAAAATTTTCCAATAAAAATTGGATTGGAAATTCATGGTTACTTAAATACAAAAGAGAAATTATTCTGTAAATGTAAAAATAATTCCGAGATGAATATTAAGCCGAATCTCAATGTATGTCCGATATGTACAGGCCAGCCGGGTTCAAAGCCAATGTTGCCTAACAAAGAAGCAATGAAAAAATTGATTTTAATTTCTTTGGCTTTAAATTGCAAGATAAATACAAGATTAGTTTGGCAAAGAAAGCATTATTCATGGCCGGATTTGCCAAAAGGATTTCAAAATACAATTTCTGGAGCATACTCTATTCCATGCGCAGAAAAAGGAAAATTCAAAGAAATAAAGATTACAGAAACGCATCTCGAAGAAGACCCAGCACGCTGGAATCCATTAACAGGAGGAATTGATTATAATCGAAGTGGACTGCCTTTAATCGAAATTGTAACAGAACCGGATTTTCATTCAGCGGATCAAGTTTCAGCCTGGCTAAAGAATTTGATTCATGCATTATCCTACATGAAAGCCATAAAAAAAGGAGCAGGAATAAAAGTGGATGTCAACGTTTCAACTTACGGGGAAAGAGTTGAAATAAAAAACCTAAACTCAATTGAAAACATAAAAAATGCAATTGAATACGAAATACAAAGACAGATAGAAAATCATGAGAACGGCCTTGAACAAGATAGAGAAACTTTAACTTATGATGAGAATAAGGGAAAAACTATTAAAATGAGGGATAAGGAGCAGGCACAAGATTACAGATTTATTCCAGAGCCAGATTTGCCACGGATAAATTTAGAAGAAAAAGAAATTAAAGAAATCGGAAAAAATCTTCCTGAAATGCCTGAAGAAAAGCTGACAAAATTGTTAAATAAATACAAGATTGATAAATATAATGCAGATGTCTTGACAAAAAATTTAGAGCTTGTGGATTTTTTTGAAGCTCTTGAAAAATTAGTTGATGCAAAGAAATATATCTCATGGATAACAGTTGAATTATTAAGAATTTTAAATTACAATAAAAAAACTTTAGAAGATTCAGATATTGACATAAAGCCTGAACATTTGGCAGAATTGATCCAAGCAATTGATGCAGGAAATTTAACTGAATTAAAAGCAAAACAAATTATGAATGAATTTATTCCAAAATCATTTTCAATAAAAGAAAAAAAAGATATCTCAAAAATTTCATCTGTTGAAATTGAAAAAATCTGCAGAGAAGTAATAAACAAAAATCAAAGGGCCGTCGAAGATTTTAAGTTTGGAAAGCAGGAATCTTTAAATTTTTTAGTGGGGCAAGTCATGAACCTTTCAAATAGAAGAGCCGATTTTAAGACTGCCAAAAATTACTTAGAGAAGATTTTGGTATAATTGGATTAATTAGTCTTGATATTTTGCTCTTTTCATATTTTCTCGGTCTTTATCCAGTATCTAATTTTCATTTTCACGCTAAATTTTGAGAAAATAGCTATATATGACTGGAAAAAGTCATTATTGATAATAGCAAATTTAAAGCGTTTCTTGCCACAGAGAGAGATTTTCACTCCATAGAATTTTCCCAGATGATTTTAAAGATTTCTTTTTGTAATGCACATATTGTTTTATCATGTATGCAGATTCCAATTTTTTCATTATTATTAACCTCTAGTATTATTAGTCGATCATCTAAAATATACAATGCTATTTGTTTATTTCTTATTAAATTATTATATTTAGTAATTCTTAGTTCTTTTTTATCGCTTTTTGCAATTTGTCTCATTTCATCACAATCCTCTGTAATACCCCTCAATTTAATCTTTTTGCTCCTTCTCAACATTCTAAACTTTTCCTGAAAAAAAGGAAATTTATCAAATATGCAAAAAGGCACATAACAATAAATTTCCGAATTTCTTTTGTCTAACATCATCGAAGCGATATTTTTAAAGCCCATATCTCCTTCGTAAATCTCGACCTTGGGAGTTGTTAAAAAACTATTTTTTATTGATTGTAGCTCAGGGAGAAGCTCTTTTATAATCCGTTTTTTATTCTCATTTTGTTCATTAAGTAATCCTTGAATTCTATCTGGAGAAATAGCTGAATAATACCTAACACTTGATTTCAATACTTCGTTAATCATTCCTTTTTCGATTAGAGAACCGAGTGTATAATAAACGGCTTCCCTTTTAACACCGGATTTTCTTGCAATTTCGCTAGCTTTTGCCAGACCCGACTTTAATGTATTAATATAAACATTTATCTCCTGCGGATTTAATCCAATCTCCTGGAGCATTGAATACTTACTATCCATAGCTAAAATTGTATTAAACCCTATTTAAATTTTATTATTGTAATAAAAAATTTTACACCAAAATTATATAAATTGTTTTTAATTTATTTGATAAACAATAGAAAAAAAATGGCAAAAAATAATCTATTAATTAAGATGGGAATTACTTTTGCAGGATTGGCAATTATAGCAGGTTGTAAAATCGGCAATAGGGAAAATGAATATAAGCATCACTTAGAAGTTCCCAGCATCACAACAACGACGCATTATTATTACAATAAACTTCCTGAAGAGTGTATTGGATGGTATGAATTTGGTGATCAAAACAACTTTAAAATTGTTCGTGAAGATACAGATTATCAATTTTTACATATTACTACTCAAGTCTCAGCAACCTGGCCGGAATTAAATAAATTTAGTAAACATTATGGCCGTTTCAATTTTTTAGAGACAGGAATAGGCGGAGGCTGGTAACTCAAATGTGTTTCAACAGTCAGTTCAAATAACTTTGCATAAATTAATTATTATCAAAAAGGATTAATAAGAAAATAAATAGACTTTACTTGTTTATATATTAAAATTCAAATTAGATTTAACGAGAGAAGATAGTAAGGAATTTTTGTTGAAAATAATCAAATAAAATTTATAATTGAATATTCAAAAGTTTATCTTCTAATGCCAAAAAAAGATTTTTTCTCTTTTATTAAAAAACTCTGCCAGATAATTACACCTATTTCAGCAGTTATAATTAAAAATAATCCAATGATAACAGGAAATAAAAGAAAGAGTTCATTATTCATTATTGAAATTAATAACCCAATTAGTGTCCCAACGACTAAAGTCAAGGCGCATAAAACAATTTGAAATATAAACGAAACTTTTCTCAATTTTTTATCTTTAGTCTTAATTCTTAGAATACTAAAGAGTACAAATCCAATCCCAAATGGAGAAAAAACAGCAAGAAACCCGGTTATTGCAAAAGTAATAAGGCTTACAATTAAAACTTGATTAAAACTGTAATAATTAAGCATCATTTCTTCTTTCTAAATTTTAATTCTAAAATTACAAATAATCCCATTAATATAATTAGAATTGCCCCGCCTGCCAAAATTGAATTTGTAACGTAATTCCAAGAATTATTAAGCAGGATTATAACTAAAAATATTATCACAAAAACAAGGCTCACTACAAATGAAAAAGTTTCCATAATCCATCCAAATACCCTTGCAGTTTTATTTGAACTTAAGAACAATATCAAGCCACCCAAAATAAATAAAATTCCAAAAGGAGTGAAAATCCAGGCGGTAAATAATATGAAGATAATCAATAAGCTATAAAGAAATATCTGCCAATTTTCAGGTCCTGCATTCACTTTGCTATTATTGTCAGATTGTTTGAAATAAATATCGTCATCCATTTGACTTTTTTGCAGGCTTCCGCTTAAAGATGTAACAAAATATTTTCTTGAGTTAGTTTCTAATAGGGGGCTTCCATTTTCATCTTCACCGAGTTCTTTTATTTTTTTGGATTTAACCCAGTTAGCATAATTAATGTAAAGATTATTTGTTTCATATTTTCCATCGGTGATAATATATATACTTATAGGGGTGTATTCATATCCATAATTATAATAGTCAAAAACGCCTGATTCTGCCAGGTAGTTTCTAAAAACATTTTCTAAATTTGTTCTTACACACGAATCATAATTGCAATATTGATTTTTTAGGGAATAATACTCATATGAAGAGATTATTAAAGAGTAATTTTTTGCAAATGAATCTTCATATTTAATATCTGAAAGCGAATCAGCAATAATCTGATTGAATATTTTTTTCGCAGATTTTTCTTCAGCTAAATCATCATATCCAATTTCTTTGAAATGTTCTATTGCTTTTTTATCGAATACTAGATTTGAAGAAACCTTGAATCCCCCTTTAAAATCAACCGAAGATATCTTTAATGGAAAAACAATTTTATCACTTGAAAAAACTAATTTAATCGGTGTAGGGTGGCCTTCCAACATATCCTGTTCAACAGATTTAGAACCCAAAGAATCAGCAGATACTTTCGCAACAGTAAAATACCATCCCTTATTAATATAATAGTCAAGCACATAACTATACTCTTCAGGATATTGATAGCCATTCTCATTAAACCATTTAACAAGATCTTTAGAATTAGAAGCTGAAAGTGTAACAACGTCATAATAATCAACCTTTTGAGAACTTAAAACGCTGACGGTTCGAGAATCTATTTTTGCCCCTGACATAGCCTCATCCAATGCATACCTCGTTGTGTAAATTCCGTTATCATATACTGGCCGAGTTAATTGTTCTATATTGGAAAATATTTCTTCATTAGCCTTTGAAATTTCAGGCTTTGATGGTGTAGGTATAACCCAAACCAAATCCTTTGCATCACCTCTGAAATCAGAAGTTACAATTAAGGTTTCAACATTGTTTTCATAGAATATTATCGCTTTTTGCTGTCCAGGCATGACCCAATATCCTGGCTTTGGAAAATATCCGCCATCGGCTTTCATCAAAGGAATAATCTGGAGAAGTAATAAAAGACTGATAATTAATACAATCTTATTTTTCATATTATAATAAGATTCTTCTTCTTTAAAAATATTTCTAGACATTTTTATGTTCACTTATGAAATTTAATAATATAAAGACAGCCAAAGCAAAAACAGCGCCCAGCAAAAACCATATCCAATAACTTTCTGCAATAGGAGAAGCTGAACTTACAATTTCAGGGGTTCTCGAAAGAGATTCTGACAGCAAAAACTCTGAAGATTTTTGAGAAGGCAAAATTTTTTTGGTTTTTATTATTAAGGAAACTATTCCCGTGACAATAATGGTTAAAACAAAATTCTTTGTTAATTGAGATTTTGATTTTTTCGGAGATATAACAATAGTTTTATTTGAAATCTGATAAGTAGGCATTTTTTTTCCTTTTACACTCCACCAATGAGACTTATTGTCAACCAATCCGGATTGAACTAATTTTTTTATGTTGTATCCAACAGTGTTAAGAGGGATCTTCAGTTCTTTTGCAATTTCAGTTTCAGTCAATTCATGATCAGACAATAAATTAAGAATCTTTTTGCATGTTTTATTTCCTAAAATTTCAGAAATATACTTTAATCTTTCATCATCGATAGAGACAAGAATTTTCTTTTCCATCTGTATTTTTTAATATTCAAAGTTTATAAATAATGTGAAGGCTTCAATTTTGTTTGAATTTATTAAATAATAATTTCAAATAAAACTCCCAATATGAAAATTAAAGATATAAAAAAAATTATTATCCAATTCATTGGCATTTGATATTCAGGTTTTCTTTCAGACAACTTTTTAGATTTCAAATTAATTACGGGTATCAAAATTCCATTTATTCCCCCTGCTAAAACCCCTCCCATCCCAAGAATAGAAATAAAACTGAATAATCTAAAATAAGAGCATAAAAAGTAAATGATTAATGGCATAATTGAAACAAAAATGAAAATTTTTTTTTCAGAATAATTAAAGTCAAACTTAAACATATCTTTCAAAGAGAAAGAATGAATAAGATAAGCGCTGAACATTGTAAAAATTCCGAGTAATCTGGCTAAAGGCCCAAAAGATAAAGTTGCAATTTCCTGAATATCTTTTCCTATTGTTCCAATGCAAGCCAAAGAAAAAATAATGTAAAGAATAATTGGAATAATGATTCCAGCAATAATTGCGTTCTTAAAATTTCTTTCATCACCCCTAATTTCTATCCTCAACTCTGAAATTGAAGTAAATCCAAGAAGAGAAAATAAAATAACCCCTATTGGAAGAAAAAAATTTTCATTTTGTATATATAATAAATTTGTTAATTTGATATTGGGGATTAAATAGAAAAAAATTGAAACTATTATTAATATGATTGCCAATATCCCTCCGGTCTCAACTCTTTTTAATTCTCTCAAGCCTTTCCCTAAAATCAAAGTTAGTACAATCCAAAATAAAATTCCAAATAATAATGCGTAATTAGAACTTCCTACAAGCAATAAAGATAAGCTTTCTCCCTCGGCCATTAAATATGCAAGCAATGCAGAATATATTCCAATCAACATTGCCATAAACATTAAAATTTTTCCGCTGTTACCAAGATATTTTTGTGCATAGCCAGTCAATTGATGATTTTCTTTTGTCCTGAGAGATATCTCCCCCAGGCACAGATAAATATATCCCAATATAAGTCCAAAGAATAAAATCCAGAAAAGTCCAATAATGAATCCTGACTGTGAGATGACATAAGGCAAACCAAGAATGCCTGCGCCAATAATTGTGCCAGATAAGGTGAATGCTGTTGCCCAAAATTTTTTATTCATCTGCACTATAAGATTTTAAGGATTTTAAATAGGTTTTGAAAGATTTATAAAGCGAAAATTCTGAATGGAAAAATGAAACAACAAAAAATAATTGAAGATACCTTAGAATATCTGTTTGGAACATCTAAAGAATTGAGCGTACAAACGAAAAACCCATTAATGCCATTTTTGTTCATGGGGGAAATTGCTTTAACAATGCTTGGGATAAAAAAATACATGGATAAACAATCTTTCAATTATGCACTGCCATTTGCTATAGATTTTGTAGCCAGGGCAGCTTATGCAACTATCTATGTGCTTGATAGTATAACGATATCACAAAATCTTGGCAACATACAGGATCCTGAAAAATTAGATTCCCTTCAAAAACAAGGAATTGGAATTATCCCCCCGGGTTTAGTTGGAATAATCCGCCAAGGCGGATATAAGTCTATATTATAAATAATCATCTTTCTTTTGCGCTTTTCCACAATTCCTCAAAATTGCTTTTGTAAGTTTCTGCGAACTCTTTATTTTTTACAAGAATAACGATTAATGGACTAGTAAGAAGCCAAAAAGAAACTTCATCACCATGAACCGCAGTTGCTGCGAAACTTTTGTAAGATTTTGACAAATAACGATATTCAGAATTTGGTGCAGGAGGATATTTTTCTCCTTCAATAAAGATGTATCTTGTTTTCAGTTTATTCTTCTGCTTTTCTTTATAATATCTTTCATGATAAATTGGGTCTAATTCTCGCAAATGCCCGGCAATAGCACCAAAGATTAAAATTTCCTTATTGCTATTTTTAGAAGAATCAATTGTTTCATTTAACATTGTTCTGATTCCTTCCTTGCCTTCATAAACTTCAACCATAACTTTTTTTTCTTTTGGCGATCTTAATTTTAACAAATCGGGAATCATTGCATCGACTATTCTCTTTTCTTTGTCTATTTCCTCTTTTTTAAGTTCTAACCATTTCAAAAGATTTTTTGGATTTGTGGCAATAAAATACTTTTTGTTATTTTTAATAACGTAACTGACTAATCCTTTTTTTATCAGAGAATTAAGTGTATCATATGTATTTGTTCTTGATTCCTTCGTTTTTTCAGAAATCTCTGATGCTAGAGATTCATCAATCTGCAAAAGAGAATAATAAACTTCCGCTTCTCTCCTTGAAAGTCCAAGTGAGATTAAAATTTCTTGATTCATTCTTTTTCTAATTTTTAATGCTTAAAAAACATTTCTATTATTGTCTATTTAGCAGACAACACAAATTAAAATAGTTATATGTATATGCCACTTTATGGTAGTAAATAATTATAACACCACCAAAGTAATATTGATTCAACCATCTGGAAAAGATTGGCAACCAGGAGCAAGTAGGGGCCATAGCACTTCAGATGGATATGAGTTAGCATTACTTAATCAATGCTTAAATGAGGCAGGGATTAAATCAGATTATATACTTCAAAGGCCTTTAGGAACAAATAAAGAATTTTATAATGGCACAAAAAGAATAATTCCAAATCCTCCAAGTTTAGATGATCTCGCAGATGAGATTATTCAAAAAGGTGCAGAGATAATTGGGCTTGAAGTTATGAGCTGTTACGAAAATAATGCAAGAGAATTAGCTAAAAAAATCAAACAGAAGAATCCCTCAATAAAAATAATTGCAGGAGGATATCATGCGACGGGTTATCCTGAAATTTTATATGATAAAAATATTGATTACGTGATTCTTGGTGCAGGAGAAAAAACTCTTCCAAATTTAGCACAAAACATTTTAGATAAAAAAAATATTTCAGATACGAGGAAATTAAATGATCTTCCGAAGATTGGAGATAATTCTAGAAGAAATAAGATAAGCGAAAATGCATTTGCTTTTATAAAAAATGGAGAAATAAAACTTGCAAAAAGATTAGAATGTGAATTATATCAGAACTTCGATGAAGTTCCAATTCCAAAAAGAAAGATCGAATATCAAGAAGGATGCGTTTCAGGAGTCTTGGCAGATATCCCTCCAAATGAACAAGTGATGGCGACAATGCAGACTAGAAGAGGATGTGATAATAATTGTAAATATTGTGCATCTTCAAGCATTTATGGGGTAAAAGGAAGAAGTTTATTTTGCAACTCAAATGTAAAATCTATAAATAATGTTATCGCAGAACTAGAATATTTGTCTAAGTTAGGTATTAATTTCATATTTTTTACAGATCCTACCTTTAATGAAGATGGAGCTTATTTAGAAGACCTGATCAATAAAATTATAGAAGAAAAAGAAAATAGAAGATTATCACAAATGTCTTTTTATGCCATGTTTAGACCATTTAATCGAGAACAAATGGAAAAAAGAGAATTATCATTTAATCAATATCAAAAACTAAAAAGAGCAGGGTTCACAAGAATTGCATTTGGCGTTGAAAATCCAAATGATAAGATCTTAAAATCAATGGGCAGAAAGAATAAAATTTCAGATTTAGAAGAACATCTAGTTGCAGTGCATAATACCGGGATTTTTACAAGGGGGTTCATGATGTATGGACACGAGGATGAAACTATGGAATCTCTATCAAAATATAAAGAGATAATGAAAAATCTTCATGTAGACGAATGGAGACTTGCACCAATGGCACCCTTCGTCGGAACTTCAACAGGAGAAGCATATTTAGCAACACATAAAGAAATTGATTTCAGTATGCATGATGCAATATATTCTGTAATAATTCCCAAAGAGATTTTGGAACATTTCGAAAATGAACAAGATACTAGAACTTATTTAATGAACTGGCAGAAATCAACATTAAAAGAAATTTATCAAAGTCGGGAATGGAAAAGTAGAATTAATGAACTTAATGAAAAGTTTCCTGAATTAAGAAAAGGCATAAAGTTTTATTTAGATTATCTTAAGGAAAACTTAAGCTAAATATCTTTTTAGTTCCAAAGCATTGTAAACAGAATAAGCATTTGCATCATTATTAAAATAAGCATAAACTCTTTTGCATTTTAATGTTTTCATTAGTCCAGCATATTTTTTCAATTGTTCTTTTGAATAATTGCTCGAATAAGAATTACCATGAAACCTAAAATATGCAAAATCAGCGCTTAAAACAATTGAATCAGGCATATCTAAACCAGATACAATGCAAAATCCTATTTTATTTTTTTTAAGCAAATGATAAACTTTATCATTCCACCAGCTTTTATGCCTAAATTCAATAACATTGTCAATTTTATTGTTAAGGATTTTCAAAAAATTATTTAATAGATCAAAATTTTTTTCATTGAACTTTAAAGAAGGGGGAAGCTGAAACAGATAGCAGCCCAAATTATTTTTTAGGAGGCTTGTTAAATGATTAAAGTCTTTGATTAATAATTCAACATTGTTTATCTTTTTAATATGAGTTATTAATCTAGGTGCTTTTAATGTGAATAAAAAATTTTTGGGAGCATGCTTATGCCATTTTAAGAGAACCTTCTCATTAGGCCATCGATAAAAAGAATAATTAACTTCAACTGTGTCAAAATGGTTAACATAAAAATCAAGCCATTTTGATTTTGCCAGATTTTCAGGATAGAATCTTTTTTTCCAATGTTCATAATTCCATCCAGATGTCCCAATTATATATTTAGTCATTTATATAAAAAAGCTAAGAAAGATTTAAACATTTATACAACAAGAATATTTAATTTTTAATTGCCTTTTGCAGGAATGAAGCCAATATGGAACGGTTCAATATCTTTCGGATTAGTTAGCATTCCTGTTAAATTATACTCTGCAGTCCAAACAAGAACAGTAAAATTCAGACTTTTGCATAAGAAAGATTATTCTCCGGTAAAATATAAAAGATACTGTAACGAGGAACAAAAAGAAGTCCCTTGGAATGAAATAATAAAAGGATTTGAAGTCTCTAAAAATAATTTTTATCCAATTTCGTGGAGTGAACTAAACAAACTTAGACCAGATAAAACCAATAATATTGAAATATTAGAGTTTATAGATTCTACAAGGATAGATCCAATATATTTTAATTCATATTATTATTTGGCCCCGAGCAAGCAAAAAGACAAGGCATTTTTCTTATTTAAATCTGTTTTGCAGACAGCAGGAAAATTAGCAATAGGAAAATTTGTAATGAAAGAAAAAGAGCATATATGCACAATAAGTTCATATCAAACAGGATTATTGCTAACAATTCTAAATTATCAATCTGAAATAAGAAGCATTCATGAAATTGAAGGATTAAAAGAATTTCCAAAAATCTCTCAGCCAGAAATGACACTTGCAATGGAACTTATCAATAAACTGTATCAAGAAGAATTTGATATTTCAAAATTTAAAGACACATTTAAAGAACAGCTTATAGAATTAATTAAGCAAAAAGAACATGGAGTTTCCCCGGTTATGAAAGAAAGAAAAAAAGAGGCCAATTTAATTAAAGCGCTTAGAAAAAGCCTTCAATGAAATTTAAGCCAATGCTTGCAATAGCGGGAACAAAAAAATATCTTTCTCAAAAAAATTTTATATTTGAACCAAAACTCGACGGATACAGAGCATTATGCTATAAAAATGATGAATTAAAATTGATAACCCGAAACGGAATTGACATTACATGGGATTTTCCGGAATTAAATTTCTCAAAAAATATAAATGCAAAAAATGCGGTAATTGATGGAGAAATAATAATATATGATAAAAATGGAAATCCCAATTTTCAACTCCTTCAGCAAAGAAAATTAATGAAAAATTATTCATGTTTTGTCGCATTTGATATTTTAATGAAAGACAACATTGACATTACAGAAAGAAGTTTATGGGAACGTAAAAAAATACTTGATGACACCATAAAAGAAAATAAAAAAATCCAGAAAATATTTTTTACAAAAGAGGGAGACAAACTTTGGAAAGTTATAGAACAAAGAAAGCTTGAGGGAGTAATAGCGAAAAATTTAAACAGCAGTTACGAGCAGAAACGATCTTTAAATTGGATAAAAATAAAGATAGTAAAAACAACGGACTGCATAATTTTAGGTTATAAAACAAAGAAAAGAAAGATTTCCTCATTGGTCATGGGGGCATATGACAAAAATAATAATTTAATTATTTTGGGCAAAGTTGGAACAGGCTTTAAAGAAAGAAATTTGATTGAATTAGATAAACTATTTGATTCATTAAAATTGGACGAAGCGATTTTTCAGATAGATGAGCTTAAAGAAAAAAATATAACCTGGTTGAAACCAATTTTGGTTTGTGAAATAAGTTATGCAGAAGTCACGCAAGATAAAAAATTACGGGCCCCATCATTCATCAGGCTAAGGCCGGACAAATCTGCCAACGAATGCACATTAAAAGCAAATTTTGATGAAAACAATTTAAAAAGGTTTAGTGAAATTTAATATTGAAATACTATAATTTATAAAAGATCAGTAGATTAATTTATATGAAAGCAATAATTTTTGATTTCGACGGAACTTTAGTTGATTCTTATGAGCTATTAATAAATTGCACAAATAAGCTGGCAATAAAGTATAAATTTAATCAGATAAAAAATCCGCATGAGCTCCAGGACAAGCACATAAAACAGATTATAAAAGAAGACTTAAAATTAAAATGGTATCAAATGCCATTTTTTTTGAGAGATCTTAAGAATATTATCGAAGAAGAGATCCCAAAATTAAGATTTCACAAAGATATAACCAAAATATTGAAGAAATTATCAAAAGAATCGGACCTTTATATTATCACCTCAAATAGTGAAGGAGTAGTCTCTAAATTTTTAGATAAACATAGGATAAACATATTCAAACAGATTTATTCAGACAGCCATTTGTTTGGAAAACATAGAACATTAAGAAAATTAATTAAAAGAGCTAGACTAAAAAAGAATGAAACCATTTATATTGGAGACGAAGTTCGCGATATCGAAGCATGCAAGAAAGCAGGCATTAAAATAATTGCAGTTTCTTGGGGGTTAAATAATAAAAGAATCTTATTAGAATCAAATCCTGATTTTATTATTGACAAGCCAAAAGAGATGTTAAAAATTTTATCTAGAAAAAATAAACAAATTTTAAATTAAATTTCTAAACTTTTCAATTTTTTTTCAGATTCTTTTATTGATTTTTCACTCTTAAAAAAATCTTTCCAAACTTTTTGCAAATCATAAGAAAAAATATTTTTTAGGTTATACTTTTGCGGATTAAAATTTTCCTTAAGCTCGGTCCAGGTTATTGGGCAGGCAATTGGGGCTCCTTCAATTGGTCTGATTGAGAAAGGGATAACTGACAATTGTGCCATGGAATTTCGATAGATATCAATAAAAATTCTTCCATTCCTCTTTTTAGTCTCAAATTCAGTTGTAAATTTGTTTGGATTTAATTTTACAACAATCTGTGCAATTCTTTTGGCAAAATTTCTTACTTCATTAAATGTTTCTTGTTTTTTTAGAGGAATTATTATATGCACCCCTCTTGAGCCTGTAGCCATTGGGTAAGGCTTAAGCCCAATACTTTCTAAAATTTTTTTTATCGCAAAAGAAACTTTTACTATTTCAGAAACGGGATTATTTTCAGGATCTATATCGAATATTAATTTATCTGGAAAATTAATTTTATCACTTAAGCTCAGCCAACCATGAAAAATTATTGAAGCTTGATTTGCAAGATATATTAAACTTTTTTTATTATTGCAAACAGCATAATTCACTTCGTGAAATTTTTTTATTTGAATAAATCTGGGATAATAATTCGGTGTATTCTTCTGATAAAATCCCTGCTTAGTAATTCCCTCAGGAAATCTTTGGAATGCTAAAAATCTATTTTCTAAATAAGGAAGCATATGTTCGGAAATTTCGGAGTAATAATTTAAGACATCAATTTTTTTGATTTTTGATTTAGGAAACAAAAGTTTGTCAGGATTTTTGATTTCAATCCCTTCGATATTCATTTCTATTTAAATGAGATCATATATTTAACTTTAAGGAACATCATTTTTTTCCTTACGAAATTTATCAAGATGCAATGCTGTTCTGATCTCAAATCCTTTCCCCTAATATCCAAAGCAAAAGAATTATAACGTGAAATAATCCTCAACCCTATATTTGAAAAAGAATCCTCAACCATCCTTTCTTCAGGCATAAATAAAATTCTTTTTTTAGAAACATTAATTTCATTAATTAATGGAAATCCCTTTTTTAAACCATAAGAAAAATAAATATCACGCCCTGTTTCATATAAAATTTCATGAGTATATATATTTGAAACACCGGGTAATATTTGAAATTTGAATCCCAAATAGCTGTTATGATCTTTTTCAATGCCAAGATTTTCAATAATTAATCTGCTCTCCAAATCATCTTGTGTTAATTTAAGCAATTTCTTGGAATTGGCCAAAATTTTAAAAATCTCTTTGGCTTCCATAGAATTTGCACCTGAAGGGGTTAGATCAAATAACGCTAACCCAAGCTCTTCAATATAATCTGTACTCGAAAAATTTTTTCCCCTTAGGAAAATTTCAGATTCAGTTTGGCTAATAGGCCAGAGATTATATGAACGTAATTGTAAATTGTTATATATTGTATGCATTAAGCCAAATCGGCGTAAAATATTAACCGCCTGTGCCTCCCCGCGGTTATCAGAAATCATTTTTATTTTTAGTGGAGTGTTTCCAAAATGTTCATTATACTTTATGATTAATTCTTTTGAATATTGCCTATATTCTTTTCTGAGATCTTCGTCAAAATGTTCAAAATGAAGATGATTACAGCTAAGAATAAATGGATGATCAGAACTTTTATCTCTCGTAATTTTTTCTTTATTCATTTTCACATTTAGTAATTATTGAGATTAAAGCATTCTTGATTATAAATCTTGTTATATGAAAATTAGTATATTCTACAACTGTTTAATTTTAAAAAATTATGAAATTTTAAATTTCATGGCGATACATACATTTGATTCTTTTGTTCAAAAAGCAAATTTATGGATTAAAGAGCTGATGAATGAATTAGATTTTGACGAGCAAATGGCTTATCATGCACTCAAGGGAATATTGGTGGAATTGAGAAATAAATTAGAATTAGATGAAATAGCAGAATTAAGCGCGCAATTGCCCATAATAATAAGGGGCATATATTTCGACGGGTGGAATCCCTCGTCAAAGCCTATAAAATATTCAAAATCGGAATTTGTAAGCAGAGTTCATGCTCATATGCAAAATAATCCTGAAATTGACCCGACGGAGATAGTTCAAAAAACATTTATTTTTTTATCAAAAAAAATATCAGAAGGAGAGGTTAATGATATAAAAAGCAACCTACCAAAGAAGATTAAAGAATTATGGAAGAAATAATTAAAGAATTTTAATTTATTTTGGCAAGCAGGTTAAATTTTTAAAATATACTGAATACATATTTTTGGGCCTATAGTTCAATGGATAGAATGCCTGGCTTCGGAAAGCATTCTTTCTTGAAAAAAGAACTTCGGAAAGAAAGAACTTTGAAGTTATATCTCCGAAAGAAATTTAGGAGAAAAACATCTTAAAAGTTAAAAGGACATTATTTCAAAAGTAGATAAGGTCTGATAAAAGAAGAAACCAGTTGATCGAGGTTCGAATCCTCGTTGGCCCGTGCACCTAAAAATATATAAAACATTTATCCTTGATAAATCCATGTCTCAAGAAAATCTTTTTGAGTTAAGAAAAGCAAAATTAAGTTTTGAAGGACAAGGATTAGAAGAAAAAGAACAAAAAATTGTTGAAACATTTTATCTTTGTTTATTAAAAAAAGGGTATAATGTCGCAGAAGCTTCAAGGTTGGAAAGCAATCTTGAATATCTATTAAGACATAAAAATTTAAGAGAAGATTATTTCCAAAAATATTCAGAAACAATAAAATATTTTTTAAGTTTGACAAATTAATAAATTTTTTAAATAGGAAAAAGATTAAATTTGATGGAAAAAGATGAAAAGGGAATTACTGCAGATAAAGACGAGTTCTCTGAATGGTTTACTCAACTCATAATTAAATCTGAATTAGCAGACTATTCGCGGGTTTCCGGATGCATTGTTTTAAGACCATTAGCATATTCTATCTGGGAATTTATCATGGATTTAGTAAATCAAAGGATTAAAAAATTAGGTGTAAAAAATGTTTATTTCCCATTATTTATCCCCGAATCTTTGCTGACAAAAGAAAAAGATCATATTGCGGGGTTCAGCCCAGAAGTTGCTTGGGTTACTCAGGCAGGAGACTCTAAACTAAGTGAAAGGCTTGCTGTCAGGCCAACGAGCGAAGCTATAATGTATGATTCATTTTCAAAATGGATTAGAAGTTGGAGAGATCTGCCCTTAAAGTTTAATCAATGGAGCAATGTTGTAAGATGGGAATTCAAGCATCCGGTTCCTTTTTTTAGAACTAGAGAATTTATTTTTAATGAAGGGCATACTGTTTATGCAACACAACAAGAAGCTGAAAAAGAAAAAGACAAAATTCTAAAAATGTATAAAGACATCTGCGAAAATTATCTTGCATTGCCGTCATTAGTTGGAAAGAAAACAGAAAGAGAAAAATTTGCAGGAGCAATATATACTGCTTCAATGGAATTTTACATGCCTAATGGAAAAACTGTTCAGGGCCCCGATTTTCATCATGATGGACAGAATTTCTCAAAAGCTTATGATATCAAATTTTTGAATGAAGATGGAAAAGAGCAATATGCATGGCAGAATACCTGGGCAATTTCAACGCGTATGTTGGGGGTTATGTTTGCAGTTCATTCTGATTCAAAAGGATTAATTCTTCCACCAAAAATAGCGCCAAACAAAGTTGTTATTATCCCAATTTTATTTAAGGAATCAAAGGAAAAAGTGATTAAAAAAGCAGAAGAGATTATGAAAAAGTTGTCAAAGTATTCTGCTTTTGTCGATGCCAGAGAAGAATATTCTCCAGGATTCAAATATAATGAATGGGAGCTTAAAGGAGTTCCTATAAGGATTGAAATTGGCCCAAAGGATTTAGAAAAAAATCAGGCAATAATTGTTCGAAGAGACACAAACGAAAAGATTCCTGCAAAAATTATTGATTTAGATAAAAAAATCTCTCAAATTTTAGACGATATTCAAAAAAGATTATTTGAAAAAGCAAAAAACTTACTATATGATAATATTGTTCAGTCTGAAACTCTTAAAGAATTAAGGCAATCAATTAAAAACAAAAAAATTTGTTTAACCCCGCTTTGTTCTTCACAGGAATGCGAAGAAAAATTAAAGCAGGAAAATGAAGGAGCAAAGGTTTTGAATATTCCCGAAAAACAGCCTGAAACATTGAATAAAGCAAAATGCGTTATATGCAATAAAAAAGCAGATTACTATGCTTATGTGGCACGATCTTATTAAAAAAATTTAAAAATAATTTTTTTCTTATCCAAAGATGTTTGGGCCCCATCTAATGCTTGATTGCTATGAGTGTGATAAAGAAAAATTAGGGAATGAAAAATTTATTTTGAATTTCCTGAATGAATTGCCGGAACTGTTAAGTATGCATATAATTCATGAGCCATTCATTATCCCTTATGAAGAAAATTCTGAAACATGGGATAAAGGCGGTATCTCCGCAGTTGTAATAATTGCAGAAAGCCATATAAGCATACATACATTTCCGGAAAATGATTCTTATGCCACAATTGATTTATTTTCCTGCAAGGATTTTGACATTGAATCTGCAATAAATTTTGTCATGGAGAAACTGAATCCTAAAAAAATCGAAAGAAACCTGATTTTCAGAGGGAAACATTTTCCAAAAGACAAATATGCAACTTCTAAAATTATCAGAGAGCAAAGAAAAAATATAAAAGATAGCAATTAAAATAAGCTTATGAAACATGGAAATAAAAATGAATCCGGTTATGCAGATAAAACAATCTATTAGCAATAGAAAACTGCAGTATGAATTAACTCTTTCAAGAGAAAATTTTAATCACTTATGTGCAGGATTCCCTGATTTTGACAGGCTTATCGGATTTGCTTCTAATGGAATTGCATTCTGTATTTTTGAAAATCCTTTAGGTGAAATGCCAAGTTCATTCAAACCATTGCCAAATAGAAACGGATATTATTCAAATATTGGATTGCCTGTTCCCACAATTCCGCAAAAAGCTACAAGACAGGAATTTGAAGCATTGGCTCAACAAGTTTACGATAATCTTGAAAGAGAAATTAACAAAATGGGAAAAATACCTATTGAAGAAGAAACTGAATTAGGAAAAATAAATCTAGGATATGTTATTATTAGAATAGAGAACAAATCATGAATATAACTTCTATTGCATATTCAAAACAAAAATTGCAGCCAAAATAATTAATCAAAAAAAGAACGGGCCACGACTAATGGAAAGTTTATTGTAATATCGCCAAAAACTTTTATGCTTTCTCCCTTTGTTTTTATTTTTCCCCAGGAGACTGCCTCATCAGGACGAGCGCCTGCGTCACTCCCGTCCTCTTCAATCGCATTGTTAAAAAATACTGCATAATCTGCGCCATTTCTGTAAAGATTCGCATTGCAAATTGAATGCTTTATGATTCCAGCCCCTAATATAATCATGCCTGTTTTGTTTTTTCCAAGAGTGCTGTTGTTCAATTCAATTGTATCCTCTGAAACTTCAATCTTAAATTCAGGATGCTTATTTTTAAAAAAATAAATCATGTCTCCAAGGCTTCCGTCCATAATAGCAGGGCAATGCACAAAAATATTATTTTTCTGTGCCCAATAATAAATTGAATCCTTATTATTGATTTCTTTTCCTAAAATGTGAATCAAAGTTGATGGATTTAATGTCTGGTCTTTATACTTTTCCAAAATAGGAAGAACAAAATTTTCAAATGCGATGTATCTAGAATTCGGAACCAAAATATTCCCAATCCTATTTATTCCTTTTTCACGGAGCATTTCTCCTGACAGGGAAAAATTGCTGATTTTAAAATCCCCGAGACATTTGATAATGTCTTCTTCAATCCCCCCTCCGGTCGTTACCAAAATATCTACAAGCTTATGCTCAACCAGATACCTTATTATTTCACGCATGCCAGAACTGACAATGTTTGAAGTATATCCGAGATAAATAAATACTTTTTCTTCACGCATCTTTCTTATTATGTCAATTGCCTTGGATAAATGCACTGCCTGAAACCCAGTAGTTGAAAAAGAATCAATAATTTTTTTGTAGTCAACCCCATGATTGAAATCATAGCCCTTAACAGATTTTCCTTTAATTTCTTCGCTTTCTTTCAAAATAGCTTCTGCAGCTTCTTCAGGCTTAGTTTTTTTTGGTTTATTCATTAGTTTATCTTGTAAGCTAAATTTTAAAATCTTTCTGATTATAGTATAATGATGGCCAAAAAAGAAATTCTTGTAAGCATCACAGGAACTTCAGACCCAGATTGGCAAAATAAATTTGAAGAGATAAAAAATCTAAACATCAAAAGATTCGCATTATTTTTAGAAAGATTTACTCCCTTGCAAAGAAGAAGAATTTACAAAGAATTGATTGAATTAAAAATAAAAAACATTCCATTGATTCATATTAGAAATGACATGAAAAAATCAGAGTTGATTTTTCTAATAAAAAATTTCAACCCGGAATTTATGACTATTCATGAAAGCACTTTTGAATACGGCTATTTAAAAAAATGGAATGGATTTTATAGAAAATTATTTCTTGAATTAAATTTTGATAATCATTTATCAAAAAAAGTTGATGTAAAAAAAGTTGGGGGTTTTTGCATTGACCTTTCCCATTATAAAGCAAGTGAAATAAGAAATACAAAAGAATTTGAATATCTCATCAAAAACAAAAACTTAGTTAAGTGCAATCACCTGAATGGATTTTCATTTGAAACATGTTTTGATGTCCATCGAATAAAAAGCCTAGAGGAATTTGAATATTTGAAAACAATTCCCGATTTATTGTACGGTAAAATAATTGCACTGGAAACCGAAAATGGCATTAGGGAACAACTAAGGTTTAAGGAACATTTGAAAGAATTAATTCCCTAACAATCTTATTAAATTTTCCTTGAACTCATCTAATTTATCAATAGGAACCTGAGCTCCGCACGCCTGCTCATGCCCACCGCCCGATGAGTTTTCAATTCCTTCCAAAGCCTTTAATGTCAGGCTCCGCGCATTTTTTCCTCTTATAGAAACATTTGCTTTCTCTTGTTTTTTAAATGCAACTGCAATAATTTTGTTTTTATGGCGAAATGCAAGTTCATTGGAGATCTCACAGCTCATGCTCATCTCGCCGGAATAAGTAAAAAATAAAAGTTTTGAACTTTTCGAAAAGGATTCTGCTTTTTTTATCAAATTTTCATATATTTTATTAAGCTGATTAAACCTATAATAAAGCTGCCTGGTTGATTTGTTTTCTTCTAAGATATCATAAATATTATTTGCCCTTGTTAAATATTTTACTAAATTAACCACGTTAGTTGTGGTATCTTTAAGCCCAAAATTTAATATTTTAACAATCTTACCCAATTCAGTCGTAAATAAAGAATCTGATGCAGACAATTTTGAATTAAAAAATTCAGGGTAATTTTTTTCAAATTCCCTGGCAAATTCAGGCATGAATGAATCACCAATACATCCTATCATCGCTAGCCACATGTCCTGTTTCCGTGGAAAAATTTTATAAGCAATATATGTAACTGGCTCCGAGCTTGGTGAAGAATTATAATATTCAATTTTATTTAAGATATCTTCTTCTATAATTTCAAGATGATGATCTATCCAAACAGTAGGAATAGACTTTTCATTAACTCCTTCTAAAAATTCTCGGCTGACTTTAGCTTTGTCCAATATAAAGACAAAATCAGGATTAAGTTCTTCAATCTTTCTTAGGTAAGTCTTATTCAAATCAGGAAAGGATTTTATTGCAACTCCTTTTCCCCTCCCTAAAGCCCTCTGCAGGATTAAAAAACTGCATAATCCATCTGCATCATTATCAAAAAAGAATAATGGATTCTGGCTTTTCTCAAGAAATTCACGAATCTGTTTTAGTTCAGAATCTTTCAGCATTTTAAGTAAAGTTAAATTTAATTTTTAAATTTTCCCAGTTATAAATTAAGGTTAAATTTTTAATTAAAAGACAGGAATTTCCGATAATGATTTCGGAATTTCTTTTTCCTGCAGTTGAATCAATAATCTCTCTCTTGGCTCGCCTTGAAGGCTTTTTGAAAAGTATTTGTATAAAAAAATTAATGAATCTTTAAAAAGATGATCTTTAAAAAATCCCCTAATAATATCCGCTTCATCAGGGGTTATTCCCCAATCGTTTGGCGCATCTCTAAAAACATAACCATCTGCCATCCATAATAACCCTAATGCAGTTAATTTTTTTCCGTTATCTGTTACAATATTATACAAATTTCCTTGAGTTTGATAATTTTTTTTAACATTCTCTTTTTTAGTTATATTATCAATCAGTTTTGTAAAAGCCTCTTTTGCGCATTTTTCAAAATAATCCATTTTATCTTTAACTTAAATTTTCTTCATATTCCTGAATGGCCTTCATCAATGTTTTTAATGCAAGGTTAACGCAATGAATTTTTTGCTTTGGAATTTTTTCCAAATGATTCAAGACGTCTTGTTCATTCAATTTCTTCACTTCATTAATTCTTTTTCCTTTTGCTAATACAGTCAAAGCAGATCCTGAAACATAAGCCCCTGCACAGCCAATTGCCTGAAATTTTGCATCTTTAATCACTCCATTTTGTATGCTGAGTGAAAACTGCATAGAATCACCGCAGGCCCCTATATGCACAACCTGTACGCTTACATTTTTAGCCACGCCAACGTTAAGTTTTTTTTCATAATAATCAATAGCTTTATCCGAGTATCCTGAATTTTTCATCAAATTTTTTGAATATTCTGCATTTTCTGAAATGCTGTTATTTTTTTTGTTAGACAATTTTTTATTTAATTCTTTAACCAATTCATCAGGCTCAAGCCCATGCGCAAATGCTCCCTCTTCTAAAGTTTCAGCCTTCGAAAAAGGACATTCAAAACATCCTAATCCCTTCTCTGCAAATGTATCTTTCAAATCGGGATTCTCGTCCAAAATTTTTCCAAAAGTCATTTTTTTTGTTATCTTTTTCATTTTACCTCCTTCTACTTAAACCATCTATTTATTTTGTTTATCTTATTGATAATTTTTGGCAAAATCTCTAAAACATAATCTATCTCTTCTTTTTTATTATATCTGCTTAAGCTGAATCTAATCGAGGCACTTGCTTCTTTTGGACTTCTGCCTATAGCTAACAAAACATGGCTCGGTTCATGCAGTCTCGATGAACAAGCTGAACCTACAGAAGTACAGACCCCATAAGAATCCAAATATCCTCCTATGCTTTCACCATCTAATCCTTCAAAACATATGTTAATGTTATTGCAAAGCCTGTTTTTTCTGGGCCCATTTAATTTTGTATTTGAAATCTTAAGCAAACCCTCTATAAAATAATCTCTCAAATTCTGCATTTCTTTAGTATGTTTTTCTTTAGCAAGCTTTACAGCTTCTGCAAAACCTACAATACCAGATACATTTTCGGTCCCGCTTCTTAATCCATTTTCATGATTTCCTCCATGCATCAAGGGAGTAACCTTAATGCCATGACGAATGTATAAAGCGCCAACGCCTTTTGGGCCGTGTATCTTATGTGAATTCAATGTAAGCAAGTCTAAATTTTGCTTTTTCACATTAATTATTGTTTTTGTGTAGCTTTGGCATGCATCACTGTGAAAATAAACTCCTTTTTCCCTGCATATTTTACCAATTTTTTCTAAATCTTGTATTGTTCCGATTTCATTATTTCCATGTATAATTGAAACAATTGCAGTATCAGGCCTAATAGCTTTTCTAACATCATCGGGATTCACAAATCCTTCATTATCTACATCCAAATAAGTCACATCTACTCCAAGATTTTTTTCCATCCATCTGCATGCATTCAAAATACAATCATGTTCTATTTTGGTAGTTATTATATGCTTTTTATCAGGATTAGCAAGAATGATTCCTTTTAATGCAAGATTATTTGATTCAGTCCCACCCGAGGTAAAAATTATTTCCTCAGTCTTTGCATTTATTGATTTGGCAATTATTTTTCTGCTTTCTTCTAAGGCCCTTTTTGCCTCCAGCCCTTTGCTGTGCTGTGATGAAGCATTTCCAAATTTTCCTGTAAAAAAAATATTAATCTGTTTAACTATTGATTCATCTACAAAAGTTGTTGCAGCATTATCAAGATAAATTATTTTTTCCATTAGCAGATAGTTTCTTGCTTGCAAAATTTTAAAATTTCAGGATTATACTTTTTGCAAATTGAGCATGAGCATTTTTTGGATTTGATTAATTTTAATATTCTTTCTATTTCAACTAGAACCTTTTTTGGATCTTTTGCAATAATTTTCGAAGACCTATTTATTTCAGATTTGATTAATTCAGGTAATTTTAGCTTGCTGGCTCGTTTATTGGAAAAATATTGAGAAACAGCAGATTTGCTTATGCCTAAAACTTCCCCTGTTTTTTCATAAGTCATTCCCTGATTTTTAACAAGATTTTTTGCAAGTTCTTTTCTAATTGCGGGGATAACATACCAAACTTCGATTTCTTGCGGCAACGAGTACATGTTAACTATAGTGAATCAAATCTTTATAAATTTTTTCATGATGCATGAATATTAATATAAGAGGTTATTAATCAATAGAAATAGCATCCATAGGGCAGGTATCCTTCGCTTCTTTCAATGATTCAGAAATTTTGGAAACCTGCGCTTTTTTAGCTTCAGCCTTTCCCTCGTTCATCTTAAAAATTTCAGGGCAGACAGACTCGCAGCTTCCACAACCTATGCACTTTTCCTTGTCAACTTTTATTTTTGCCATTTTATTTTTATTGCCTTAAAATATTTAAATTTTTTGATTCATTCAAAAATTAAAAGTATTGATAAATAAAATCTTTTGGAAATATTAGTCCATAAGATTTATAAATAATTATTTATTAAAAGATATATGACAATACTACTTTGGATATTAATTATCGCTGCATTTCTAATTGCTTTAATGTTTTTTATATATTACAACAAGTTTGCAAGGCTTACAAATCAAATTGAAAATTCTCTTGCTCAAATTGATGTGCAATTAAGAAAAAGGGCAGATTTAGTTCCAAATTTAGTTGAGGCTGTTAAAGGTTATATGAAGCATGAGAAAGGAATTATTACTGAAATAACAAATGCAAGAAAAGCATTGCTGAGTGCAGGAAATCTTCCTGAAAAAGTCAAGGCAGGAGATAAATTGCAAAATGCAATCAAATCTATATTTGTAATTGCTGAAAATTATCCAAATTTAAAAGCAAATGAAAATTTTCTTCAATTGCAGCAGGAACTTGCTTCAATAGAAGATAAAGTTGCATATGCAAGACAGTATTATAATGATGGAATAATGTCTTATAATACTTCTACAACAACAATTCCAGGAAAATGGTTTGCGGGATTATACGGATATCATAAGAAAGATTATCTTCAAATTCCGGAATCTGCAAGAGAAGTCCCAAAATTGAAGTTTGATTAAATCAAATTTTTAATCTTTTAAAATATTTAAAATGGCAGAGTTAGATAACGAAAGCGTACACTTTATAGATTCAATTGAGGATCTAGTAGACGAAAGAGCAAGAGAAATTGGTATTAAATATGGATTAAAGATTGAAGAAGTTTTTCCATCATATATAAGCTTAATCAAAGAATTAGAGGCTAATAATTACAAGATTCGTATTGATACAAAAAATCCAGCTACTCCATTGAATATTTATTATCTTTATGAACGCAAATATGCCTGCATGGCCTTGATATACTATGAATTTACAAAGAGCCAAATGATTGGATTTCCACCACAAAAAAGCCAAACAAAACCTCTTAATATGTTTGCATTTTTGATGAAACAAGCACTGCCAATTATTGAAAGGGAAACTTCAGCAGAAGATTGTGAAAAAAGAGCTAAATATTGCAAAGAAATGATAAACCTATTTAAAACTAGAAATGAAGCTTATTTATTAGCAGATTAATATGTTTAATACATGGAATCAAACATTGAAATTCAAATAGAAAAGTTAAATGAAAAGATTGTTCATTTAGCAGGGTTAGAAGCATCGGAGAAAATCGAAATTGACATGCATAATGCAATTCTTGAAATTCAGGGATTGCATCAGAAATATTCGTCAGATCAAAGATTATATGAGCAAATAGGGAGATTAAAAAATTCTGCACGTGGCTTGCTAAGATTAAATTATCGAGATTATATAAGTTTAGATTTAGTTTGTATCAATAATGAACAAATTTAAATTTCCTTAGCAAGCTTCCAAAAAGCTTCAAAATAATTCTTATAAAGCTCATAAGCCTCTTTGCTTTCAATTAAGGTGATAAGAGGTCTATCTATCCATATTATGATGGCTAATTTATCTGCATAGAGCATTGTACTAGAAGGATTATCTTTGTCAAATTCCAAATATCTCTTTTCAACAAATTTTGTTTCTTCAACAGTATTCTCTTTTTCTGCAATTTGTCTCTGATTATAAATAATCCTTAAATTAATCTTATTCTTTACCCTTTGTCTGTTCCACCTAAAATAGTAATTTTCCATTTCATTTGGCAACTTTCCAGAAGCACCAAAAACAAAAATATCTCTTTTCTGAATGATTATGTCTTCAAAAATATTCTTCAGAGCTTCTTTTCCTTCGAATAAAAGAATGTTCTGCTTATTGTTAAGTTTTAGATTGTTTAATTCAGGCAATATCTTATTAAAATCTTTTTCATAATTTTCTAATTTGATTTTTTGTTCATTTATAAAATTCAAAATCTCATTAGGAGAATGTGCTTCAAAATGTTTTTTGCCATTTTTTTTAATGACACTGACAATTCCTTTTTCTATAAGTTTATCTAAAATATCATAAATATATCCCCTATGAATATGGAGCCTTTTAGCCAAGATAGTTGTAGTTGTCTGTCCAACTTTAAGTAATTCTAAATATGTCCGCGCTTCATTTTCTGAAAATCCCAGCTTAATTAATTCTTCTTTCATAATCTTATGAAATTTAATTAATTTAAAAATTTTCGTATATCTTACTGGCGAATTTTATTTTTATATTGATAAAAAGTATAAGTTTATGAGCCAAGAATTTGCATATAAAAGAAGATGGAAAGGTGATTGTATCTATCCACTTCTAAAAGAAATTTTGAACAAAGAGGATTATGAAACTTCTAAGTGGGAAGATATTAATGAAATTTCTGATAGAATTGTTGATAATGGAAAAGCTATGGGGTTTATGCATGAATTTTCTAAAATGTTTCCTAATCCAGACATGATGAAAGAAACAATAGAAAGATTTGATAAAGATAAGCCCTCCCAAAAAATTGTCTTGAAAAGTATGTTAGAACCCCTCAGAATGGGAAGCGGAGAGGGATTTTGCGATAAAGAAGAATATAAAAGAATATTTGAGACTTCAAAATTATTTCATCATGAATCATTTTTAGAGGTATTAAGATGGGAAAACAAAGAATCCATTAGAAGATTTTTAAATTCCATATATAAAAAATTTGACCATTACTACCATTATAGCGCTAATTGGTGGATTGAAAAGTTTCATAATACTGAAGGATATCAATACATTGATGCATGGAATGACGAGGACACAAAGTCTGTAATAGAAGCATTTGATCAATCAGCCTTGCAAAGAGCAGTAACTGAAAATATGAGGAATACTTCAGATTATCCTAAAAAAAACAGCAATGGTGCCGAATTCATTTTTGATGCCGGATTTGAAACTGCTGAAGCAACCAGAGATGAAAAATATGTAAAAAAAGTTGCAAGTATAGCATCATATTATCAAAATTATCCAAAGATTCGAAGTGACCTTATGTATCGAATAGAAAAGATGCCAGAATCCAGCGAGCGAAAGAGGCCCGAACAATTCAAAAGGATAATTGATTTTATAGAAGGATATAAAATTAAAGCTAACCTTGAAGATGTAAAAGAAAGTGAAAAATTATATCGACAAAATCAATTAGTCAATTTTTTATCAAAAATACAATCAAAATCATATAACCGAATTGAAAGAATTTCGGCTTTTGATCAAAAGGAAATTTATTCCATAATTTGTTCTCAAAAAAGAGGCAGTGATAAATGTATTAATGATATTATTAATAAAATAGCTGAACCAGAGAATTATTCAACTTTGTTACTGGACGAAATCAAGAATATTGTTGTCAGTTACTTAAAAGAATAAAATGGATTTATTTTAACATCTCATAAATATATTGAAGTCCTGTTCCGGGCTTTTCTTTTTCAATTGTCTTAGCAGTATTCCCAATTTTAAAACCAATAATCCTTGTTATTTTTAATGGGATATCTGCAGGAATCATATGCTTGTAAATAAAAAGTTTAAGCGCATCAGTTTTTCCATTAAATTGCCCATGCCCTGCAAAATGATCAAGATAAAAAGCAGAAACAGCATTAGCGCTTAAAATAGGGTATTCAACAATTCTATTAAATAATAAACCCATATCGCCTAATTTTAATAGCAATGCATGTTCAAGGTATCCCTTTTCATAAAATTTAGATTCAGACACTTCTATAACTCCTCCTGCCCGCTTATATGCAGAAGGACGACCATAAAGCCCTCGAAAATGATCATTCTCATGTTTCCTCGAAATAACATAAATAGAGTTTAAAACAACAGCATTGACGTTGTTTCTTTCTTTATCAGATAAGGCCTGTGTAAAAACTTCAAGAAGAGGGATAATTCTTTTTTCTAATACAGAATTGTCAACTTTAATAGAAGCTCCTCTTAAATAATCGAATTCGCTTAATGCATTAGTCACAGATACTGGTGGCATAAAATTCAATTGAAAATAACTTTTTAAGATTTGTTGAGAGCATTCCTTAAATTAAGTAGTAAAATTTTTATTTTATTAAAACTTATAAATTTCTTTTTACTTTAAATTAGATGAAATCAGTTTTTTGGCTCGCATTAATATGTATAATTGCTTTTATCCTTCAATCCATTATTCCTCAGTCTACAAATGCCTTTTTATTAAATGAAAATAGTTTTCATCAGCCTTATAGATTTATAACATCTATTTTTCTGCACGGAGACATTTTGCATTTGGCATATAATTTGTTTGCATTATTATTGTTTGGCTTTATTCTTGAAAGATATATCGGGACAAAAAAATTTCTTGCGGTATTTTTTATATCAGGAATTACAGCGAATCTTATAGCGGTAAATTTTTATTCACAATCATTAGGCGCAAGCGGAGCTATATTCGGGGTAATTGGAGCCCTTACAGTGATAAAGCCATTTTTAATAGTCTGGGCATTTGCTCTTCCAATGCCTCTAATCTTAGCATCAATACTTTGGGCAGCAGGAGATATTTTCCGTACATTTACAAATTCAAATATTGGAACAATTGCTCATTTATCTGGGATAATCTTCGGGATAATCTTCGGATTTTTATTCAGAAAAAAGCACAAAGAAAACAAAAGAACCAGACTCCATATTCCTGAAACTTATTTTAAAGATTGGGAAGACAAATGGATGCTAAAATAATTCTAGTTTTATTGATAATTATTCAGATTATTGCAAAAAGTTTATTAATGACGCCTCTTAAAACAATTTATGAAACCAAATGCAAAAGAGGTTATTAAAACTGCAATAGTTTCCGCATTTACGATTGCAACAGCGTTGATTTGGAAAGATGTTATCACAGGTTTAATAGAGCTGCTAGTTCCTGCAAGTGAGGAATTATTCTATAAGCTTATTGCAGCAGTTCTTTCCACAATATTGGCAATAATTGCAATTTATACAATTCTAAAAACAGAATCAGAAGCAGAATATGTTTTAAGCAAAATAAAAAATAAAAAACAAGAAGATCGATATAGATTGAAGCAGAGAATTTAGTTATTTCTTTATTCCTCGAATTAAAATTGATGAAGGTTTGCTTAAAATTTCAGGGTAATAAACATTATGTTCATGTTCAAAAAATGGCGAAATTTTTTCTGTTTCAAATTTTTCAAATAATTTTTCCGAAGGCTTTAACAATTGTATATTTTCAATAAAGAAAAATTTTTCAAAGGTTTCAATATACTTTGATAAAGGTCTGTGAAAAAAAGGAACATAAAAACATCCTGTTTTTTCCACAATAGGATATTCCCCATAATATTCCCATTCAGGGCTTTTAAATTTATTATGGATTCTTAATGCATTTTTATCCTTCAATAGGTTTTCAAAATCAGGATTAAGAAATATTGCTATTAAATTTCCATTCTCTTTTAAAGTATCGTAAATATTTGAAATAAAGTTTTGTAAGAAGGGAATTTCTTGCATGGCAAATAATGAGAAAATGAAATCGATTTTATGATTTAAATCTGCTACAGTATAAAAAGAATTGCTAAAGAAAATTTTTATTTTATCTTTAGTGTTACATCTATTTTTGATTCTTGCATATTCTATCTGACTTTCTTGTAGATCAATCCCTTCAATACAACCTTGAAAGTTATTCTTTTCAAGAATCTCTCTCAAGAATAAAGTTTCTCTTCCTTCGCCACATCCCCAATCCACAAATGAATGAAGATAATCTTTAGATAGTTTCTCTAAAACAGATATTTCTTTTTCTAATGCTGGATGCACTATATAATTTCGATAATTATAATCCTGATCTCGATTATTCCAACTGCTTTGAGCATTCTTCCAGACTTCATTAATCCAATTTTCTAATTGTGATTCCATACTAAAACGCTTTGCATATTTCTTTTCTTCTTTTTATAATAGGTAGGAAAAGATCTACAATTTTTTGTGCATCCCTGGGAAATTCATGCGGTTCTGGAAATTCTCTCACATCTGTTCCAGAATTTTTAAGTTCTTTTTTTAGTTCACGATAAACCTCAAAAGCCCCGTATAATAGATTACCCAAATTTTGGTTAGCATAGTCTCTAAACTCTCTTTCAGTAAATTCCGCGAAATCATTTAATCCATCTATCTTTCTTGCATGTTCAAGATCTCCATGAAGCTGAATTATAGCTCCAACCATTGTATATAGATCAAATTCTATTTCTTTAGGATTATTTCTTTTCATAGTAATAACAATAGAATTTTTTTATAAAAAACTTATCCTTAAAAAATGCCTTAAAAACAATAAATTTAAAATGCCTATTTGTTTATAAGGCAAATGAATATTAAAATCGGCGTTAAAGATAAAAAATTATTGAGTTCAATTTTGGAGAATGCAAGGAAGTCATATAAACAAATTGCTAAAGAAATTGGCATCTCAAAAGATGCAGCAGAATATAGAACTAAAAAATTAATTGAAAATGGAATTATAAAATCATTTCAAGCCAGAATTAACCTAACAAATTTTGTTTATGGAAATTATATATTGTTAGCACAACTATCAAATTTAAGCTTGGAAAAAGAAAAAGAAATTTTTGAAAATCTGAAGAAAATTAAGTATGCATTATGGCTTGGAAAAGTTGGAGGAGAATTTGATTTATTCATTTCATTCTCTACAAAGAATCTAAAACAGCTTGGAGAGACAATTAATGAAATTTTTGCAATTCTTGGCAATATAAAAAAATACTCTATCTTAACAATGACCTCGGAGTTAAAAGATTCATTTAAATCATTGTTTTCAGATAAAAAATTTGAAAAATTAGTTACATTTGATTTGGCTTTAAATGAAAAACTCGATTCTATTGATAAAAAAATACTTTATATTCTTAATAAAAATTCAAAAGTCTCTAATAGAGAGGTTTCAGAAAAAGTTAAGATTAGTGAAGAAGCTATAAGAGTAAGAATAAAAAATCTTGAGAAGAGAAAGATAATTATCAATTACAGGACAATATTAGATGAGAATAATTTAGGATTAAGCCAATATATTCTTCTTTTAAATTTTTCGAATTTTAATTTAAAGGTACAAAAACAAATAGAAGAATACGCGTTGAATAACAAAGATATTGTTTTCGCCTCGAGAATTGTTGGAGAGTATAATTTAATTCTGAGCATTTATGCTGAAAATGAACAGGATTTCTTTGAGAAGCTATTAGAGTTAAGAAATCATTTTGCAAATTCAATAAATTTTTTTACAAGTTTAAATGTTTTCTCCACTAAATATCATAATCAGCTCCCAGAAGGAATCCTAGATTAATCTCCTAAACTTTTCAAGTTCCTTAAAAATTTGTTATAACAGATTGTAGAAATCATTGAAGAAATAGCGTCACGATATTCGTTTTCTGGAAATTGATTAATGATCTTTTTAAGTTCATTTCTATATTCCTTTAAAATTGTTTTTGTTTTGTCATAAGCCCCTGAAGATAAAATTGCCTTAGAAGCCTGCCTTTTTTCATTTAAAGAAGCATTTCTTTTCCCAATTAGATTAATCAAAGAATTTCTTTCAAAATTTGAACCATTTTTTAATGCAAAATATATGGGAAGAGTTATTCTGTCTTCGACAATATCAGATAATTGGTCTTGGTAAGATTTGAATGTATTGCAGTTCTCATTTGAAAATAATGCGAAATCTCCAAGATCATTTGAGATTTGCATGCCGGCCCCGAACAATTCTCCAAATTTTCTCGAATTAAGAATATTCCTATCTTCAGCTTCAGCAATAATTGCCCCAATTTCTGAACTAAGTCCATATAATGCCCCGCTTAACAAGTCTGCGCGTTTTTTATAAAAATCAATAAACTCTTTTTCATCAAATCTTAATCCATCTTGAATTGTTGTGGTAAAATCCAAAACTTGTCCATGATAGCCTCTTATTGTAGCCTCAGATAATTTTTTTGAAATTTTTAATTTTATTTGATTAGTTGAAGTTAAGTCATCAATTGTCTGCTGTGTTATTTCCCTAAATATTGCAGAGCTAGCAATGATCAGATTAAGATTATTTTTATTTGAATGGCAGTTATTTTTATTATCAAAAATCCAATTATCCATATAACAATAATAATTAGATAATTCAGATATCGCCAAGGCAGGAATCAAGTCTTTAATCTCTTTTGTGCCTCCGAGATTTCTATAAAAAATATAACTAAGGCAAGATCTCATTATAGGATTTTGTTTTCTTTTTTCAGGAAGACTGATTAAAACCCCCTCCAATCTTTTTAAAAAATTTAATTCTTTCACTCTGTTTTCTATATAACTATTGACCTCAGGAGATATTTCGTGAATTGTTTTAAAATACAATTTTCCGTTATTTTGTTTCATTTTAATTAATAGCTTATTTAGATATCACTACATAGTAGTTCTATGTATTTCAAACTTGTTATACAAAAATTGGTCAAAACGCAATATTTAAATAATAAGTTGCTATTATAACTAAATGTTAAGTTTGGATTTAAAAGATAAGAAAATATTATATGAATTAGATTCAAATTCAAGGCAATCTATTTCTCAGATAGCAAAAAAAATAAGGTTAAATAAGAATACTGTAAACTATAAAATCAAGCAGATGGAAAAAGAAAAAATCATTTCAGGTTATTACACCATGGTGGATATAACAAAACTGGGATACTTTATGGTTAGAGTTTATTTGAAGTTTTTTAATACCACTAAAGAAAAAGAGAAAGAAATAATAGATTGGGCAAAAAGAAATGAAATGATTGGAGTAGTCGCAAAATCTGAAACAATCTATGACTTAGTCTTAATGGTGTGGGCAAAAAATATTTATGAGTTTGATGAATTTCTTTTTGAGTTTAAGAAAAAGTTTAGGCCATATCTCTGGCAGGAAAAAATGCATATCTTTTCAAAAGTCTGGCATTTTAAGCGAAAATATATACTGCAAAAGGATAAACCAGCAGAATATGAATTTGTCGGAAGCAATAAGCCAGAAAAATTTGATGAGACTGATTTCTCAATTTTAAAGATTCTCTCGAAAAATGCCAGAATGCCAATAATCGAAATTTCACAAAAATTAAATATTCCTGAAAGAACAATTGCATTTAGAATAAGACAGTTAGAAAAGAAAAAGATTATCCAAGGCTATCGTGTAAATTTAAATTTAAACAAAATTGGGTATGAATATTACAAAGCCAATTTAATTTTAAGTGATTTTTCGAAATATAATGAATTATTCACTTTTGCTTCTAACCATCCTAATGTAATTTATATTGATAGGACTTCTTCTGAACTTGATTTTGAAGTTGATATTGAAATTGAGAACAAACAGTTATTATTAAATCTGATTAATGAAATAAAATCAAAATTTAACGTGCGCGAAAGTGAAATCTGTTCATTTCAAGAATATTACAAGATAGAATCTCTTCCTGAAAATTAAAAATAAAAACAAATAAAAACCCCTCTCGCCAAACATTTTAGATGGAAAAAACAAATCGACTTTCATTCTATGACGAAATCAGAAAGAATAAAATTTATTCCGGATTATTAATGTTTATAGTTTTCATTATCCTGTTAAGCCTGGGCTTTTTGATATCCGTAATTATTGGAGGGGATTTATTTTGGATTGTCCTCATCATTTCTATATTCATATCAATTTCATATATTTTAATTGGTTACTATCGATCAGATAAAATAGCCCTCGCATCAGTAAAGGCAAAACCTGCATCGCAAAGCATCCACAGGGAATTTTATAATATAGTTGAAGGGTTAACCTTGGCATCAGGATTGCCAATGCCAAAACTATACATTATGGAAGACAATTCGATAAATGCTTTTGCTTCAGGCAGAGATCCAAAGCATGCCGTTATATGCGTCACAACAGGCGCACTCCAGCAATTAAACAAACAGGAATTAGAAGGAGTTTTAGCCCATGAATTAAGCCATATTGCAAATTATGATATCAGATTTATGACTTTAACTGCAGTTTTAGTGGGAATGATAGCAATAATGTCTGAAATCTTTTTGAGAAGTTTATGGCTTGGGGGAATATCCAGGAGAGATGATCGTGAAGGAGGAAACATAATCTTAATCATAATCGGCATCGCATTGGCGATAATAGCTCCATTCATTGTTTCATTAGTCCAGCTTGCAATTTCAAGAAAGAGAGAATTTACAGCTGATGCAAATGCAGTCAAATTTGTAAGAAGTCCGACAGGATTAATTGGAGCTCTTCAAAAAATAAAAGTTATTTCTGAAAGGGGAATAGGCATGAAAGTCTCAGGGGCAGTTTCCCCTTTATTTATATCAACCCCTGCAAAAGTCAAAGAATTATTTTCAACACATCCCCCTTTAGACGAGAGAATTGCAAGATTAAGAAGAATGTAACATGAATCTTGATATCTTAATAAAACGGCTTTTGAAACGTTCTGAAAATGAAGGAAAACAAAAGCTAATTGAAAAAGAATTTACATATAAAGAAAATTCAAAAGCCTTGTTTGTAGTTTTTCCGCATTGGCATGAAACAATGGCGGAAATTTTACAATTAAAGAATTTAATATTAAAAGAAAATTATTCATTTCTAAATTATAAGTTCACTTCAAAAGTATTATCTGCAGATTTTAAATTGACAAAAAAAAGGTTTAAGAAAATAAAAAAAATAATAATAAAAGACCTGAAAAAGCTGGAAAGAGAATACAATTTTAATAAAATAAATTTTATCGGCATAAGCCTGGGCCGTATTACTCCACTAATGATTGCAAACACTTCCTTCAAAAAATTGGAAAAAATAATCCTGGTTGCTCCAGGCAACTGCCTTGCAGAAGCGTTATGGAATGGAATCCTAACACAGGATATAAGAAAAGAATTCGAAAAGAATAAAGTTAACCTTGAAAAATTAAAAAAGTACTGGAAAAAGATAGACCCTGAAAATAATTTAAAAAATATAGACAAAAAAACAAAGATAATTGTCTATTTATCTGAATCAGACAGAATAATTCCTTATGCTTGCGGATTAAAATTGACTGAAGCCATCAGAAAAAACAATCTTGATTTAACAATCAAGAAGAATAAACTTCTTGGCCATTATCTGACAATATGCAGATTTCTTTGTTTTCCCGAGATTTAATAGGTCTGTAAAAATTGTAAACCCTGGAAAAAATCCAAATTCCATATAACAAAAATTATACTAGTATCTCTCATTATTGTTAAAAGCCATTGTTCATGATTTTTCATCATGCATCTTGGGATGCCTTCTTTATCCAATTAGGATGAAACGGAGAGCCTTTCTTAAAAATGATTTTTGTGGGCCTTAATGTTACTGCTTCAATAAAATTAGTTAAATCTTACCCTATAGATTAATCACATCCAAAAGATTATGCAATATAATCCCCCTCTAACCATGAAAGAATCTTCAAACGAACAAATTTCTATCTTTTCCATTTAGCCTCTTAAAACATCACCCATAGAATAAATTTGCCCTTTTTTTCCTGAAATCATCTTATTCAAAAGAAAAGGCAATGCATGATTTATCACGCCATCAATATACGTTGTCCTTCCTAAAACTTCAGTTTGCAAAGTAATCTTCACATCACCTTCAGGGCTTGCAATTCTGATAAAATGATCTCCATGCCCATATTCTGCAGTCCTATCTCCATCAGCGCAGTAAAAACTAATTCCCAATGCATCGAGATACTCAGACCATTTAGTTAACGTCCCGCTAACATTATCTTTCTTTGTTTTTTGGTGGCTATCAATCCCATACCCGCTAAATCCCGTTAAAGAGTTGGAAAATTCTCCTGAAATATGTTTTAGCATTTCACTAATCAAAACTAAAGGAACAGACATATTTTTATCAATGACAGCACAAATATTGCTATCTTTAATTCTCATTTCCAAATCATTTTCTTGCTCTTTATTTACGCCAGTTACGCCTGAAATAAAAGGAATATTATAATATGCAAATAAATGATTAACATTGTAACCTTCAGCTGTTGCAAAATTTATTCCGATTATTTTTCCCGAATAATTTGTGCTCGCCAAGGAAATTATGGATTGATGATCAACAGGAGATACAAGTTTAATATCATGCTGATTTTCATAATTCTCAATGAATCTTGAATCGATGCTTTTGCCTTTTATCTGATTCCCGGTAAGGGCAAAACGCTTTTCATATTCAGGATGTGTGCCATCATGAGGAACCAAACCTTGAAAAAATCTTTGCACTAAGTCAAAGTTAGGCAAGTCAATAATTCTATCCTTAATTTTAGTGGCCATATCTCCCGGCAAACCAGAGAGGATAATATATGCGTCAATTTTCTCTTTTTTAGGATTCATCTAATTAAAGTACAATTGAAATATATAAAAATTTATATTCTCTAAAATGAACATTATTTGATGCAAATAGAGGCAGAGATTAAAAGTTTTATATCAAAAGAAAAATTCGAAGAGCTTTTAAGATTCTTCAAGAAAAATGCAGAATATGTAAAAGAAGATTATCAGGAAACATATTATTTTGATTCAAAAAATGCAAAGAGGGATTTAAGAATTCAAAAAAACGATTATTTTTCAAAAATCATACTAAAAACAGGGGATTATCATGACGAATGCAGAGAGGAACTGGAAGTTCAATGTGACAAAAATGACTTTGAAAAAATTGAAAAGTTATTCTTGGATTTGGGTTATCAAATAGAAATTAAATGGTTTAGAAAAAGATTTGATTTTAGATGGAATGATATTAATGTTGAATTAGGAAATACAAAAGCTTATGGTTACATAATAGAATTGGAAAAAATCTGCCCCGAAGAAGAAAAAGAAGAAATCATCTCAATGCTAAAATCAAAATTGAAAGAGTTAAATGTTGATTTAACTTCTAAAGAAGAGTTTACTGAAAAATTTTCATATTATCGGAAAAATTGGCAGGAACTTACTAAAGTTAATAACGTTGATAATCAATTTTAAGATTTCAAATAATCAAAAGCAGATTTGGCGGCAATTGCTCCCTCTGAAGCAGATGTAATAATTTGCTTAAGTTTATTGTTTGTAATATCTCCTGCAGCAAAAATTCCCCTGACATTTGTATTTGATTCCTTATCTGTAATTATATATCCGCGTTCATCTGTTTTTAATTTTAGATTTTTTATCAATTGATCATCAGGTTTAGAGCCAATTTGTATGAAAAGTCCATCAATATCCAAAACATAATTTTTTCCAGTTCTTTTAATTTCAAGTTGATTTACGCTGGTTTTTCCAATAATTTTTGATGCTATAGAATTAAATAAAATCTCAATATTTTTGCTTTGACTTATTTTTTCTGATAAAATCGGCTCGCATTTTAACTTGTCTTTTCTTACAATTAAATAAACCTTCTTCGCAATCTCTGAAAGATACAAAGCAGATTTAGCTGCAGAATCTCCCCCGCCTATGACTGCAACAATTTTATTTTTGAAAAAAAATCCATCGCAAATTGTGCAATAGCTGACTCCTCTTCCAACAAATTCTTTTTCGCCAGGGATTCCTAACTTATTATGTTCTGTTCCCAAAGCAAGAATTAAGGACTTCCCATAAATTTCATTTGAATCTGTTTTTATGACAAAATCTTTTTTTGTTTTTTCAACACTTTTAATTTCAGATAATAAAAATTCGGCACCAAATTTTTTTGCTTGTTCTTCGAATTTTTTTATCAATTCAGAAGCAGGGCCTATAAATCCCGGCCAGTTTTCAATATCCCCTGCACTATGCATCATGCTTCCATTGGCTTTTGAAATGATTATGATCCTAAGATTATATCTTAAACAATAAATTGCAGCTGTCAATCCCGCGGGACCAGCCCCTAAAATTAGTACGTCATAAATTTGAGAATTTTTCATTTAATCTAAAATAAATGCTTTTTTAAATATCTTTTTATTTATCTATAAAAATAATACTATAAATATTCTGCAATAGGTAAAAATATCGGATATTGAAGAAGATTAATAAAATATAAAATTATTCCTTCAATTGAGATAAAGCATTGACAACATTATGTTCTAAATCAGAATTATCTTTCATAAATTTATTAAATAACTTCTGTACTCTTTTGTTTCTATTTCTTTTTTTTCCCTTAATTCTATTTATATGCGCATAAAGCTCTATTTCCCTGTCAGAAAGAAAATATAATGGGCGGGAAACATCATCTTTAGGCATGGGCCCATTAAACTTTCCAATTAAGATATTTGTGAATATTTTCTCTGCTGAATCAGAAAGATTCTCCGAAGAAAAATTTATTTTTGAATCTGAAATTTTTAATTCAAATTTTTTCTTCAAAACAAAAGTTAAAACTTTATAATTAAGAGACGAACTTCTTTTTAATCTAATAATCTTATTTTCAGGAAGCATATTAAATTTTCTTATAGTTCTAAATGTTTTTCTTTCAAAATAATCTGTAAAACAATTTTCACAAAGTTCAATCTGATTAGTAAATTTCCAGACAGGATTAAGTTTGCAATTCTTGCAGGCCATTCTATTAATTGACAATAAAACTTTAAAAATATTTCAGAAAATATTTTATTTATGGAAATTCCATATTTTATTGAACAAGTTAGATATTGGAGAAATATAATATCACAACATTGGTGCTATAAGTGCGAAGATAATTGCTGCAATAGCTTTAAGCACAGGATAAACATAAAAACATTTGACTATCCTGCTATTAATTTATTTGCAGAAAATAATGTTCCGGTTTATGCAATTAAAGATATAGGAGAAGAACAAGTTAAATATTGGCTCATCAATCGTTTTCATTGCAGTATTTATACAAAAAAAGGGAAAGAAATCTTAAAGCCAAGCCTTATAGAACATCCTATACCTGAAGAAATTGGTGAAACAATAATATGGCAATCTAAAACAGAGTTTACCTTGAATGTAAAAAACTATTGCAACTTTTTCGATGAAGAAAAGAAAATCTGCAAAGTGCATGATGATGAAAGAAGACCAGTTTGTTGCAAAGAATACCCTATCAATATGATTAAAGAAGAAAAAATCTTGAAGATTCATTTTGCAGATACTTGCCCAGCATTGCATTTATCTAGATTATTAGACGACGTAAAAAGAATCCAAAAGAACAATCCCTACTTAAAAAAACAAGTTGAATTTATATTTTAAACTTTTCAACCCCATTATAATCTTTATTTTTATAAGCATCCTGCAAAACCCTCGCAAAACTTTCTCCAGACTCGGTATAAAAATAAACTGCCGGCTTTGATTTTCCAGATTTAAGTGTATTTTCAAACTTTTCCAAAGTTGAATTTTCTTTTTCATCTCTTCCGACCACAAACCAGCAATTTTCATAATAAAAATGCCTTCCTGCGCGTATGAGCTTTAAAGTTTGAGAATTAATTAAATTTTTGCTCAATAAAAGTTTGATAATCCGAGAGTTTATTTTTTCGCATAATAAGCAACCACCTCCCGGTTGAGGATATTCATGAATAGAAAATTTTTTTGCTAGATGCATTTGAATTTCCCTTTTTTTTCCTTGTATTGCAAAAAATTTATCCCTATTCAAAAGATTATTTTTTTCTGCAGAGGTTTCATTTAATAATCTTGCAGATAATGGCCTCAAAATTTCAAACCCTACTTTTTTATCAATTAATTTTAGTGCTTGAATATTTTGAGACATTGGCCTCTCATCTAAGACATCGCCTGTTGCTATAATAGAAATTTTATTTTTTATTGAATATTCTTTTGCTTTATTAAGGATAAAAATTTTGCAGTCAACGCACGGGTTAAGCCCGTTTCCTCTCCCATGCGCTGGTTTTTTAATTATTTCAAGGTATTCGCTTAGTAATTTTCCTTTATTGCAATCAAAGATTTTAAGCGTGATTTTTTCTTTTTCTAAAAATTTTTTTCCAATATCAAGCGAATTATCTTTAACAAAAGGGAGTTTAAAGTTCAAAGCTACAACATCCAGACTTTGTTCTTTTAAGATTTTCGCGACTAAAATTGAATCTAATCCTCCTGAAAATAATACTATAGCTTTTTCCATGATCAAAGATAAAAACAGAAGATTATAAATGATGCTATAAAAAAAGTTTATTAACATAACAATACAAAAAATATTATGAATAAAAAATTAGCAGAAATAATTGGATGGTGTGGAGTTCTAATGCTGCTTTCTGCATATGCACTATTAAATTTCCATGTTATTTATGTGAACGATTTTTCCTATCAATTTCTTAATCTCATTGGTTCAGTTAGTATCATAATTATTTCATTGTTTAAAAGGGCATATCAGCCGGCAGTTTTGAATATAATCTGGGCGATAATAGCGATGATAGCATTATTTCAAATTATTTTTTTATAAATTAGATACAAGTTGTTCTTCAGATTTATTATGAAACCTTTCTAATATGTTATAAGTCATGCCAGAATCATTTCCTACTTTGTATTCATTATGAAAAGCTGATTTTGAAATTGAGACAGTTGTTTATAATTTTCAAATTCACCGCGGACAATAACTGTAAATTTTGAGAATAAATAAATCTCCTTAATATTTTTATTTGATTCTAAAAATTTTGAAGTTTGTTGTGGATCCTTGCTTTTAAAAATATACCAAAAAGGAAGATTGTCTTCTATATATTCATTGCTTTTTATTTTAACAATAGGGATGCTCTTGATTAAAGTTTCTTTTGACAATCCAATACAATCAATGTTTCCAGTAACACTGTCACAATAAATAACCCCTTCTAAAGAGCTCAAATATTCACAGCTTGGCCGATTGGGATTGCTAGTTTTGACATAAAAAAGGTATAACTCTGCCATATTATACTAAAGGAACTAAAATATAAAAGGTTTTTCTAAATCTTAAGCCCCAAAAGTTCTGGCAGATTTTGTATTATATCCTTGTCTGTTCTCCTTTCGAACTTTAAGCTTTTCATACTAGAATGGTTTTTAAACATAAAATCCCCTGCCTGGCCAGAATTTAATGCTTCACGCATTGCGCTTAATTGTTCTTTATTATCTTTCCATTTGCCCAGATAATTAATAACTTGCAATTTTTCTCCAAAAGTTATTTCTTCTATTTCTATTGTTCCTTTTGGCAATTCCAAACTTCCGGAATAATCCGCTTCAATCTGATAAATGCGTGTATAACTACCGGCGTATTCTATCTTTCTCGTCTTCTCTCTATCTTCTTTCATTCTTTCCGAAGAATAACCAACATTTTTAGCCCATTCAGGAGAATTTTCAAGGCTATCAAAAAAAGATTCAGCAATTTTTCTCATGCCACCAGAAGTAATATATTCTTCGCTTGCTAATTTTGTTTTCATAAACAAGTTTTTAAGACTTAATTTATAAAGATTTATATTTTAAAGTATGATTAAAAAGCACCAAGTTTCTCGCCTTCTTTATAATAGCCAGTATGGTCAAAATCATAATTAAACATCTCCAAAAACTCCTTCAAAACTTTCTTTCCAGCCTTAGCTTGTTTTAATAATCCAAAGAGATATTCGGTAAAACAATAGGGACACAAACAAACATTATTTCTTTGGCATTTAACGCACTTTTCAGATACTCCATCACATAAAAATCGATGTTGTTCAATGAATTTATCTAGTTGAGGGATAATTTTTATGGTTAACTTAGGATATTGCTGAAGCCAATCTTTAAACTCCCTTGTAATACAATGATGGCAGATTGGATTGAATATTGCTTCATTGCATTCTAAACATTCATTTTCATTAAATTTATATGCCTGCACAGGGGCATTCAACATCCTTCTCATGAAGACCCCTAAAACTTAACATGATTTGAAACTGATAATAACAGAGAGCAATTTATTGTAGTCACTTTCAACAGAATTGAACACAACCATTTTAACTCCCATGCATTACTAACGAACAAAGAGTATTTAAATTTTTATGTGATTAATCAATCAGCGACGATTAGCGCGTTATTTTAAATTTCTTAACAGATTCAAAAAGCTCTTTTGCTTTTTTATTTTTTTCAAAATGTTCTCTAATAGGTTTTATTAATTTGTCAATCTCATCAGCAACAGAAGTTTTTAGGTCCATAGGATGGATCTTTTTGTTTAAGTATAAGTCTCTTAGTTCAGGATAGTTTTTCGTTTCTATATCTCCGCCAAACTTTGAATCTCTTCTGATAATGAATTTTTCACATTTTTCAAAGATGATATATTTTAAGTATTCTAAAACGGGATTATCTTCTTCTTTAGCTTCGGGGCAGTATGCATTTTTGAATTTTCTAAAAATGTCTTCACGCGTATCAGTCATGAAAATTGCAGTTTCAGGTTTTGATTTTGACATTTTCATAGCTATTTTTCTGTCAATTCCTATCAAATCACTTTCCTGAAATTTCAAGCCAAGAAGCATTGGATGATGAACTGCAATTGGAGGTTTAATTCCAATCTTCGGAAAAATATCACGGGCAAGCATGTTAACCTTTCTTTGGTCCATACCCAGATTTGCTATGTCTGCTCCTAAATGATATATATCTGAAGCCTGCATTAATGGATACAAAATTTGCGAACTTGGATTATTGATGCTTTCTTCCCTTCCCATAATTTGCCCGCACCTTAAAGCCCTTTGTATAGTTGTATTCATTGCAAGTTTCATTACAGTTTCCCAATATTCAGGATGTTCCTTGATAAACTCAGAAGTCCAAATAAATTCCACATTCTTTAAATCCATACCACAAGCCTTCCATACTTCAATAAAATACTTTCCTGCAATTTTTATTTTGTCTAAATCTCCTTCGAATTTATTATTAAGCATTGCAAACCAATCTGCAACCCAAAACCGGAATTTGACCCCAATAGAAGTCATTTTATTAACATTAATAGCTCTCAGCAAGCCCTGCGCAATATGAAGTTCTCCCGAAGGCTCAAACCCATCATAAGCTATAGGATGAGCTTTTATCTCAAATAACTTTCTTAATTCTTCTTCTGTAACAATCTCTTCTGCAAAACTTTTTATGACATTAATCTTTTTATTTACATCCATATCGAAAAAATTCTTAAAGAATATTTAAATTTTATTTTTGCTCTTTTTATTAGTTTGAGTCTTCTTTGTTTTATTTTTCTTTTTTTTATTAAAGAATAAGATGTAGAATAGAATCAAAAGAATGATTATTATAAAAATATTCATCTTCGTAAAAAAAGGCAGTCTTACACTGGATTTTCCGCAGGATATAACTTTTGAACCTGAAAGGCAGCCAAAATAATTTAAAGTCTCTGTTGTTTCTTCGACTAATGGATTGTAAGATACAGGAAATGAGCTTTGAATCCAAGAATCCCAGCTTATATTTTGCCTTCCCTCAAGACATTCCCCTACTTTTGTATTTCGATTGCATTCAAACCATTTTTCATTCTCGCCTGCAAATAAAATCGCATCTCTAACTTCCCATTCAAGATTGCAGTTAGTAGTATTCCAGGTGCATTTGCATGAATCAAATATTACTATCTTTCCATTATAATATCCTTGATCACAAACTTCTGAACCTGCGCCATTTTGGCCTAAATGAAACTTATCAGTTGTACAGGCAGTGCTTTCCCGATAATCACTACAACTTAGGCTAGGTGAATTCATATCATAACAGGTTGCATTTACCCACCAGCACCCATTCTCTTCACAATCATCCTGGCATATTCCTCCATCGCAATTTACAACATCATTATAATAAGAGCAATCCTGTAAATTTTGCTCACAAACTCCTGAAACCAAATTGCATGAATATCCTGCAGGACAGCAGGTCTCACCTAATGCAGGATTAAACTTAAAGCATGCTCCTGGAGAAACTCCCGAGCCAAATGTCAATAAGGGAGTATCATCTGCTGAACAAAAAACCTCTCCATCATTAGAACATTCACCAACGAGTATAGATTCGCTTTCATAAACACATCCCTTGATTATGAATTCTACATCTGTTGAAGAATCCTGTGATAGAACGGGTTGCAAACTTATAACAATCATGCACATTATGATCAAAAATATTATTTTATGGTCCATCGTAACTCACAGTTAATTTAGCCCAATTTTTTCCTGCACTTGGATATGTCCAGTTAAATTTATATCCAGATGGTTTATTATTCAAATTAAATTGCACCCACTGGTCCTTTGAATCTTTTGTTCTGCAAATTCCAGACCAGGATTCAGTCCCGCTAAAAGTTCCTGTAAAGTTGCAATTAGCATATTCAAGTTTATTGCTGTCATCAAATTTTCCAAATCCCCAATTGAATTTGAGATCAATCAGATTAACTGGATTAAGATTCATAACTGCGCCATTCCTAATAAACCTATATGATTTTGTATTAGAGGCGTCAAAAAATATTTCACTCTCATCAATATTCGCTAAATTATCTGGGCTTTTAACACATGCAGCTACATATACCTTATTTATTGGTACCAATCCAGTTCCTTTATCAATCACCATTATATTTACACTGTCACTTATTAATGCACCATTTCTCGAAGTAGCGTTAGCAACAAGCTTTAAATTTCCAGCTAAATTAAATTGATGATTTTTAGTTATATCTCCATTGCTGTTATTAATTTCTATAAATGAACTATCCCCAAAATTAAAGTTTCCAGATATAGAATCATCTTCATCCACCAAAGAAACTTTAACATCTATTGAATCTCCTTTATATAATTGGTCTCCGCATAAGGGGGTTGTTATTTCTAAAGAAGGCTTCGAATTATCAAAACTGCACTTTTCAACTACAAGTTTATCAGATTTTTCATTTGAAAAAGCGCCTGAATCTTCAACTCTAAAGTAAAAAGGAACCTTATCTCCGCAGACATTATCAATATCAAAATCTAAATCTTTAATTTGCCAAATTGCGCTAGCCTTTCCATCTGCTCCGACTACAGCAGGCAGGATTTTAACCTGTCTGTCTTTTCCAAAGTCTATTAAAGAATCCCAAAATCCAACATCTTCTTTAACATAAAAATTGACAGATTTTCCAGGAGTCAAGCCTTCTGCAAGAAGCCGGACAGTATCATCAACTTGCACTTTTCCAATTATTTTGGAGCCGATACTAGGAAAAGCTTCTTGTTTCATATTTTGCCACTTCATATTGCCTGTTGAAATAACACTAGATTTACAGCAGATTTTAACAGGATAATAGGGATAGTTTCCATTTGCAATATGAGCATTTGTTTCGTTTGAAAGAGACAACAGAGTATCTTCATCAGCACTGCAGGCTCCAGATTTTATAGCTCTGCATTGTAATTGTTCGCCAAAGCATATAGGAGTTTTATATAATGCACTTTGCGTCAAAGAAGCATGGGAATTATAAGTACTAGATAAATAAAACATGCATCCTTTTGTATGGTCAACAATTTCATGATTTGGCGTGCAAACTTTTACTTCAGAAATAACATTTTTACATACAGCACAACTACTCGGCTGACTTCCAAACAATCTACAGGTAATTTGAGAAGCATACACGCTTTGGTTATATAAAACTTCAGATCTAACTCCAAGAATATTAATCTCTTTAACTTCCCATTTATTTTCATTGGCATCTGTGTAAGATTCTTCTTGACATCCATTACCATCAGACAAAAGATATTCTCTTACAAAGTTTGCAGGACATTGAGCATCATTGTTACTTTGGCAAATACCATAGCTCCCCGAATAATTCCAAAGAGCTCCATGCGAATTATAACTACTCTGAATTTTCATGATAGAATTATTAACAGAACATGCAAGTGAATTATATTCCTTAAGTATCTCTTTTTCAGTCAGAGGTTTATTGTAAATTTTAACCTCATCAATAATTCCTTTCATAAAGTATCCCGGCCCATAGCCCTGCCTTTCAAAAAATCCTATGCTAACAGAATCATCGTCATATGTATCAGCTTCGTAATCCACAGAAGAGAAATCCAAATCTGTAGAATTTATTAAAACTCCATTAAGATAAAGGTGAAAATGTTTCCCATCCCTAACCCCTGCTACATGATACCATACATCCTTGTTTAACTTTTGGTTACTGCCAATTAGAAGTGCATCAACATGATTATTTTTAGCAACTTCAAAATTAATATAACCACTTACATCCCTAAATATTCCAATGCCAGATCTCATATCAACAACTTCACTTTCAGAATGCTCCAAATCAACTATATATTCTATATCTGCAGGCTCATCAGAAAATTTGACCCAGGAAGAAACAGCAAAATTATCAGTAGGAAGCCAAACTGGATCATTTCGCGGCAACGTTATCATATCATTGCCGTCAAATTTAATCCCGCTTCCAAGCGCACCAACTGTATATAAACCGCCAATAATAGTGCCATCATGCAAATGCCCAGTTATATCATGTAAAATACTTCCATTACCTTCATTAAAATTATAAAAAGCAATCAAATCAGACTCAGAAGAAATAGCGAAGGGAAAAAGCAAAATGCTAATTATAAGAAGCATAATTAAAAAAAATTCTTTGTTTTTTTTCACCATCTTTTTAATAAATAGAGGACAATTATTTAAATATCTTTCTTTTTAAGTTTTCTTGTAAATTTAGCAAGCCACCTAAACTTGTAAGGCGCTATCTCTCCTGCTTTTTCAATTTCAATTCTTCCAATCCTATTTTCAAGTTTTTCTTTAATTTCTTTGAAGACATCCTGCTTCTCGCCAAAACCATAGTAATAGAATATAGTCCCAGCCTTAGAAAGCTTAAATGCAGTGTCTAAAAAAGTTTCTTTGAGGTTAGGGCGGGGCATGACAATAAAATCAAATTCCTCCTGAAGATTCTTTTCTTTCAATCTTAAAGGCAATTTTTTTGCATCGCATTGCACAACTTTAATATAATTTTCAAGCTTATTCAATTTAACGTTTTCTTCTGCATATTTTGATGCTTTTTTATTTATTTCATTAGAAATTATTTCTGATTTTTTTCCATTCGAATTCATTTTTTTTGCAATTATAATGGGAAATGGGGCAACACCTGCAAACATTACCAAAATTTTGTTTTTATTTTTGGTTGCCCTTTTCGTTAAATCTTCTGAAAGTTTCTGACGCTGGTTAGCCAACCGGGGAGAAAAATAAGTCTCATCAACATTTAGTTTAAACCTGCAGTTATTTTCCACATAAATAGTTTCCCGTTTGTCTTCTCCTGCAATAAAAGTTGTTTTGGCAATCCTCAATCTTCCCTTAATTTTTTCAGATTTTTCAAGAATTGTTTTTATATTTTTGAATTCTTTTAGAAAATCTTGAGCAATAATTTTTTTCTCATTTAAATTTGTTCCTTCTGAAAATTTAAGGATAGCAATATCGCCGATAATGTCAAATGGAACCATTTTCATCTTCCGCCGCCTCCCCCACCACCAACTCCGCCTCCTCCGGCGCCTGCATGTCCGCCTCCCGCATTCGAAGAAAAGGAGCTAAAAGATTTATTTATCCCAACGTATAGATTATACTGCTCTTGATTCAAAAGATTTTTTGCTCTTAATTCTTTTATGACTTTTTTTGAAACTCCCAAAGCAGTTGAATAGATCAGGTAATCATCCCAAATAATCACAGTCTTATAATTTCCCGTTTTAATTGTAAAAGCCCTGTCAAGATATTTCTTAAAAGCCTGCCAATGTTGATATTCTAAATAAAAATCTTTTTTGAATTTAATAAATAAGGCAGATGAACTCATCGACATTGAAAAAAAGATCATAAATAAAATAATGGTTGGAATAAAGAAAAAGAATCTGAAAACAGCAACAGAAACAAATAATGTAAAAAAGCAGGACATAAAAATTATAGGCGACAGATAAAGATGAGATAAGAATTTATTCCCTTCTTTTCTAACATCTCTCCTTAAATCTTCAACTTTAGATCTTAATTTTAACTTTGTAATAAAGCTTGATGAAGATTTTTTTAAATTAAAATATTCCCCTTCAAAATAGTTCAGAGGAGAGTTTTTCTTAATTTCAACCAGTATATTAAAAACCTGACTTTCAATCTTGTCAAAAGGATAATCTTTCTTGTTCAATTTTATATAAATTTCTTTTTTAATTAATTTAACATCAAGAATCTTTTTGTGATAAAAATTTAATAAGACAGATGAAAAAAAATTTTTGTCAACTGTGGAAAATGGAGGATTAAAGTAGCTCGCAACTTCCCATGCCTTTCTGAATTTTTTTTCTTCGGGAAATGCGCTGATTTGTTCAGGAATTTCCGAATAACTATTTTCTCTGCCAAAAAAATACCAGGCAGAAAAAAATAAAATTCCTGGCAAAACAGCCAGAAGATACATAAAAAAAATATTTGAAGAATCAAATTCAAAATTATCTTTTTCCAGAATGTTATATCTTGTTAAGTCTCCATCAAAAGGAATATAAAGAATTACATTCTCATTTTTATAATATTTGTCTTTCATTATAACATTTCCGGAAATAAAGAAATTTTCTTTTGAGAGCAATTTGTGGCGATTTGAAGAATATGCTACAAATTTAATATAATAATTATCTTTAATTTTATATAAATTTTCTGGAAACAATTCATATTCTGCAGAAACTATATATTCATTATTGGGATAAAATCCAATACCATTTCCGAATGTACACCCATACTCATTCGGTTCTGTAAAAGAAAAACAAGCTCTGTTGCAATTGCCAAAATAATCTTTAAAATAAGAATTTCCTTCAGAGCATTTAACAGAAATTATATCTACATAATTTTTAAAATTGTTTTGTTCAGAATAAATAGGGTCAACAAAATTTCTATAAAGAGTATGATATGATTTGCCTGGCTTAAAATAAATATTTTCAAATACATGATTTCCATTAATTTTTAATTCAGATTTATAAAAATTGAATCCATAAGATTGAAAGAAGATTAAACTGCTAATACCTATAGTGATTAAAATCACACTTAAGACTAAGACAATTGATTTTTCCTGCATATTAAATTTAAAAAAAAAGGTTTTTTATATTTATTCCAAACTTACTTAGTCTCTTCATACAACTGCCATACCTCTTCTTCGGATAAAGCTCTTCTATATATTCTAACATCATCAATTGAACCGTTATATGCCGCACCTGGAAGGCTCGCGGGATTACATTTTCCTCCAAGATGATAACTTTCATATATAAGATAGCCCCCATCATTAATAGATGTAGTGTTTGAATTCATGCTATTTGAAAAAGGGAAAGATGCATTAGCCTGAAACCCCCCATTGGAATATAGTTTCATGATGCCATATTCATCATATGTAGCAACAATATGATGCCATTCATTTAGCTTCAATGAAGAGCTATCAATAGACATAGAAGAGCCTGTACTTGATTTAATTAAAATAAATTTTGCGGTAAAATTAGAATTATTATATATTATTACAAAATCAGGAGAAGGCCACCACCCTTCAGTTCCAGCCCCATCTATTACAAAAAGGTCCTTGAGAAATATGTGCCCTATGCCAATGTCTGGCCTGGGCTTAATCCAAAAAGCATAAGTAAATCCTTGAGGCGTAATGTTTTCTGCGTTTCCAAATTTTAAGCAGTCAGAATATCCATTGAAATATAAAGATGCATTTACATTCCCATGCCGATCTTCGTCAGGCTTGGGAAATGTGCTGTTTCCAGAGGTGTTCCCCGGATGAGTTTTTGTGAGATCATTAAAGTTTCTGTCATCAAGCTTCCAGATTGCAACATATTCTTTTGATAAGTCTTCTATAACATCACAGGGCTGTTCATTAAATCTTATTGATGCTTTTTCTTCGCAGGTTTTTTCTGTGTTTCCAGACCTTACAATTGGCGCGACACTTGCCTCATCAATCCTGTCATCTGTAACAAAATAAAAAGTCTTTTCAGAATTCTTGGGAAGGCTGAATGTTCTCTCATATTTTTTTGAATTTCCCTCCGAACTAAGGTAAAACTCAAGCCCGCTTACTTCGACATCATTCTCGCCTTTTTTTACATTCAGGCTGGTAACATTATTTGAAGGGTCAACACATGAAAATCCCGAGGTAGGCTTTAAGCTTACATCAGCGTTGGAACAGGGATCATTAAAATCATTTGCTCCATAAAACTGATAAACCATGACTGCCAAAAAAGTTATTGTTATTATTGATATGAAAACGATCAGAACCGTAGCAATTACAGTTGACACGCCTTTTTTCATTAATAAATAAAACAAATGTAATTTATAAACATTATTAGAGCAAGATTTAAATAATATAATCTCATTATAAAATCAATGCTTTCACAAATGCCAATTGATTTAAAAAATCTAAAAAAAGATGATGTTGATAAAGAAATTGCAAGAGTCGGCATGATTGCTGAATTAGATGCAGTAAATTTTTATGAACAACTTGCATCATTTACCAATAACAGGAATTTAAAGAAAGTATTATTAGACATTGCAAGAGAGGAGAAAACTCACATAAGCGAATTTGAAACAATCCTTTTTAATTTGGACAAAGAACAGGTTGCAGAATCTGAAAAAGCAAAAAAAGAAGTCTTTGAACTAACAAATATTTCATAATTATTTCTTTATCTTATTAAAAAATTTCTTCGTTACCACATTTAAAATACGTTTGTCCTTAGAGCTTATGAAACAAGCAAGATTGGGAATTGGAGATTCCGAGACTCAGAAATACATGCATACATTAAGAGAAGTTTTAAGCATTTTGACATAATCATTTAAATGCTGTTTGCTTTTTATTAATATGAAAACTTTAGTCAAAAGAATGCAAGAATTAAAAGATTCCAGAATTAAATATACAATAAGTTCAAAAATGAAGGAGTTTAAGAATAATGGCCAAGACAATAAAACATTGTTCAGCGAATTGTGCTTTTGTATTTTGACTGCAAATTTTAACGCAGAACGTTCTATAAAAATTCAAAATAAGCTGAAAAATAAATTCTCATCATTTTCAGAACAGGTTTTAGCAGAAAAGTTAAAAGAGAATGGCCATAGGTTTCCAAATGCTCGTGCTAAATATATTTGCTCCTGCAGGATTTATAAAAATAATCTAAAAGAAATAATAAATTCTTTTTCCGAGGGAAAAAAAGCAAGGGAATGGCTGTTAAAAAATATAATGGGCATGGGGATGAAAGAATCTTCGCATTTTTTAAGAAATGTCGGATTCACAGATGTAGCAATAATCGACTTTCATATAATTGATATTCTGGTTAAATCAAGTGTTATTGAAAGACCAAAAATTCTTTCAAAACAAAAATATCTAGAAATTGAAAAGAACTTGGAAAAAATGGCCTTAAAATTAAATCTAAATCTTGGAGAATTAGATTTATATCTATGGTATCTTGAAACAGGAAAGATTCTCAAGTAATAGAATTATTAATCTCACCAAAATTTCCAGGTTGACTGCTGTTGTTCATATAAATTATAATGTTATCCGTAACCATTAAATCCGATTCTGAAGAAAAGTTTTTTGGAGGCTCAATGTCTACAGAAATAATTTCAACATGTGATCGCTTCATCATTTTTAAGGCTAAAATTAAAATGACAACTAAAATTAGGAGGATTATCACTAAAAATAGCCAAAATTTTTTGTTTTGAAAAAAAGGTTTTTTATTTGAATTATTTAAATGTGTGATCGCTTCATCAATCTCTTTGTTTAAAAATCCTTTCTCTATTAATTTATTTCTTAAATAATCTATTTCAAATCCTCTTTTTTTTCCTTCAATCAAGAATTTTAGAATATCATTATTTGGCATTCTTAAAATTATTCAAATTTATAACAAAAGCTGTTTGCATACTGACTGCCTAACCATCTATATCTAAAAAGTTCGCCGTCCCTGTTATTCCAATTATATATACCGTTCCATTCATATATTCCGCCGATAAATGCTCCGTAAGGAGTATGATGCATATGGACATAATTGTCAGTTCTTTCAAGCTTGTCTATATTATTTATTTTAATAAATCCAGTTCCAAAAACCGAACAATCTCCTCCAGTAGTAGTTCTAAATTTAAATGCAGGATACCCATTTTTTTCAATGCTGTAAAATTTAAAGCATATTTTACCCCCATCAGCAGCAGCCATTGAAGTTTTAAGTAAATTTTGCGATAACGCATTATCCCCCCTCATATTCCAATTCCTTCCAGAACCCCCCATAAAATAAGAATTATCATTTAAATTAGTGTCAATATAATTCGAGCCAATTCCTGCTAAATCATTCACATTATAGCAAGAAAAATCACTTTTTTGCCCGGTTGCATCCAAAGGAGTATCATCTTTCATAATAAAAGTCATTGGAAAAACATTAGATTCATATATTTTCATGCAAATTTTTTTAATTGTACTATCTCCGCCCCACCAATCATCTTGTTCGCCTTTTCCAGTATTTCCATTTGAACCCGCCCACCAACCACTAAGCCCCCCTAGAAAAAATCCTCCTTCATTAGCCATAAAAAATGAATTACCATCTTTTCGCTCTAAATCTGCTACATTTAAGTCACGATAACCAGAAGGACAGCTCACACCGACAGTATTTAATCCAATTAGATGAACATACATTTTCCTGTCAAATTCTTTCCAGCATAGCCAATAATCATTTGCAGAATCGCTGAATACCCCATTTGCATCTTTGCTGATTGATATGCCAGTATAATCATTATAAATCCAATTACCCTCATGCGTTCCTAGATAATTTGCTTTATGGCCTATTGCAATATAAAGAAAATTTGAAGGGCTTGAACCAATCAAATCGCTGATCTTTTGATGATTCCAATCTTCAGGACATTGTGTAGGAGAAGGTGCAAAACCCTTAGCTGTTTTTATAGTATAAGAAGCCAAATATGCAGACTTTTTGTTTTCTCCTCTCAATTCTCCGTTGTCAATAGCATCTTGAAGTTTCATGTCAGAGCCATCAATCTTAACCATAATCTCCCCGGAAGAATGACCTGAATTTTTTGGATCGTTTCCGCCATATGCAAAAACAATAAATCCTCCAATGACAACTAATAAACAAATTAAAGCAATTACAAAAAATGCTCTTTTGTCAAGATTTATGTTCACCATCTTTTTTATAATTAAAAATAATTTATTTAAATACTTTTTGTTTAAAATTATCATGCATAAATTTATTCCTCATACCGCGGACATAAAATTTCATGTTCAGGCAAGAACAATTGAAGGCGCATTTCTTGAATCAGCGATGGTTTTAAAGAAGATCATAATTGAAAATAAGAAGACAAAGAATAAAAAAAATAAAAAAATTCAGATTAAAGGAAAAGATCTTGAATCATTGCTTTACAATTTCTTAGAGGAATTTTTATATCTGATTGATGCTAAAAATTTTTTATTCAATGAAATTAAAGAGATAAAAATAGATGAAAAAAATTTTAAGCTAACTGCGGTTATTTTAGGAGATGACATTTCGAATTATAAAATAAACAATAAGGTAAAAGCTATAACTTATAATGACATGATAATTAAACATGAAAAAGATAAATGGATCATTGAAGCAGTCTTAGACATATAAAATGAAAGCCCTATCACTTAAACAGCCATATGCAGAACTGATTGTTGCAGGAAAGAAAAAAATTGAATTGAGGAATTGGAATACTAAATTTCGCGGGAGATTTTTAATTCATGCATCACAAAAACCAGATAAAGTTGCGATGAAAAATTTTGGCTTCGCTAAGTTACCATTAGGAAAAATAATTGGAGAAGCAGAATTAGCTGATGTAAAACATTATGAAAGTGAAATTGAACATAAAAAAGACGCAGACTTGCATTTAGCAAATGAATCTTGGGGAAATTTTGGCTTTGTCTTAAAAAATCCGAAACGATTAAATCCAATGAATGCCAAAGGCAGTTTGGGATTTTGGGAGTTTAAAAATGGTTGAAATAAAAAAAATTTCAAAAAACGAATGGGAAATTACAAAATCTGAAGGAATGAAAGTTCCCGGAAAGATTTTTGCTTCAGAATCACTTATAAAGAATATCCAAAAAGACAAAACATTAGAGCAGATAAAAAATGTCGCAATGCTTCCTGGAATTCTAAAAGCATCAATAGCAATGCCTGATGCCCATCAAGGATATGGATTTCCCATAGGGGGCGTTGCTGCATTTGACATTGAAACAGGCATAATTTCTCCTGGAGGAGTAGGATATGACATTAATTGCAGTGTCAGATTATTAAGAACAAATCTTAAGGTTTCAGACATTAAAGGAAAAGAAAATGTTATTCTATCTAAAATCTTCGAAGCAGTTCCTTCAGGCTTGGGAGGAGAAGGAAAGATAAAGCTTGACAAAAAAGAACTTGATGAAGTCCTGGAAAAAGGTGCAAAATGGGCCGTTGCAAAAGGATTCGGAACGAAAGAAGATTATCTTCATACAGAAGAAGAAGGATGCTTGGAAAGAGCAAATCCGGATTATGTAAGCCAAAGGGCAAAAGCCAGGGGAAAAAATCAGCTTGGCAGTCTTGGCTCTGGAAATCATTTTTTAGAAGTTCAGGAGATAGAACAAATATTAGATGAAAATACTGCAAAAATTTTCGGATTGGAAAAAGGAAAAGTTACAATTATGATTCATTGCGGTTCGCGGGGATTAGGCCACCAGGTTGCTTCAGATTATATAAAAGAAATGGAACTAAAGTATGGATGGCCAAAACAAGACAGGGAATTAGTTAATGCACCAATCAATAGCGAATTAGGAAAAAGATATTTTAACGCAATGTGTGCTGCTGCAAATTTTGGTTTTGCGAATAAGCAAATAATTACTCATTGGATTAGGGAATGCATGAAAAAAATTTTTCCGGATTTCAAAGCTGAAGTTGTTTATGATGTATGTCATAATATTGCAAAGTTTGAAAGACATATAATAAATGGAGAAGAAAAAGAAATTTTGATTATGAGAAAGGGGGCAACACGTTCTTTCGGTCCGGGCAGAAAAGAGATACCTTTAATTTATCGGAATATAGGACAGCCCGTATTAATCCCTGGGAGCATGGGAACAGCTTCTTATGTTTTGGTAGGGACAAAAAAAGCAGAGCAAATTTCATTCGCAAGTACTGCCCATGGAGCAGGAAGAATTTCAAGCAGGACATCTGCAAAAAAAGAATTTAAAAGCGAACAAATAAAAGAAGAATTGGAAAAAAAAGGAATTAAAATAAAAGCAGGAAGCTGGAAAGGCATCGTTGAAGAAGCGCCAGAAGCATATAAAGATATTGATGAAGTTGTAAAAGTTTCTCACGAAACAGACATTGGGAAAATTGTAGCAAAAGTTAAACCAATATTGGTAATAAAAGGATAATTATCCAAATTTCCAGCAAAAAAGCCTTGCATATGTATCATTATACCACCTATATCGAAAGTATTCCCCATCACGCAGGACAGTGCTTCCAGGAAAGCCAGTGCCTCCCCAAACATTTACTCCGCCGATAAATGCTCCGTAAGGAGTATGATGCATATGGACATAATTGCTTGGATTATTATCATAATCAATTTTAGTTGCCAATTTATCAATGTTGCCTAATTGTGACCAAGGTTCTGAATAGTCTTCTGCATAATGATCCCAACAATTACCAACACCAGTTAATGTTCGGAATTTGAATTCAGGATTACCATTCTTTTCAATGTTGTAAAATTTAAAGCAAATCTGACCGCCATCAGCAGGTCCCATGCTCGTTTTTCTTAAGTTTTGAGTCATATAATTGTCTCCTATAAAATGCCAATCTCTTTCACTTCCTCCAAGAAAATAAGAATTATCATTCAAGCTAAAGTCAATGTATTGAGACCCAATTCCATTCAAATAGGTGGCATTGTAACAAAAAAAATCATTTTTTTCATCATAAAGAGTATAATCAAAAGGAGTTTTATCTTTCATAATTAAAGTCAATGGATAAACATTTGATTCATATATTTTCATGCAGATTCTGGCTATTTTTGTATCTCCTGCCCAATTTTCGTCCTGTGCCCCTCTTCCTGTTGCGCTATTGCTATCCCACCACCAACCACTAAGCCCCCCTAAGAAAAATCCTCCTTCATTAGAAATAAAATAACTTCTTCCGTCTTTTCTTTCTAAATCTGCAACGTTAAAATTTGTATAGCCAGTAGGACATCCAGGGAAGAAATCATTTAATGCAACTAAATGAACATACATTTTCCTGTCAAATTCTTTCCAGCATAACCAATAATCATTTGCAGAATCATCAAATATGCCATTAGCAGTTTTAGCAAAATTAAACCCGATATAATCTTCATATCCCCATATGCTTTCACTTGTCCCTAAATAATTTGATCTTGTGCCAATCCACATATTAAAAGTATTACTTGGGCTGTTCCCAATTAATTCAGTAATATTTTTTCTGTTCCAGTCAGCAGGGCATTGTGTTGCCGAAGGAACTGTACCTTTTGGAACTTTTACACTATAAGAGGCCAAATAAGTAGTCTTTGCCTCATTTCCTATTTTTCGATTGTCAATAGCCTCTTGAAGTTTCATGTCAGAGCCCTTAACGTTAACATTGACTTCAGTGCTTGGATGGCCTAAAACATAAGGATTATTCCCGCCATATGCAAAAACAAATCCTGCAACGATTAACAATGCAAATATTAATACAAATATAAAGAATGCTCTTTTGTCAAGATTTACGTTCACCATCTTTCTAATTCTTAAAAGAATATTATTTATAAATTTATTTAAATTTTTCAAAAATAACAATCTTGTCCAAAGAATGTTTAATCCAGCATCCCTTGAAATTAATTTGATAAATCTTAAAATCTTTTTTCGATTTAAACATTTTTATAGTTGAATTTTTTGAAGCAAGGGGAATTTCTTTAGCAACTTTATTGGGATAATTTTTGGGAGAATACGAATAATAAAAAATTTTGCCTTTATCAAAAAGCATATTTTTTAGTTTCAATAAAACATTATTATAGAATAACATCAAAGGCTCGCTTTCTTTATTTTGAATGAAAGAACCAACAAGATAGTTTGGAACATTTGATAAGTTAATTATGTCAAATTTGTTGCAATTTAATTTTTTATAGATTTCCAATATGTTTCCTTGAATAAACTGAATCTTTTTATCTATTAAAATATTTTTTATCTTTCTATAATTTACGTCATTCCTTAAATAAGAATTAATTAATTGTGTATCTTGCGAAAAATCATTTCTCTGTCTAAAGTATTTCGACTTCACCAAATTTTTGCCATTTAAATGAAACTGTTTATACAAGCTATCAAAAAATTTCCTAGAAGTTACAGTTAAATCTGGCATTAATTTTAAATATAACTTATAATCAAATCCTTCATTTGCAAACTTGCCAAAGAATTTTAAAAATTCATCATAATTAAATTTTTTTATTCCTGCTTTTTTTAAGTCTAAAATAAATTTTGATCTTTCATTTAGATCAAATCCTATTACTTCTTTTGCGCCATAAAAATAAGCATTTAAAACTTGGTCCCCTGAACCACAAACAGTTAAAATCTTTTTGCCTGAAATGTTAAGGTTTTTGTAATAAATTCCAACCATTTCAGTTGCATAAACATATATGGGCGCACAGGAACTCATTGATTTCTCTGCCATCAAAGCAACCCCTCCCTTTCGACCTTAACCGCAGTCGGGGCTTCCCCTCCATGCCAGGTAAATCTTGGACGTACTCTCATTGGATAGATTCTTTCCGAATTATCATCTAAAATAATTGCAGAACCTTTTAATCTAGGCAATGAATCTAATTTTGCCTTGATTCCTTCATAAAGATAGGACTGCATTATTTGATTCAAAGCCCTAATATCCGGCTCAGCCGTAACTCTATGAGAGATAACTACATCAGATTGAGTCATTGCATCTGTATGTATTTTCCCCGGTTGTTGTGTTGCTAAAATTAATGAAATGCCCGGTTGCCTTCCCTCCCTTAATAATTGAATCAAAGCATCTGTTGAAGGGGTCTTTTCATCATTAGGCAAGAATTCATGGGCCTCATCAATAAAAATCCAGACCAAAGGCGTATCTCTTTTCGGCTTAAAATACAAATAATCAAGCCCATGCTGAACTGATTGTATCTCTTCTTTTTTTCTCGCCGACATCCTCTCATTAAATAATTTCTTGCAAACCAGCCCGATAATCAGAGCACGAATATTAAAAGCACCAATACTTGAATACATTGACAAATCGATTACAGTAGATTGCCCGGGTGAAATTAAATCTTTTATTTCAGTTCCTTTTTTTTCAGAAAAAACCTTCCATGTATTTGCGGCTTCAAAAAGAGAAATTGCAACATTTTTATTTTCCTGCGACGCATCTTTTATTCCAACAATTTTGCTTTTGATATCTTCAAAATTGTAAGAGCCTGATTTTTTTAATTCAGAAATAACTCTCTCAATTAAAACCGCAGATATATCTGTAAAACCGAGGCTAAATAAAGAAATCCAGTCTTCTGATTCCAGTTCAGAAATTTTAATGGCAAATTCATTGTCAACCGGAATCCCCTTATCTTTATATTCTTGAAAATATCCGAATGGAGAAAAGATTTTAACAGGGATCTTTTGCGTTTTAAGTTTCCATTCATCAAGCAATGCTTTATCTTTATGGTTTTCAAATTTCATTGTCCAGAAAATCCCCATCGTGTCAAAAATCAATGAAGAAATATTGTGCGATTCTTCTCCATCAAGAGTTGTAAGAGACTCGGCAATTGCCCCCATGCTGTAGCTTTTTCCGCTTCCACGCTTCCCGCTTATTAAAATGACATGGCTTCTTGCAACATCAAGATAAATTGGATTTGAAAGAGAAGTATAATTGCCCATTGTAACATAACTTTTTCCAAGATAAACTAATCCCCTTTTTCCAAAAAGTTTTTTATCAGAGTCATTTCTTCCAACTATAACATCATAAGGCATATAAAAGTAATCTTAATTCAGTTTTTATATTTTATTTACATTATCTTAACCAAGTATAAAGCTTTATCTTTTTAGGCTCATACAAAATCAAATTAGCACTGACAATTCTTTCATCAGAATACACATCTGCATTAATTGCTTTTTTCAATCCGCAATTCAAGGTTATATTACAGATTACAACTGAAAAATCAAAGGTCGGCAGAATAGATTGATTGACAAAATCATTGATGTCTTTCGGGACATTTTCATCGCTCACTTCACTTTCAGTCAAATGTAAAATTAATTCACGATAATGGCTGTCAGATGCAAGCTCATCTAAAATTTTTGATTGCATTTCATATATATAATCATTATCTTCAGGATTTCTATTAAGTCTCGAAGATAATGAAATCAAAACTATTGCAATAAGCAATATCCCCAAAATAGATTCAAGTATTTTTATCCACCCTTTTTTATTTACCATACTTTGAATGTGAATTGAATTGGTTTAATTGTCCCGTCTTCGAATAAAACATCTTTTGTATAGGTTCGCGCGATGACCTCGCTTTCTAAAGGTATTTCTTTTTCCAAATTTAAATATCCCTTTGATGCAATGGCAAAATCAAGCGAATTCGGAATTTTGAATTCTTTTTTCAAGTCTACATATTTATTGTCGTATTCATTTTTTAATTTTTGCATTTTTTTGTCTGATACAAGTATCTTTTTTTCAACGCTTCCAATTTCAAAATCACTTGACAAATCGCAGGCTATTGCTGGTCCTGCATTAAACTCTTCAGAAAAATACAAGTAAAAAAATTTAGGCTTAGATGTGTCGGGGTTATTAATATTAATTTTATTGGCGGAAAAATAAGAGGGAATTAAACTTTCACTCAAATTTTTGGCCAAACTTTTTTGTGAAGGATCTATATAATCAAAATCTACGGAAAAACAGGCTTTATTAGTATTCTCTTTCAAGAAGATCTTAGTCAGATTGGTGGAAACATTCTTGTCAAAACTTGATTCCAAACTTATCAGCAATGCATCGCTCAATGCATTTTGATTATACGGTTTGATAAATAGAAGCAGAAATAAGACAAATGAAAAAAATATTATGAATGATAATATTATTTCTAAATGCATTAATGCACCAACTTTTTTTTCCATACTATTAAATAAGACATTGCATTATAAATTTATCCAAAGAAAATATTTGCGCCAGTGCTTATCAGCAAGGTTACTGTTAACAAGATAAAAGAATGTTTTATTCCGTCCTTGAAGCTTCCTTCGGAAATTTTTCCAATTACAAATCCCGTAAAAAAAGCTTCAATCAAAATCAATACAAACATGGGAGTTGTAGAGGGAGAAGTTCCTTTTGAAACCTGCACGTCCTTTAAAGCCATATTGCTATCCATGCCTGCCAAGTCACTTGTCCAAGGCAAAATAGCAAATTGAAGAATCAGCATGATGATTATAAAAATAAAAAATATAATGTATCCTTGAATAATAAGATTATAAACAGAAGCTCTTCGTTCTTTTTTTAGTTCTTCTGTCTGATTTACAGACCTTGATACTGATTCAAGAATATCAACTATGTCTCCTCCTGCTTTTTCTGCTTCTGAAATAAGATTAACAGACCTTGCAATAACAGGACTTCTAGTATCATTCGCAAAATTCATCAGGGCACTGGTTAATGGAATTCCGGAAGAGATTTGATTTGATAATTTATCAACATGATCTGTCAATGTTCCATAGTTTCTTCTTTTAAGATTAATAATGCTTTTGCTTATAGGAGTACCAGATTTAACATTCTCAACCAAATCCCTCGTAAATTCAAGAAATCTTGATTCAAGTTCCCTTTCCTTTCCCCTCTCCTTTGCCAGGGAAATAATGAAAGGGATAAAAATTATTACGACTCCCAAAATTAACAAAAAGTAAAAAATTTTCTGGTTTATGATGTTGATACTATAAAATAAAAATGAAGCAACTGCTAATATTAATCCAATTACTGCTCCAAATATGTGTAATTTTCCTATTTTCATTTTATGCCTGTGGTTGTTTAAAGTGGACTATGATTAAAAATAATATATTAACAAAAACAATTACTGCAACTATAATTATCAGTAAAGAGCTTAAAGGCATGCCTATAGACATTTTTGTAGCATTCATAATTACCAGCATAATCATCAGCACTAAAGGTCCCGCTAATAAAATGGCAATATAAATATCCATCATTGTTTCTGCGAGTGATGTGTACCTTTGCCTCTCAAGCCTATAATCAAGCAAGAAATTTTCTGATTTTTTTTCTAAGTAAGCTTTTAATGACCCGCCTGAAACAACATTAGTGGCAAGGCCCGATAGAAGTTCAGAAAATTTTTTGTTAGGGGTTTTATCAGCAGTATTTTTAAGGGCAGTTACCAAATCATAGCCATACAAGTTAATTTGGTTGATTAATTTTTTCATTTCATAACCTACTGAAGGATATTCACGGCTTTCTGCGATTATGTTGAAAATTTTTGTTGGCTCAAGATTTGATCCTGCAATTGCAGCCATATATATTGTTGCAAAGGGCAACTCCCCTGAAATCCTTTTTTCCAAAGAGCCTTTTTCCGTTGCAGGATAAAAATAAAAACTTACTAAAGACAATATGAAAATGACAAAAGGAACCCAAATCCATTTGATAAATCCCTGAATAAATAATGCCAAAGCTCCAAAGATAATCAGGCTGACAAAAAGAATGCAAAAAGAGCAAAACAATGCAATGGAAATATAAGTTGAAATCGTCAGGGAAATATTGGCTTTTCTTAAATCTTGTTTTACATCATCAAAATTACCTGCAATTTTATCTGAGATCCCAGAAAAAACTATGCTTGAAACCCTTGCAATCTTGCTTGGTTTCTTTGATATTGGCTTAAGCTCATTGATAGATTTTTTAATATTTTTCAAGCTAGATTCAGATAGATTTAATTCTGAAATAAAATGTTCTTTATCATTTTTGCCGATTGTTACAAAATGATTTTGATTATCAGCAGGAGAATTATAGCTTAAACTGACAAAATTCTCAGTATTTGATTTTTCTCCCAACAGGGCAGGGATGGCCTCATTGATAATTTTAAGCTGATTAGTTAAGCCTAAAAGATATGAAGCATATAACTTTTTTTTCTCTTCACTTAATGTGTTAAGCTGAGACTTAATCAAATTTATTTCATTGATGATCTTTTTTTCCTGTTCAATATTTTTTTTAAGTTCTTCAAACATCTCAAGCTTTTTCTGTCTCCTCTTTAATTTTTTTTTGCATATCGATGATAAGTTTTTTATTTCTGTTAAAGTTATCACTATCTCCTTTCATTTTTGCCTCTTCCAATTTTTTTAATGCATCACTCATTGAATTAATAAGTTGTTCTAAAAGAGCAGTATTCATCAATCTTCATATTTATGGGGATTTATTAATCTTACGAGAATAATATTTAGGATTCAAAAAAGGTTTGAAAAAAATTTTTATAGTGTCAAATAGGCATAATTTAATGAAAAAGAAGGGAATTACAATTTTTATTACACTGATATTGATTCTAATTAGCATTGAATTTTTTAATTTAAAATTTTATGTTAAAGCTCAGGGGGGAGGGGTTATTTATTATATAGACTCTGCAAATGGCAATGATTCAAATCTTGGAACTTCAACGCAGCAACCCTGGAAAACAATTTCAAAAGTGAATAATTTTTCTTT
>JBMOLG010000005.1:0-12930 GCA_049324275.1 Nanobdellota archaeon | reverse complement strand
AAAGAAAAATTATTCACTTTTGAAATTGTTTTCCAGGGTTGCTGCGTTGAAGTTCCAAGATTTGAATCATTGCCATTTGCAGAGTCTATATAATAAATAACCCCTCCCCCCTGAGCTTTAACATAAAGCATTAAATTAAAAAATTCAATGCTAATTAAAACTAACATTAAAATAAAAAAAAGAATTAAACTTTTTTTTGCCATTTCTTCTTTTTTAAAATTTATTCTTCAAAAAATTCAATTCCCAGTTCTTCCTGCATTTCTTCTCTTTTAATTTCTTCCAAAGAACGAGTCTCACCTGAAATTTGAGGAGATTTAACTCCTGTAATTATCACCATTACTCTTAGAGTTTTTTCAAGGTCTTTTGAAATTTGGGCGCCTGCAATCAGTTTCGCTTCTGCGGATAATTTTCCTCCGATATATTCCAATATCTGCTTGTACTCTTCTAAAGATAAATCTTCTCCTCCAGAAACATTTATCAAAGCTCCAGATCCGTTTGCAATATCTACATCAAGCAAGGGATTATTTAATGCCCTTTCAACAGCTTCTAATGCTCTTTGTTTTGAATCTGATTCTCCCATGCCAATTAAAGAAACGCCTCCATTAGCCATGATTGCTCTAACGTCTGCAAAATCGAGATTTACCAGGCCCGATTTAGTTACTAATTCAGTTATTCCCTTTACAGCATTTGTCAATATCTCATCGGCAATTTTAAATGCGGTTGTCAAAGGAAGTTCAGGTGCCAATTCTAACAGTTTATCATTTGGAACAAGAATTAATGTGTCTACCAGACCTTCTAATTTTTCTAATCCTTCTGCGGCATTTTCGATTCTCTTTCTGCCTTCAACAGTAAATGGGAGCGTTACAATTGCTATTGTTAAAGCCCCCTGCCTCTTTGCTAATTCTGCAACTACGGGAGCCGCTCCTGTTCCGGTTCCTCCCCCTAAACCGCATGTAATAAAGATCATGTCTGCACCCTCAATTTTCTTCTTAATTTCCTGAGATGATTCCTTTGCAGCCTCTGCACCCACTCTTGGATTTGATCCTGCACCAAGACCTTTTGATATTTCCCGTCCGATTAAGATTTTTTGGTCAGCGCTCGTATAAAGAAGGTCCTGAGCATCTGTATTGATGGCGATAATTTCCCCGCCCTTTATTCCTATTTCTCTCATTCTGGAAAGTGTATTCCCTCCAGACCCGCCTATACCAATCACCTTAACTCTAGCAGATTGTTTTTTCAAAATTTCTTCTAACTCTTTATCAATTTGCTTTACGTCAGAATTAACTGTATTCACTTCCTCTATTTCCCCAATTACTGCCATAATGTCTCATATATTTTTGGTTTTATAAGGTTTTGTAGAGTTAAGTATATTCTATCCTTATTTAAATTGGAAGATAAATTTTCCTAGCCCAATAATTCTAAATTTAAATCTTTTATTTGTGAAAAAATATTCTCAATCCCATGCTATTTTGAGGTTAATAGATTATTTTCTGGCAAGCTTTACCTGTTTTGTTTTAAAAAGATAATAATTAATGGGGAAGATAATATTTTTATAAATAAATATTAATAAGTTATATGAAAAATTCTTTTCAAACATTAAGAGAAATAGACAAAGAACTCAAAGAAAATATTGACGAAAAGTATAAAGAGGGAGCAATCAAATACTTCAAAGAAAAAATAAATCCCATTGGAGTAAGAACAAAAATTGTTGATAAGATTTCTGCGAAATATTTTAAAGAAACCAAATGTTTAGATAAAAAAGAAATTTTTGAGATGTGCGAAGAACTTTTGAAATCAGGAGAGGAAGAGAAAAAGCATATTGCTTTTGATTGGGCTTTTAGACTGAAAAAAGAATATGATAAAAACGATTTTGAGATTTTTGAAAGATGGTTGAAAAAATATGTTTCAAATTGGGCTTGCTGCGATGATTTTTGCAGTCACGCATTTGGATATCTTATTTTTAAATTTCCAAAATATCTAAAGGAAATTAAAAAATTGGCGCATTCAAAAAATAGATGGGAGAAGAGAGCATCTGCAGTAATCATGCTTTATTCTATCCGCGAAAATCAAAATATTGAATTTTGTTTTAAAATTGCTGACATTCTATTAGAAGATTCTGATGATTTAGTTCAAAAGGGTTACGGTTGGATGTTGAAAGTTGTTGCAGAATTCTATCAGAGAGACGTTTTTGATTATGTGATGAGGAATAAACAAAAAATGCCGAGGACCGCTTTAAGATATGCGATTGAAAAGTTTCCGAAAGATTTGAGGGAAGAATGTTTAAAAAGAGATTGATAAAATTTAAATAATTAATTAAGTAAGAAAAGTAAGAAATATCTTAGAAGAAAATAAAAAGGGGCATTAATTAGAAAATGAAGAAAGGAAAATGTATGAAAGATAAAATGGTATATGGACTTGCTACCGTTAGTGAAAAAGGGCAGATTGCTATTCCAATAAATATAAGGCAAGAGCTTGAATTGGAGAAAGGAGATAAATTAATGATAATAAAACGAAAGGATAATGCAGGCTTTGATTTTATCAAATTGGAACTGATGGATAAAGTCACAGATTTAATAAGAGATGATGATAAATTTTTTGACAAGGTGAAAAATGGCAAAGTGTAAAAATTGTGTTTATTATAAAAGAATAAACGAACAAAAAGGAGACTGCTTTGGGCATGAAGTTCCCGCAAATGCTGACACGGATAAATGCCCAACAAAATCTTTCAAACAAAAAAATAAATCGATTAAGTAAGATGAAAAAATATCTTAAAATTTTATTTTTTGGAATTATGACTTGGCTTGTCCCATTTTTGGCAGGATTTCTATTTTACTCCAAAGCAGGTAAGTTAATGATTAATGAACTTTTTTTCAAATCAATAATGGTTGTTGTTGGCTCATTAACAGGAGCAATTTTACTATTTTCATATTTTAAGAAGATTAAAGCAGATTATTTAAGAGAGGGAATTATTGTTGGTTTAGTTTGGTTTGCCATAAATATAGTTTTAGATTTGATAATCTTGGTACCTATGTCTAAAATGAGTTTGATAAATTATTTTACTCAAATCGGATTGGAATATTTGGTTATCCCTATTATGAGCTTACTTTTGGGCTATTCACTAGAACATAAAAATGACATACAAAAGAAAATCATGGCAAGACAAGCTTGAAGATAAAGAAGTTTTTCCAAAAATACAAAAATTAAAGAAATGTGCACCTTGTTATAACACGCTACATAAAATGGGGGTGAACGAAGGCAATAAAGTTGTTCTTGTTAATCCGAGCGAAATTATGAAGTTAATGAAAAAAGTTCCTAAAGGAAAATTGGTTACAATTGTTGAGCTTTGCAAAGAAATTGCTAAGAAACATAAAGTAAGGGGTTGTTGTTCTCTTACTACAGGAATTTTTATTATGATTATTGCAAACGCTGCTGAAGAAGCATCAAAAGAACATAAAAATTTGAATATCCCCTACTGGCGTACCTTAAAATCTGACGGGCTTTTAAATGAGAAATATCCCGGAGGGGCACAAGGACATAAAAGATTATTAGAAAAAGAGGGCTTCAGAATTGTGCAAAAAGGCAAAAAGTTTTATGTAGATGATTATCAAAAATTTTTATATAAATTTAAATAATAAAAATTATCTTCGCAAAATAATTTTTCTTTTCTTTTTAATTTCAACTAATCTATCTACACCTGCTTTTACATGAATGGGAGTATTTTTATGAATAAACTTAAATTCAAATCGTTTATCTAGAGGAATGATCAAATCAACCTGCGAACCCCACCTGACCATCGAAAACCTTTCATTTTGAAAATAAAAATCATTTTGATAAATAGAAAATGGAGTGATTACTTTAACATCTGTATCTGCTATCTGCACAACATAATATTTATAATTCAGTGAGGGGAGAAAAAATTCATTCAACACTCTTTGATTGGTTCTTAGATAATCTAATTTTTCCTTGGATATTTTTCCCCGGAATATATCATTTTCTTCTAAAAGTAATGGTATACCTTTTGTTTTTAATGGAGCCAGCAATTCAAACCTTAAAAATCCTCCGAGTGGAGAACGATTTACATGAACATCAAAAAAGGTCATAAAGATTCCAATCACCAAACAATCCTGATTAAAATCAGGGTCTTGCATTAGCTCTTTTAATTTGAAGCATGAGCCTTTTATGTTGAGCATACATTTGCCTTTCTTAGCAATCTTTTGATATACAATAATCCCATCAGCCGGAGCGAAAAAGTATGCTTTGTCAATATGGTTCGGGCGATAGGGGTCTCTGAAAAAATAAAGATGCCCTACTTCTGTTTTGGATTTTAATTCGTACTCTTTTACATGGGAATCAAGCCATTTGATATAATCTTCTGCCATTATTTAACCCAATTGAGATGCATGACTAAACAGCTTAGAAGTGCACCAGATTTTAGATATTCAGAAATATTTAGGAGTACTAATTCCAATCCCCGCTTTGCACAAATTCTCTCCAATATTTCAATCTTTTCCTTTTCAATATCATAATCAGGATCATTAGGATCAAGCTCATCTATATCACTATGGCATAGAATCATATCCCCAAATCTAACACAATTACAAATTCCAGCATAACAAACATCTTTATTCACTGAGATAATTTCTGCAACTTGCTTAACTTTGTCAATTTCTTTTTTATTATAAAGTTCTGTGCAGAGCAATATTGTTTTTTTATCCAACTGAAACAGCGTTGTATCTAAATGATAAAGTTTTTCATCTTTTTCTTCCAATCGGATAATTTTCATGTTAAATTTTTTTTCCATCCAATCATAAACTTTTATATCACTTCTAATCCCGTGGCCTCCAAAATAAATATTCTCTCTCAAATATTTTGTTTCAGCCTCCCCTTCCCATTCATGTGGGGCAATTACAGTATTATAGTTCATTAGCGGGAGAAATTTTTGGCCGACTAATTCTTCCCCTTTTCTAGGAGGAGTTCTAAAATGAGAGAGAATTATAGTCGGTTTTTCTTTCATGTGAAATAAAGTTAATCCTAAATTTGTTGCATAAACCTGATCCTGAAATCTCATATCGCTCGGCAAAATATAAACTAGGCCTTCTGAAGCAAGAAGATTGTATAATGAAAGCCATTGGACATAAGCTGTTTCTTTGTTGATTCTGGTTCCTTTTTTCATCCAAGGATTATTAGGATTTTTTACTGACAGGGAAAATGGAAAATTAAGCAAGAAACTTGGCACGTTTAAATCTAATGGGGTATTTGTAGGAGTCATATTTCCTCCTCGATTTTAGGAGAATCTTCTTTTATATTCCATGAAATGCAATTAAAAACTCCCCCTTGCCTTGCTAGTTTGTTAGCAATTACAGTTTCAATGTTTTGATTTGGATATAACTGCCTCATTTTTTCAATTGCTAATATGTCCTCTTCAAGATTAAAAATCGGCAAAATGATTAAATTTCCAATTCTTAAGAAATTCAGATATAAGCCTTCAGCAGAGGGAATAGAATTTAAACATAAAGAATGAGTGTAAGGGCAGGCAAAAGGCAAAATTTCAATATTCAACTTTTGTTTTTCAAGCGCCTGAACCAATCTTTCATGATATTCTTGATTGATTATGTAATTATTTATAAGAACTGTATTGTCTTTTATATACCTAATTAAACCATCTGCATGTCCAATAATGTCCTCGGGTTCGTGAGGGAGGATAATAATCTGCGATTTCAAAATATTCTCTAATTTAATGATAAGCTCTTGATATCCATAATCCGGATTTTCCTTAAAGATTTTTTCAGTCATTGCAACCCTATTTTTACCTAAAGGCACTACATTTCCGCCATCAATAACAAGATCCGAATGAACTATTTCGCCTTTATTTATGATTGACCTTAAAATATGATGTTTTGGAGTTATAAGATGATCGTATCCAACAAGATAATCAGGCATATATCTAAAGATGACAAAACTCTCATTATCAATCTGAATGGGCATAAAGTCTCTGACCCAAATATCCTTAGTATGCTCAATAATGCCAAAGGAAATGTTATGGCTTGATAAAATTATAGTCATTGATTCATAAATTTCAGGATACTTTCTGCTAAGTTTGTCTGAAAAATAAACTGTATTAGTCTCGTTATCTGGAATCATCTTTAAAATTTTAGATTTATTAATCTATAAAGACAAAGAAATTTATAATAATTCTTGAGATTTTTCGTCCTCGATAAGTTAAATTTTTAAAGAAGATTTCATAAGAGATTAAATGAAGAAAGCATTAATATTAATTGATTTAGAAAATGAATATATAAATAAGCATTCTGATTATTTTGTTGGAGATGTTTCTGATTTATTCAACAAGATAAATAAACTGCTTGAGTATTGCAGAAAAGAAAATTATAAAATTGTTTTTATCAGGCATGTTGAAAAAGATTCTGAAGATTGTTTTAAAGAAAATACAATTAACACAGAGATTATCAAAGATATAAATAAAAAAGATTCAGATGTTGTGATTACAAAACACAAAATAAGTTCATTTTACCAGACGAATCTTGAAAAAGAACTAAAAAATATTGGTGAGATGATAGTTTGCGGAATCTTAACGAACTTGTGTGTAAGAAGTTTGATTGAAGAAGCTTATGACAGGGAGTTTCAAATCAAAGTAATAAAAGATTGTTGTAAAGCTTTTGACGATGAGACACAGGAATTTACGTTTAAAGATTTAAAATCGACAAGGGAAGAGATTGAGTTTTTGGATTTGGAGGAATTGATTTCAGATTAATTATAAAATTAGATTAATTTTGTTATTTCTAATAAGTAAGAACATAAGAAAAAATTTATAAACTAATCAGAATTATAAGATTATGGCAGACCAGTTTAGCGAATTTAACGAATTGTATAACTCAAGAAGCTGTTTTGGAAATGCAACGGCAATCATGTATTTAGCGTTACGTCATCCAGAAAAGGTACCCAACAAAGAGGAAGCCATGCCTTACCAGAATAAGTCGATTTTGTATAATCTTAAACAACTATCGGTTATAAAAGAAACCCCTAGAAAAGGGAATCTTGTACGTTTAATTGCTGTTGAACTTTTAGGAGAGGAAGTTAAAGAAAACCTTGAAAAAGATATGATTAAAGAAGAAAGAGAAAGATTAAACATACAATATCAGACGATACAAGGATTTTTACATCAGCTTAGAGAAAATGAATTCAATTTTGAACTTATGAGTGAATTAGAATCTGCAAGAAAAAAACTTTCGTATAAATTGCAACAATCAAATTGCCCAAGTAAAGAGGAAGGTAAACAACTTTATGATGAATTGGGAAATGTCATTAAATTACATGAAAGTGCTATCAAAAGTAATACAAGATATTTAAATAATTCGTTAAAATCAAGTTTAAATTAAGATGGCAGAAGACTATTTTTTCAATTTATCCCCAGAAGCAAGAATTAAACGAATTAAAGATAGAGATTTAAGCAAGAAAACATTTATTGAAAACAATGTGCATCAGATATTATCAAATAAGGGGATTACAGATAGAGACTTAACTGCAAAAGTTTTGAAGGCTGTTAATTTAACCATTGACTGGAATATTTCACTTAATACTTTTTCGAAAGACATTACATATTCCCCAGATATTATTGTTCCATCAGCATTATCTCATCTTGGTTTAGAAATTGAATTGAACAATAAATTAACAAGGCTTGCTTTGGATAATAGTGTTTCTTATTTAAGAGGATTTGGACTAAATTATAGAGCAGATAAATTAAGAGAATATATAAGAAATTTAAATTAATTTTTGTCTTCAATCTGTTCAGAAACTTTAACCCCTGCTTTCTTTTTTTCCTCTGGCTTTTCTTTTTTCTCTTCGGTAATTTCAGTCTTTATATCCATGCCTAAAATTTCATTAAATTGTTTTTCGAATAATTTCAGAATTGGCTCTATTTGGCTTGGAATTTTGAAAGTAATAATTTTATCTTTTACAGAGAATTCAAACCTTTGCTTGAATAAAAAATCCTGAAGAGAATTTATCTTTTCATTTATATCTTCGACTTTTTTATTTATTTTATAATTGTAAATTATTATCTTGCCCGCTAAGGGATTGTTAAAATCAACTAAAACCCTCCCGCCTGAAACAGAGATTATGCGTGCAATCATGCCATCCAAAGATAAAGTCAGGCCTCTCTGCGGATAGATATTCTGCTCTTTAAAGAATCGCATTGGAATCATTCTTACAAGATTTTTATCCCTGTTGCCGAAGGCATTTTCAGGAGAAAACTCATCCGAATAATCCTTTCCAATTTCTTTATTTGGAATAGAATTATCAAGGCCTTTTATTACCATATTGTTTCCAACTGATATAATTAACGGCTTGACTTGTTCTTTAAATCCTAATTTTTTTGCCTGCTCAGGAATATTAGTGTCGAATATTTCACCATCCTTAACTTTTGCAGTAAATTCAATTTCCACGAATTCATTTTTATTTATCATTACTTTTTTGAGACAGATTGGTTTAAAAGTTTAATTGTTGCAAATTTAAGATAAGATTAAAAAGTTTTTTTGTTCAACTTGATTATGAAACGGATTTATGCAGCAACTCCTTTTAGGATGGAACGTTTAATCAATAATATCTGCGATTTTATAGAAAGCCAAGGACATTTTCCAATTCATCCATTTTTAGCACTTCCATTAGAAAGATATAATTATGAGCGATATCCCAAAGAGGAAATTTATCAAGTATGCTTTGATTTAGTCGGCATTACAGATGAATTATGGATCTTTGGAATTGGAACAGGAGCTTTAACAGAATATAGAAAAGCAAAAGAATTAAAGAAACCAGTTAAATCTTATATTAAAGTTTTTGATTCTGATTGGGAAGAAAGATTCAAGGAAAAAGAATTTGAAAGATATCAAAAGAATTTTGGAGAGATTTTGGATGAAGTTATTGAAACTAGTATAATCCCAACAAGAGATTGTTAAAAACAAAAATTTATAAACAAACTTTTTCTGAATCAAATATGGCTTTTAAACTTGTTAATGCTACTGAATTGAAAACAGGAAGTCACCTAATTATAGAAGGTGAGGCATATGTTGTTAAAAGTATGGATATTTCCAAAACAGGGAAGCATGGTGCTTCAAAATGCAGATTTGAAGCTATAAGTGTAATAACTGGAAAGAAAAAGGTTATGGTAGTTCCTGGGCATGAAAGATTTGAAGTTCCAATGATTGAAAAGAGAAGGGCACAAGTCTTATCAATAATGAATGATAAAGTAAGCGTTATGGATTCTGAAAGTTTTGAAAACTTTGAATTGAGCATTCCAGAAGAATTGAAGGCGGAAATCAAAGACGGAGTTAATGTTGAATATTGGGATGTTGAAGGACAAAAAATAATCAAGAGGATAGTATAATGGCAGCCAAATTACCTGCAGCATTAAATAGAATGTTTAAGAATGTGTTTGTATGCAAAAATTGCAAACATAGAATAAAAGTGGAACCATTAAAGATTTTAAATGGCAAGGTTAGATGCAGGAAATGCAAACAAAAGGATTTTAGGATAGTTAAAAAGAAATAGTTTTTAAAAGATTGCCCCCTAATTTCTTTATGAGCTTTTTAATTTATGATATAACCTTTCTTATTTTATTCTCATTATTCATAGTTTTATTTCTTCACAAAAAAAGAAAAGAGATTAAGCGAGAAGGGATAATTTATATTTATAGAACAAAAATTGGAATGAAGACAATTAATTATGTAGGGAAAAAATATTCAAAGTTTCTTAATGCAATAAAATATGTGGTCATTGGACTTGGGTTCATTTTAATGGCAGTAATTATTTATATGATTGGCAGTTCTCTTTATGCTTATATTTCAATCCCAGAGATTACTGAAACAATCAAAGCTCCACCAATAGCGCCCCTTATTCCTTATTTTCCACAGCTTTTCGGCATGCAACAATTCTTTCCAAACTTCTATTTTACTTATTTCATAATAGCCCTTGCTGTAGTCGCATTGGTCCATGAATTTTCACATGGAATCTTTATGAGAACTTTTAATATGAAAATAAAATCAACAGGATTTGCATTTTTAGGGCCTATTCCTGGAGCTTTTGTCGAGCAAGATGAAAAAGATATGCAAAAGAAAAAAAATATTGATCAAATGGCAGTCCTAGGAGCAGGGGCTTTCGCAAATACAATAACTGCCTTCATTTTCTTTATGGTTATCTTAGGATTATTTTACACTGCATTCCAACCCGCTGGTTATATGTTTAATCATAGAAATCTAATGAATCCTCAAATTATTTCTATTGAAAATATTTCAGGTTATAATAATAGATCATATGACGTAATAGAAATATATTCAGGAAATAATACATATTATTCAACTTATGACTATCTTGAAATTCAATTGTCAAATAAAAGCGCAAAAGAAATAATCGTTTTTGAAGGCTCTCCTGCAATAAAGAACGATTTGAGGGGAGTTATTATTCAAGCAGACAATACTCAAATAAAAAATCAAGAAGACCTTCAGGATTTTTTATCAGATAAAAGACCTGGCGATAAAATCAAATTAAAAACAAAATTGAATAATGAAACTAAAGAATATAATATTACGCTTGATAAGCATCCTGAAAATGAATCACGTGGATTTCTTGGAATAGGATTTATAGAACCAGATTCAGGATTATTTTCAAAATTGATGATCCATATAATGCAACTTAGAAATCCTACATTGTATAAGGCTCCGACTTATTATGAACAGAAATGGAACTTCGGACTAATAATGTTTGTCTTTGAATTATTATGGTGGGTTGCCATGATAAATTTCTTTGTAGGCTTATTCAATATGCTTCCACTCGGAATTTTAGATGGCGGAAGGTTTTTTTATTTAACAATTCTTTCAATTACAAAATCGGATAAGACTGCAAAAATATTATTTAAAGCGACGACGTATCTGATAATCTTTGTATTTGCATTAATGACAATAATTTGGTTTTTGAGAATATAATCTAAAAATTGCAAAAGATATTTAAACAAAAAGCACTTTTATTAAAATAAAAGAGGTTTTAATAATGGCAGCAAAAAAAACAAAATCAAAAAGCGCTTCATCAAAAAAGCCAAAGTCAGCAACTAAGAAGAAAAAGAAGTAATCTGATAGATTTAAAAATTTTTGATTTTTTTATTATTAATGTTTACAAAAAAAAATAAATTTTCTGAAGTGAAAAAAATTCTTGAGAAACAGCAATATGCTGTTATCGGCAATCATAGTGCAGTTAAAATTTGCCAATGGACAAAAAATTCGCTGAATAAAAAAGGCTGTTGCTGGAAAGAAAAATTTTATGGAATAAAAAGCCACCGTTGCGCTGAATTTTCTCCTTCGGTTATGTGGTGTGAAAATAAATGCATGCATTGCTGGAGACCGATTGAATATAATTTAGGAACAAAACTTTCTAAAGTTGATGAACCTAAAGAGATAATAGAAAATATTATCAAAGAAAGAAAAAAGCTTCTTATTGGTTTCAAGGGAAATAAAAATGTCAATGACAAAAAATTTGAGGAAGCATTAGAACCAACTTTGTTTACATTTTCACTTTCAGGAGAACCTACCATTTACCCGAGACTTGATGAATTAATTCAAGAGGTAAGAAGAAGAAATGCCTTTTCTTTTCTTGTTACAAATGGGCTTAATCCAGAAGCAATAAAAAGATTAGAAGATAAAAATTCTTTGCCTACACAATTAACCGTATCTGTTAATGCCTCAAATAAAGAACTCTTCAAGGTTTGGCATAGAAGTTCAATAAAAAATCCCTGGGAAAAATTAAACAACACTCTTGATTTAATGAAAGAATTAAAGGGAAAGACCAGGAGAGTCATAAGATTAACTCTTGTAAAAGAAGGAAAAGATAATACAAGCATCGGCAAATTGTCCAACATGAAAGAAGAACATATAAAAGAATATGCAGAGTTAATAAAAAAAGCTGACCCTGATTTTGTTCATATTAAGGCATTCAAGTCTGTCGGATTTTCCAGAGAAAGGTTTGGTTACGATAAAATGCCATGGCATTATGAAATAAAAAGATTTGCAGAAAAATTAAAGGATGAATTAAAAGAAGAGGATTATAAAATTTTAGGTGAGGAAAAAATGAGCTGTGTTGTTTTACTCGGCAAAGATAAAAAGATGATGAAGATAAAGAAAATTTAAGTTGGCTAAAAAGTATAAATTTTTGGATGGCTTTTTCATTTTGCTGAGCAAGAAGTACCAACAAGCAAAATCTACTAACAATTCGGTTGAGCTCATTTTAATGAGCATTTGAAATTTGCAAGAGCACAAATTAAAATTACATCATGATAATGCCTTCTTGCGTCAAAGCAGTGAATCTAACTCCTACTGGAATGCTTAATAATGCAGAAACCAAAGCCATATGTTCTTTTCCAGAACCAGACGCAATGGATAATGCAACTTCTGTTCCTTCAAATTTTCCTTTTAATTTTTTTAAAAAATCTTCTTTTAATGAGGTAATATTTTTTTCTGAATTATACTCAATAAAGTCAAATTCAAATCCATCCAGCTTAAAGTCTTTCGCATAATCAGGACCCAATAAAATAATTTTTTCCCATTCACCTTTTTTTATCAATCCTGAAATTTGACCCCATGTTCCTTTTCCAGAGCTTAATAATGCTACAAATTCCATGATAATCTATTATTAGAGTTTTTTTAAGGATTTATATTTTTAATCATAAGTTTTAAATAATCGTTATGTATGATATTTTTATGAAAAGAGGAAGCAAAGCAGTATCAACAGTTGTTGCCACAGTCCTTATTATTTTGATTACAGTTGCTGCAGTCACTTTCTTGTGGGTTTCTGTTAATAGTTTTTTCGGAGGAAAATTAAATTTCGAGGAAATCTGCTCTTCGTCAGACATTTCAATTTCAGCTTCAGGATATT
>JBMOLG010000004.1:0-116227 GCA_049324275.1 Nanobdellota archaeon | reverse complement strand
AATCAGCCGGGATTAATTCCCCTGACTTCAGGCGCATGACCAAGTCGCCTGAAATATATTCGCCAGAAATATATGAGTCTTCAATATCAAGGCTTGCATGACCTGTGAATTTTAAGAATGGAAACGTAACCAAATTCTTTGCTTTTGAAAAACAAGATTGGGAAAATTTAAAGGTTACTCCCACAATTTTATCAATCGCTTCAGCTATTTTAATTTCTTTGGCAGATGAAATTCCTAAGAAAATTACAGAAAGCAAAATTACTCCCACTAACAAAATAAAAATCCACTGAAAAGACTTTTTTGGTTCAGATAATCTTTTTTCATTAGGATCAGAGGTTCCGACATATCTTTTTTTTATCTTGCCTTGTTCATCCCGATAACTTTCATAATAATAAGGGCCAAATTTTTTCCCATTTTTGTAAAAATATCTTTTATACGCCATGCATCACTCTTTTTGATCAAAATAGCTAAAATCTGTAGGAGTAATAACTTTAAAAAGCTTTTTAGGGAGCCTTTTTACAGCAAAATTGTGGGAGTAATTATGGATATCCGGCCTCGTAAACACGCAAAATTTTGTATTTTGGGCCTGCATTTGTTAATTCACTTTTCATTAAATAAAATTTATCCATTTTCATCCCAATTTTATTAAGTTTCATAGCCTTTAGTTCTTTCATAAATAACATTTTATCTTGTGTATCTTTTACTCTTGCAATTGTCAAATGCCCCATAAATCTCTCTTCTCTTGGGAACAAGTCTGAAAGTTTTAAATCAATATTCTTTTGAAGGTCAAATAAGCCTTCTCCTAAGGCCGAAATCCAGACTATTCCGATTAAATGAGGTGAAAAAAAACCCAATTTTTCAAAACGCAACTCAAAATCTTCGAACCTCACTTTATCCAATTTATTTTCAACAATTTTCATTTTTTCTTCTGAAATTTCCCCTAAAAATTTTAAAGTCAAATGAAGATTGTCTTTTTCTGTATATTTCCCAATGAAAAGATTTTTTTCTTTAAGTTTGTTCTGGAGCTTTATAACTTCCTTTTTGCATTCTTCCGGCAGATTTATAGAAATGAAGCATCTCATATTATTTTTTAGCATTTTGCAATTAAAATCTTTTTGGCACTTTCATTTAGATTATCAATTGCCCAACCTTCTGTTTAGTAAGGATTTCAAATCTAATTGTTTTTTTACCAAAAGAATATTATCGTTTTTCCATTAAAAATTTAAGAATAAATCCCTCATAAAAAAGCAAATATCAAAAAAGGAATTAAAAATATTTGTTATTCATTCTTCAGAATTTCCTCTATAATCTTGCATCCAAGTTTGATAGTGCGATAATCATATTTTGCATCAATACTAATGTCAATTCCTGCCAGATTTATTATTTTCAGCCCATTTACACGAAGTATCCTTCTTAACAGATAAAAAAATTCTTTTGCACTCAATCCCAAGGGTTCTGAATTTTTAACCCCTGGAGCAAAGGCTGAATCAATCACATTCATGTCAATGATAACAAAAATATTCTTCTTATTAGCTTTTTCAGTAATGTAATCTGCAGCAGCTTCAAAATCATTTATCTCTGAAAATTGCTTAATTTTAGATTTCTTAAGAAATTCCTGCTCCTGACTTGAAAATTTTCTATTGCCAATTAAAATAATGTTCTGAGCATTAAATCTAGATTGAACAATCTTTTGCACAAAACCAGAATTATAATTTTCATCGCAATAAGAAGAAGCACTGAAAAGAATAATAAAGTTTTCTTTTTTCTGGGCATATTTTGAAAAAGACTCCAAGATTTCTTCACATTCCAAAACGTTATCTGAAATAATAACAGAATTCCTTTCAATATTTATTTCATCAAGCCCAGTTGGATATTCAAAGTCTTGCTCCCTATGCAATTGATAATTCTGTTCGAACTCATCAATTATTAAATCACTGGACAAATTAATTATTTGCATTCTGAAAAAATTAAGAATCTTTCTCCATTTAGTTCAAAATCGTCAAGAACCTTAAAGTTCTCTTCAATAAAATTTAAAATCCAGAATCTTTTAGCCTTGAATCTTCTTCTCTTCCCAAGGCTTTCCGTAGGGAAGCTTAACGCAATTTTTTCCGTTTCACTGATTATTTGCAAAATTAATTGTTTTGAATAGTCTCTTTCTAAAAATTCCAAGGCATCAATTATGCTGAACATGAAAACAACACGCGGTTTTTTTGAAGATTTTAATATTTTTACAATATTGTCTGCATTGAACAAATCCTCATGAATGGCCAAAGCGTCAACATTATTCTGGATGAAATAATTATTCATCAAGTCCACTAACTGTCCAATTGCTTCTATTCCAATATATTTTGCCTTTGAGAATTTTAATATTTCAGGATAACTAAATCCATTAACACCAGCCCCTAAATCAACAATAGTCTTCTCATTATCTAAAATTCTTTTGTAGACTGTTTCATAATCACGATATTTGGAAGAATAATGCTTTTTCAATATTTCAGATGCGTTTAACTTTCCGGATAAAACTTTGTTTGTCAAAAAAGCTGAAAAAATTTTTCTGAGCAAGCTTCTTGCTTCTTTAATTTGGCTCCTCTCATCCAAATTTTTTACTTTGTTTAAATTCAAAACTCTTAAAATAATATCATCAGGAATTTGAGAAAACTCTTTTTTCTCTTTAATTTTTTTAATGACATCATTCATTTTAATAAGAAGTAACATTAACACTATTAAAAGCAATCGCAGGCGTGTAAAAATCGCCTTTGACAATAATCTTCTTGCCTATCAATTCAATGTTTTTAAGCATGTTTAAAAAATTTCCTGAAATCATAAAATTCTTAAGAGGAATTTTATTTCCATTTTTAAGATAATAGCTCAGGTTTGAATTAACAGAGAAATCAGTTGTAAACGAATTTGCAGTATGCGTTCCGATTACATTTTTTATAATTATTGCATTATCAATTTCAGATTCAATCTCTTTATTTCCGGGAGAAATTAAAATATTGTTAAAATCAATTGAATCAGCGCTCGCATTGCCGGTAGGTTGTTTTTTCAAATGCACTGCACTATTATAATCATAGATAAAATTTTTTAATATACCTTTTTCAACAAGGCCGTTTCTCCTGCAGGCTGTTCCTTCAGAATCAAAACTTCCGGAGCCCATTCCACCCTCAAGCAATCCATCGTCGATTAAATTAAAATCTTTCGAAGCAATTTCTGTATTCTCTTTTCCTTTCAAGATACTGCTTTCCTTAATCAAATTTTCAGCATTAAAATTTTCCAAAAAAGCATCTTCTAAAATATTATTTAAAGCATGCTCCTGCAGAACAACAATTTTTGGAATTTCAAATTTTTTCAATTTTTCGCACTTTAAAAAAAGTTCTGTTTCTTCACATAAACTTTGGCCAAAAGATTCAACATCATTTAATTTGAAAAATTTTCTTGAACTTATTGAATCAGAAACGCTTGAGTCTTCATTCCCTTTTGCCACGCATCCTGCATCTAAATCTATAAAAGAGCTTTTTTCATCAGCCTCAATACCTTCGGAATTCACTAAAAAGCTATGCACGACACCTGCAGAAGCTTGAGCTTCAGAAACAAATGCTTTTCTATTGTCAAACTGAGCTAAAAATACATTTAAGATTCCAGATAATTTTTCTCCGCACTCCTCAACTTCTTTATCATAAATATTTTTAATTTTGCCATACTTTTGCTTATTAGGCAGTCCATAAAAAAATTCTTTTTTCACGCTGTTTTTAGCGCAGTTTATGGCATTATCAATAACATTTTTATCAAGGGCATTTGAAACTGCAACTCCCAATTTTCCATCAATCCATGTGCGAACTAAAACATGCTTTATATCAGAGTAAGAGGCTGATTTTAATTTATTATTTTCAACGCTCAATTCATCTTTTTCTATTTTATCTAAGCTTATCTCAACAAAATCTGCCTTTTCCTTCCCGTATTTTAAAAATTTTCTTAGTTCTTCTATCATTTTAATTGACAACTGCTTTTTTCAAATAAACCCTTGGGCAAAATCCCCCGACAGGCACATGCTGTCCTCCTTTTATGCATGTGCCGGGAAAATCGCAGTCATATTTATTTTCAACCATTAAAATATTTTTTAATATCTCAAGCAAGTTTCCTCCAAAGCTCATGCTTTTGAGGGGCTGTCCGATATCTCCATTTTTTATCTCGTAAACATCATTTGCTGAAAATTGAAAGTTTCCTGTAACAGTATCTACCTGACCGCCTGAGCTTTTTGCCATCAAATAGCCTTTTTTTATTTCTTTAATCATGTCATCAAATTTTTTGTCTCCTTTTTCAATATAAGTGTTTGTCATCCTTATAATCGGTTTCCTGAAAGCACTTTCTGCCCGAGAATTTCCAGTCAGATTCATCTTCAATTGAGAAGAAGATTCTATATTATGCAAATATGAATTTAAAATTCCATTTTTTATGATGTAATTCTTTTTAGCTCTGATTCCCTCATCATCATAATAATAACAACCCCATCCTGTAAAATCATTTTCAGTTGCATCATCGCATACATTAACACAGTTTTCAGACAATCGCTCTCCAATTTTTCCATTTAAGCACGAGGAATTTTGCAGGACCAAGTCAGCCTCTGAGGCATGACCCAATGCCTCATGAACAAGCAACCCGCTCAATTGCCCGTCAATAATTACAGAAGATTCACCGCCTTTTCCCTTTTTTGCCTTTAAAAATTCAACAGCTCTTTTGCATGCATCTAAAATATTTTCCTTCGCATTCTCTGTAAACTCATATCCTCCTGAATGTCCAATAATGCCTCTTTTTTCTTCTTCAGATTCATTTGATTTGGAATTAATCTGTGCAAAAATTTTCCCTCTCGCAAGCTTCTGTTCAATAAAACAATCAGAACTCAAAAATTTTTTTTTCAAAATATTTTCAATATACCATATTCTAGCACTCTTAATCTTTTTATCAAATTTTAATGCAGACTCTGCAAGTTCTTTTGATAATTTAATTTTTTGTTCATCATCCACATCTTTAAAATTCAATTTTTGCTTTGTTTCCTTAGAATCATTTTTTCTTTCAGGAATATTGAATTCAATTTTCTCATTTTTATTGCTTAATTTTGCCAGCTTGACAGATTTTTCGATAATTTTTGAGATTTGGTTGAAATCGCTAGAGCATGCAAACCCCCACCCATTTTCAAATAAAACTCGACTGCAAAATCCAACAGATGAACTAAATGAATTTCTTTTAATCTCATTATTCCATGCAGAAATATTTTTTGTTTCAGATTCCTCAATCCTGAAATCCCAATATCTTAAATTATATTTTCCAAATTCTCTTCTGATTTTATCAACATCAACCTGCATCTTAGTCCTTGCAAAAATTTATTATTAAATCTTTTTGTCTGACTTCAGGATGAAATAATGTTCCATAAATCTTTTTTCCACAATGTTTGACCGCTTGAGGAATTTTTGATTTTGTTAAAACGCAGAAATCTTTTAATTGAAAGAAATCTACGTAAAAATTATGCAGATGATATACGTCCTGTTTTCGCACAATTCCAAAAAAATCATGCATAAAGAATTCTTCAAAAAGTCCAATTTCTGTTTTTTTCTTCATTTTCCCGCCAAAAACTAATCCTATAATATGCATCCCCCCGCAAATCCCAAATACAGGTTTCTCTATTTTTTTTATCCAATCAAACTTGTCTAAATATTCTGCAAATGAATTATCTTTTAAGCTTGTTCCGCAGATAATAATTTTTTTTGATTTTTCCAAGTCATCTTTTTTAAGTTCAGCATAATGTTTTGTGAAAAAAGGTATTTTCGATTTTATTAAAACATCTTCAATAGGCTTGACAAATTCTAATTCATGAAATCTTTCCTTGCAAATATTTACTACAAGAATTTTTTTATGGCATTGCGGACAATTGCAATCAAACATTAATTTTTCAATTTCAGTCAATCTATAATCAACTGTTATTTTATCTCTGATATTAATATTCTTCTTTGCAATTAGGCAAGGCTTTTGTTCAATGTTTAAAATGCAATTTGGATTGCAGGAATGGTTTACAAAATTTAGAATTTTTTCATCACAGGCATATTTTCCATTCCCGATATGAGCATAGCCTCTGATGTTTTTATCATAAATTCTATCTAATGGCACTTTATAAAAAATTTCTCCTTTTCTGATTTGGCTTTTTGCAAATATTCCGATTCCATTGATGTTACTCTTGCCCTTCACTAAAATATTCTTCATAAATTTACCTCTGCCAAAATTGGGCAATGGTCAGAACCTTTCACATTTACTAAAATATCGGAATTTTTTGAATTTTTAACGAGAGATTTGGATAAAAAAATATAGTCAATTCTCCAGCCAAGATTTCTTTCACGCGCATTGGCAAAATAAGGCCACCAGCTGAATTTTTGTTCTGAATTTAAAATTCTAAAACTATCCCTAAATCCCAATTTAATAATTAAATCTATTTTTTTTCTTTCTTCATCTGTGAACATTACATTGTGATAATTATATTTAGGCCTGGCCAAATCAATTTCTTCATGAGCAATATTAAAATCCCCGGCCAGAATTATTTTTTTATTTTGCTTTAAAAGATTTTCAAGATATCTTATAAGAACATTATAGCAATCTAGCTTGTAATTCAAGTTCCTTTTATCTCGGTAGCCATGAGGCATGTACAAATTGATAAGAATAAATTCCTTAAAATCAAGCCTTAAAAATCTCCCTTCATCATCAAATCGATCAAGCCCAATCTTTGAATATTCTTTCAAAGGCAATTTATTGCAAAATGTCATGACGCCAGCATAACCCGCAGTTTTTGCAAAGTTAAAGTGAATGTTTTTATCTTGAAACTCATCTTGAATCTTATTAATTCTAATTTCCTGCAAGCATAGAAAATCGAATGAATTAGCACCTATCCATTCTAGAATTCCCTTATTTAATGCAGACCTAAGGCCATTGATATTCCACGAACAGATTTTCATCTGACTTTAAGTTCCATTCTCCACGAATTCCCTTCTCCATATGTTTTAGAATCAATAATTTTTAATTCTCTCTTAAACAAAGGGCAATTTAAAACAAAACTCTCAAATTCACCGCCTTCACCTGCAGGATTAATTTTAAATTTTTCCTTTAAAATATTTAATTCCCTAATAAAATCTTTATCTATCCTCCTTCCAAGCCATGATTTATTCAAGGGATATGCAAAAATCCCCGTTAATATAATATTAAAATCATTATTTATCAAATCATTAAGCAATTCAATCTGATCTTTCTGCCATAATGGATTAAAAACATCCAACTTAAATTTGTTGCATATATTTTGTATTCGGGAAGATTGATAGGCACTTTCAATTGCCCCAGTCACAATCCCTTCAATTTTATATTGTTCTTTAGCTTCTTTGATTGCTTTTTCCAGGTCATTTAATTCTAATTCTTTTGAGCCTTTTGTCTTTTGCATGATTAAGGGGATTTGCAGGACAGTTGCTTGTTCTTTTACACTTGAAATTGATGGAGTGTGAAACATGAAGCTTTCTTTATTTTCAGAATAAATGCTGATTAAACAGCGTATATCATGGCCGTACTTTTTCGCAAGATACAAAGCAAAACAAGAATCTTTTCCACCAGAAAATAATACTCCAAGTTTCATAAAATTATTAAACAATTCCTGTTTAAATAAATTAACTAATTGTGGAGAAAACAAATGCCGATAAATGCACATCCCGAATATTTGCAGGCCGAAAAAGAATATTCTCAGGCGCAGACAGCAGAAGAAAAGTTAAAATGCCTGGAAAAAATGATTTCCTTGGCCCCTGCGCATAAGGGAGCTGAAAATTTACGGGCAGAATTAAGAACCAGATATAAAAAATTAAAGGAAAAAATAGTCAAAGCAAAAAAATCAGGGAAATCCACTCAAAAAGGAATCAAAAAATCAGACATGCAGGCGGTTCTGCTAGGATTTCCAAACACGGGAAAATCTTCAATATTCAGTTCTTTAACAAATAAATATATAAAAATTTCTGCGAATCCATATTCAACAACAGAGCCGGAGTTAGGAGTAATAGAATTTGAGGATGTAAAAATCCAGTTGATTGATTTGCCCCCCCTGCCAAATACAGATTTTGGAATTATAAATTCTACAGATACCCTCCTTTTAGTAATAGACAGCTTGAAACAATTAGAGCCGATAAAAGAATGTTCTAAAAACAGCAACGCAAAAAAAATTATCATTTTAAACAAGTCTGATTTGTTGAACAATGAAGAAAAGAGAAAAATTTCAGAAACATTAAAATCAAAAAAAGTAGATTTTATTTTATTTTCAAGCCAATTGCATGATAAAAATTTAATACTTGAATTAAAAAAGAAAATTTTTGACACCTTTCCAATAATACGCATCTATACAAAAGAGCCAAAAAAAGAAATAAGCAAAGAGCCAATGATTCTAAAGCAGAATTCAGATATTAAGGATGTAGCAGAGAAAATTCTCAAGGGATTTTCAAAAAAAATAAAGCGTGTAAAGATTTGGGGTCCTTCATCGAAATTCGGAGGCCAGATCGTAGGCCTTGAGCATGCATTAAAAGACAAAGATGTGCTTGAATTCCAGACAGAATGATAAAACGTTCAAATGCTTTTTTAATTGCATCTATCTTAAGTATATTCTTATTATTTCTAATTCAGAATTTTATCCAAGTTAAAAAACAAGATTTAAACTATAAAAATATTGATGAAAAAATTGAAGTCTCTGGAAAGATTAAGCAGATAAATTACGGCAAAGATATTATCTCAATTAAATTAAATAACATAAATGCTACAGTTATAATATTTACAGATAATTTTATCTTTTATAAGTCAATTTTTAGAAATAATCAGGAAATTAAAATTCAGGGCAGAATAGATTTTTATAATCAAGAGCTTCAAATAATTGCAGACAAAATCTGGATATGATTACTTTCTGTTTCTTCTATGATTTTTTTCTTCACTCCATGCCCCAATTCCAAGAAATATTAAAAATACAATATTTAACATTGGAATGATCATAAATATTGCAATCCACCCAGGTTGCTCAACAGCCCTCAAAATTTTCCAATTCCATATTACCAAAAAAACCAAGAAAGCAATCCAAAATACAGGGCCTATAAAAGGAATAAATATTCCAATAAGCAAAAGCATTGGCCACCAGCGCATATCTGCAATCTTGCTCATCAAATAAAAATTAGCAATGGGAATCCACGCAAGCCAGGCTGGTTCTGTATTAGTTTTTTTAGCAATATTCATGTAAGCAAGAGAAACATAAACGTATAATGCAATGGCCAGGAAAAATGCTATCAAAAGAACGATAAAAAACAAAGCTAAAACGGCGGCCATCATTTCATTCGGTTGGACGTTGGCTGCAAAGCTTTCAATATTGGATGCAGCTGTTTCAAGAAATATGTTAATCATTATATTCTTAAAAATTTTATATTTATAAATATTTCATTGCAAAAATATAAAAATTATTTTCGTCTTGAAATCAAGAATTCTGGGTTATGATGATTATTGAAATTATAAGTGCCATTGTGCTGGGAATTCTTATTGGAACTGTAACCGGAATCACTCCCGGAATCCATATCAATTTAACTTTGTCAATTTTTATTCCATTCATTATAATTTCAAGATTCAATCCCAATTATCTAATCGCGTTTATTATTTCAATGGCAATAACCCATACTTTTATTGATTTTATCCCATCAATATATCTTGGAGCGCCAAATGAAGATACAATCCTTTCAATACTTCCTGGCCATGAATTTTTATTAGAAGGAAAAGGTCATGAAGCAGTATTATTGACATTAATCGGAGCATCCTCGTCAACTATAATATTGATCATTTTAATTCCTCTGTTCAATTTTTTTGTCCCATATATATTTCCTTTTATTCAAAGAATGATGGCATGGATTTTAATCTTAATTTCTATTTTTCTAATTTCAAAAGAAAAAAATTCCAAATTCAACGCATTTGTAATTTTCATATTATCTGGATTCCTCGGAATTGTTTCATTAAATATGTCAGCAAACCAAACATTGCTCCCATTATTGACAGGCTTGTTTGGTGCCCCGGTACTAATTATATCAGTGCAGAAAAGAATTGATATTCCCGAACAAAAGATTGGGAAATTCATATTTAATGTAAAAGAATTGCTAAAGCCCATTTTAACAACAGCTCTTGTTTCACCAGTTTGTTCTTTTTTGCCAGGGGTCGGCTCAAGCCAGGCTGCAGTCATAGGTTCAGAAATTACGGGCAATATGAACAGAAAAGAATTCTTAATATTTAATGGTTCAATTAATACATTAGTTTTATCTGTATCTTTTTTAACTCTGTATTCAATACAAAAATCAAGGTCTGGACCTGCAAACGCAATTCAGCAAATAGCAACACTAACATCAAATCACCTTCCATTAATTATCTCATCGGTATTAATATCCGCATTGTTTTCCATCTTTTCAGCAATTCAAATTTCAAAAATTTTTGCAAAAAATATAAATAAAATTAACTATGCAAAAATTTCTTTATTTGTTCTTATTTTGATGATTTTGATGATTTTTATTTTTTCAGGATCTATTGGGTTGATGATTTTTGTTTCATCAGCGTTTTTAGGATTAACCTGCACAGATTGGAATGTAAAAAGAACTCATTTAATGGGGTGCCTTTTAATTCCGACAATTTTGTTTTATCTGCCAATATTTTAATCTGAAAAATTTAAAAATAAGATTTGTCTTAAATTTATGATGGAAAAAAAGGTGTTAGGCTACATTTTAGATGGCTCACCAGGCAATGACGAGAAAATTTTTGAAAAAATTGCAAAAGAGAAAAATATAGATTTGATTTTCTTGAATGCAAAAAATGATTTTGAAGATAAAAAAATTGAAGAGAAAATAAAAAAGTGTGACCTTATTTTTAATAACAGCGGAGAAAGAATAATAGTAGAAATTGAAAAAACTGCAGAAGAGCTTGGTGTAAAAGTAATTGACTCTCCAAAAAATGGCTATTTTTTAGATGATAAATGGACTTTTTTTCTTGAATGCAAAAAGCATAACATTCCCACCCCAGAAACAGTTCTTTTGCTTGACGATATAAAGCTTATTGAAAAAGAATTAAAGCTTTTTAATAAATGGCCCGTTATATTAAAAATACTTGATGGATGTTGTGGTGAATTTGTTGTTAGAGCAAAAGATCTGAAAGAGGCAGTTGAAAAAATAAAAGAAATTTGGAAAAAGAGAGGCGGGCGGGTCCCAATCATTGCGCAAGAATTTATCAATGGTGAATGCTATAGAGTTACAATAGTGGGGGATGAAATTGTTCAGGCAGCCCAAAAAATGGCAAAGGGCTGGAAAAAGACAAGTGTTTATGAAAAAAATCCAAAAAAAGTACACATAAAAGAAGATCTTGAAAAAGTTGTTAAAAGATTTATGAAATTTAACAAAATTAAAGTTTGTGGAATAGATTTATTAAAAAAAGATGATAATTGGTTTTTACTTGAAGCTAACAGTGTTCCATGTTTTAATTTTATCGCAGATGAAAAAGAAAAGCTCATCCGAAAAGTTTTTGAACTATTAAAAAAAGAACTAAACAAAATCACATAAGACAAAATGCAAACACCATTTCATCAAAGGGACGGGCATTGTGGTCCCGCTTCATTAAAAATAGTTTTGGAGGAATTTGGAATTTCTGCAACAGAAAAAAAAATTGCGTCATTATCAAGATATACAAATATAGGTGGCACGACGGCGCAAAATTTAGTAAAGGCAGCAAAAGTTTTTGGAATTAAAGGAATCATTAAAGATAATGCGGATTTAAAAGATATTAAAAAGTATATAGATAAAAATTGCGAGATAATTATAGAGTGGTTTTCAGAAGATGATGGCCATTTTTCTGTAATTACAAAAATTGACAAAGAAAATGTTTATCTTTTAGATCCAGAACTAGGGCATTTACGGGCAATGAGAAATGATATATTCAAAAGAGTTTGGTTCAGTTTCGAGAATAAATTTATGAAAAGCAAAGACGATTTAATTTTAAGAAGGATGATAATTTTTTCAAAATAAATTGAACATATTAAATCCAAATAAAATTATTGAATTGACTTATTCCAAGATTGAATAAAGTTTAAAGTATTAATTTATCAACTAAAAAATGGAAGAAAACAAACTTGCCTATTGTGGATTATATTGTCCTAAATGTTATAAAAATGCTATTTCAAAATCGGCAAATAAATTAAAATATCTGTTAAAAAGTACTTCTATATTTAATTCGACCCATATGCCTTCAAAAGAATTTCAAAAGGAGTTAGAAACATTAATTTCTCTAAAGTGCTCAAGACCCTGCAAAGAAAATAATGAAAAAGATTGTCCAATAAAAAAATGCTGTATAGAAAAAAAGATTAAAGGGTGTTGGGAATGTAAAAATTATGAAAACTGCAAAAATCTAAAGCCGCAATTTATAAAGAATATAAGATTAATTCAAAAATGCGGATAAAATTCTTAAAAAATAGAATAAATTAAAACCATTGCTTCAGATCAACTTGCTTGTCCTGCGCTTTTCCAAAAATGCTTTCAATATAAACCTTTGCTAATTCAAGGCATTGCTTTGTATATTCAGGGATCCCAAAATTATTGGCAAGTTCCAAGGCAGGCTCCATATATTTTACAATAGATCCTTCTGAAATTGTAAATATGATTTTGCCATTGCATTTTAAGCAGTTTCCGGTTAATGGCGGGCGCCTATATTTTTCATTGCAACTTACGCATCGAAATTGCTGCATTGAAAATTTTCTGAGATTACCACGAATATCCCTGATAAAATGTCTCTCTATTACGAGTCTTGCCACATCTGCACTGTCAACTGCCCTTAATTTACTGACCAAATCCATTTGATTTCCAACTTTGTCTTTCATTGTAGGCAGACTTTTGTATGAAGAATTAATTACTCCACAATTAAAATTTGAGCTATCATGAGTAAATCCCACATCAATGAAAGGGTCTTTCTTTTCCTTGAGCCTTTTTTTTACTGTGTCTATTTGAATTTCTGAAGAATGTTTTCTTTGTTCTGCTTTTTGATATAAATCAAGAGGATAAAGCCCGCATAATTCAAAATCCAAAATTTGGTCATCAACTTCTCCTGCATTAATTCGTGCATTTAAGACTAAAGGGGCATCCTGTGTTCCCCCTCTGTGTGCAGGCAGGAATTTTCTTGAGAAATTGATTAGCACATCCAGTAGCATCATTACCGCAGCTTCATCCCCGTCGCAATCCCTTCTCATTGCTGCATGCATATATGGCGTGGCAAGAAGTCCCTGAACTTTTGAAAAGCCAACGATCCTTCCGATAACCCCTGCACAATTATGTGGAGCCATGCAGGCGACTAATTGCCCTATTAAATCATCTCGGGATTTTAGGTTGTAATATTTTGGAAGCTTGTAAAATCTTTCCAAAAGCTCATCCAAAAATTTGCTTATATTCAAGAAAACATCATCAGCTTTTTCATCTTTAGTTTCAGGACATGCAGGCAAAATTATGTCATGTGGTTTTAAAATTAAAATCTGGTCTTCATTCACAAAATCATTGCCATAAACATCTTTATCATATCCCATATCTTTAAGCTTTTCAACATTTGTCCCAATTTCTTTAGGCTTAAAATGAGTAATGGGTAATTCTGTTGCATCATATCTTATAGTGCCATCTTTGTTCACGCATAAATTAAATTTTGATCTAATTATTCCTTTTTCAAGATGCTCAAAATCATGTTCATCGCTTGAAGTTCCCTTGACCCCTTTTATCAAAACAGGTACTTCTTCTTTTTTCATGCTTAATGATTTTATCGCATTATCAAAATAATATTTAGAATCTATCTTTTTATTTGAATAACAAATATTTCTGTCATGCTCCGGACATTTTTTATCCTTAATAGATTTGCATTCAAGACAAAAAAATCTTTTTTCACTTTCTCCCCTGCATTTTTCGCAGGTCTTATATATAGTTTCAGCCCCGCAGTTTCTGCAGAAATAATTAGGGAAATCTGCCTTAATAAATCCCGCATTGACAGCTTCATTAACACTCCTGAATCTTCCCCCCTGCTCTCCTATAGGAAATAAAACATTTGGGCTGCCTGTCAATTTTCTTAATTTGGCCTTTTCAGGTCTCCCCATCCTAGTTCCAATAAAATCGCCTGCTTTATCTTTAATGACAAGACTTGAAATGGAATTTATAATATCTAAAACAGTCTCTTTGTTCTTGGAAATTTCGATAATATTAGATACATATTCTTTCAAGTTTTCCCCATCTTTTAATTTATCTGAATCAATTCCAAGATTTAATAAAAGGGCTTTTCCTTTTTTTATTACAACATTATCAAAAATAACATCATGCTCAATGCCAATTAATTCCAAAGCTCTTTTTCCGGATAAAAATTTTTCTTTAGTAAATTTTTCAAATGGAAGAACAACTTTTCCATTTTCCCTTATAACTCCGTTTTGTAGCCAATCCAACAGCCAAATAAATTGTTCCTTTGTGATTTGTGTCCAATAAAATATGTAAGAAGGATGCAATGGAATCTCATATCTTTTTGAAAATTCAATTGCGTCATCTAAAGAAATCTCAAAAAAATCCAAGATTAATTTTTCATTTTTTTCTTCTGCCTTTTTTAACAGTTCCAAACCCCACCATTCCTCAACATAACCGGGCTTTAATAATTCATAATTTCTATTTATTACGTCACCTAGCGGAAATAATATGTCGCCCAAATAAATTATTTCTTCAACATCTTTGTATATTTTCTTGGCTTCATCAAAATCGTTTATTTTTTTAACGCTTCCGTTAGTTAACTTCACTATTGGCCCGTCAATTTTGTCGCAGGAGGTAATGGCACACCCTTTTGTTGGTTTTTCAATTTTAAGTTGTGTTCCAGTAGATAAAAAACAGTTGCTTATTCCCATTGTCGCCGGATGAACAGATGTGGCGGAAAATCCTGCAACCCTGCTTCTCCCATATCTAAACCTAAAACCCCCTGAATGTGAAGGGTGGCCAAATACAGGCCTGCCCGCAACCAGATCTTTTATATAAGTTGGAGATGCATCGGCGGTCCCTTTTTCTCTTTTTTTATGCAATGTAATATAATCTTCTAAAAAATCCCATCCGCATGTTTTAAATCCTTTTTCTTTTAAGCCTTTTAACAGCCTAAATCCCTTTTGAGCTTTTTGAGCAAGCCCCTCTGAAAAAATCAGGCACATCCCCCCTCTTATAAAATTAGTTTCAACTCGTTTCAAATCTTTGTAATTAGAAACCTCTTTATTTTCTGTAGGCTCTCCTGCTATTTGTATAGGAAGATTTTTAGCTAAAAATCCAATTTCTTCTTCTGTCGGCAAATATTGAAGGTTTGAAACACGTTCATGATAATCATAATTTTCAGTAATATACCTTTTTACTTCTTCTTCAGTAGGATCGTATCTAGCATAACCAAACAATTCCCTCAAATAATCAATCAGCATTAATACTACACAGCTTGCTGTTGTTCCTGCACTTCTTATTGGCCCGGAAAAATATGCAATAAAATAATCTTCGTTATTTTTTGTTTTTCCTAATCTTAATTCAGTAAAACCTTCTATTGGAGACGAAACTACTCCAAGAGTATTATAAGCAAATCCAACTCTAATGCCGGCATCAATTGCTTGAAGGAAAGATTCAAATTTGCAGAATTTTTCCTTTGCTATTTCTTCAGCTATTTTAAATGAAACTGCAATATCCAGTGGCCCATATTCTTTTTCAAGTTCTAAAATTCTTTTGACTACATTTTGATCTAGTTGAGGATAAATTGTAGAAATTAATCCTACTACTTTTTCTGCTAAAGAGCTTGCAAGGGGGATTTCAACTTTTCCGACAGGATCTAAATTTTTTTTTCTTGCTTCACCTGCAATTCTAAATTCTTCCTCAACCTTATTTCTGAGTTCAGCAAAGTATTCTTCTGTATTCATTTTAAGTTTCTAATGACGTAAATGTGGACATCTGATTTATACAATTCAGGCTTATTTTCCATCAAATCTCTAAAATATTATTTAATTCTCTAAAATCATGGATAATTTGAATATTATTTTCTCCTGCATATTTTTCAAGCCCATACTTTGGATTAAAAGCAATGGGCACTCCCGCAATATTTAAGCAAGAAATATCAAATATTGTATCGCCAATGTAACAAAGACTCTTCAAAGCAACCCCAAATCTGTCTGCCATATTTTTTAATTCACCAGCCTTGCATAAACTGCTAATTCCTCTCTTTCCATTTCCAGTAAAAATTCCGTCTTTAAATTCTAAATAATCTCCTACAGATTCATCAAAATTTAATTCTTGTTTTATTTTGTCTGCAACCAAACCAATGCCATTTGACAAAATTCCTTTTTTTATATTAGAATTTAAAAAACTAAAAAATTCATAGAAACCATTAGAATAAGGAACCGGAAACAAAAATTTTTTAGCTTCAGATAATCTTTTACCTTTTAGCAATTCCAAATCTGCTTTAAACCATCTTTCAGAAATTCTTGGATCATATAAATTTTGGCTTAAAAAAAATTTTTTATTAGAATTCCATCTTTCTCTCTCTTCTTCAGATAATATTTGAGAAAGTGCGTCTGAACTGCATCCAAAAATTCCATCTCCATAGACAGCATAATTAATTGCAGTTCCGTCCATATCAGTTACAATTGCTTTTATTTTTGTCATTTGGAATCTTTTGTGAAAGTTTATTTAAAATTTTAGATATTAAATAATAATCATGAAAAATCTAAAATTTTGATTTCTCTTGTTCTAAGATTAAATAAAGGAACCTTACAAGGATCTGGGTTATTACCAACCTTTTCTTCAAAAGGTGTTTTTGATTGCCAGCAGGAAGATGCTATTAAAAGAATATTATTATATAAAGAAATTTCAGATTTATGCTGGTCCCCTGTTGCAATTATATCAGGCACATTTTGAATAACTAAGGGGTCTTCTTTTTCATTTGGGATATAAACCGTTGAACTATGGCTCGGAGCCAAATGCCTCCTTTTAAGCATTTCTTTAACAACTTTTGTGGGATGGTCATGTCCCCTATTTAACCTTAAGTCCTCAATTTCATTTATTATGCCATGCATGCTTGCGCCATGGTACATTAAAATCCTAAATCCCCCATCAATTTCAATTAAAGAAGGATTTGGAACCAACAAAAGATTTTTTATTTGATGCAGTTTAGTTGCCCATTTTTCGTCAACAATTGGCTGCGGTTCAGCAACTCTTACTCCGTCGTGCTGGCCAGGGCACATAATTATATTAATGTCTTTTCTAATACAATTTAATAATTCTGCAAGCCCATCATATTGATCCCTTATATCTTTGCATAATAATAATTTTTCTTGGTCAGGATAAACCCCAATTCCATCAATATTATCTCCAACTAAAAATAAATATTTAATATTTTTAGCAATTTGTTTTTGATTGTCATCTCCTTCTTCACAGTTAAGCCATTTGATAAATTTAGAAAAATTGTCCTTCAAAAACATAGAAGAGCCAAAATGCACATCAGAAGTAAAGGCAACCCATTCATCTCTTTCATAAACTTTTTTTTCAGATAAATATGTATCTGGAAATATGATTTCATTTGCAAATAATAATTCTGAATTTCCCGCAACCTTGAATGCCACAATATCATCTAAAAGCAAGTCTTTCGCTTTATTATATAATTCTTCCTTTGATTTATTAATTAAAATAGATGCATGACCTGTTGGGTCTTCAACTTCCAAAAGAATATTTTTATTTTTTGTCATTTTTTTGTCTAAAATGAAAACAATGACTGAATAATTTTCTTTTTTATTAGAAATTTTTCTAAGCGAAATCAAATTGTCAAGTTCTTTCTCCTGCAAAATACTTTTTATTTGATTATATCTTGCTCTAAAATGTTTTACAAAATCAGACACTTCTACTTTTTTAGGCGCTATTGCAGGAGAAGATATTAATTTTAATTTATTTTCATTTATTAATTCTTTAGCTTCAGTTTTTTTTTCAATCTCAATTCTTGAATAGCCAAGTTCAAAAAATATATTTTCGATGATAGTGTTAGTTCCTGCCAAAGTTTTTATTTTTTGAACATGTTTGGAAAATAATGTTTTAGTGATTATTTTTTCTTTAATTTGGAGATTGCTCAGTATTTCAATTAGTTTTGTAATGTTATCTTCATCAAGTTTTGAAAATAAGCATAACATTTCTTTGTCTAATAAAAATCCTTTTTGCATGCATATTTTCAATATTGTCTTCTCCATAGTAAATTATAATTATAATCCAAGTGATTCTATGAGAATTGCCTCAACTTTTTCAGTTAAAATAGATGGTATTGATAATTTAATCTCTTTAGTCCTCCCATGTCTTCCTTTTGATATAACTTTTGCATTAATAAGTCCAAGCATATCTATTTCCGCAATAATATCTGAAACCCTTCTTTGAGTTAGTATTTCAGTGCCTGTTTTTTTACATATTTCATTATAATAATTATAAACATCGCCTGTAAAAAATTTTTCAAAGGTTTTATCAGCCTTGCTTTTTTTTGTTAATTGCAATATAGAATATAAAACTAATTGAAATTGTTTTGGCTCTGATTCAACAATATCTAAAATTTTATCTCTTTCAATTTTTTTATTTGACAAATCTATATATTCCAGGCTTATATTTGAGTGCCCATCCCTTTCAGCCAGTTCACCTGCAATCCTCATCAAATCCAATGCCCTTCTTGCATCACCATGCTCCCTTGCTGCAAAAGCTGCACATTTTGCTATGACTCCTTCATTAACAGCCCCATCTTTAAATGCCATTTTACACCTTTCATTTAAAATATCCTGAAGTTGCAAAGCATTATAAGGTGGAAAAACTATTTCTTCTTCTCCTAATGAACTTCTTACCCGGGGATCAATATTTTCTAAAAAAGTAATATCATTAGAAATCCCAATTAGGCTAATTTGTGCTTTTGCTAATTCTGAGTTTAATCTAGTCAAATTATATAAAAAATTATCAGAAATCTTTTTAACCGCCTGGTCAATCTCATCAAAAATTAATACAACTAATTGTTTTTTAAAATCTATTAAGTCAATAAATTTTGAATAGACTTGATCAGTTGGAAGGCCTGTTGCAGGAACAGAACCTCCTAATTTTTCAATTAATGCGGCCAAAATCCTATACTCGGTATCAGAAACTTTTTTTAATTTGCAGTTTAAATATTCTATTCTTATATTTATGCCCAATTCTTCAGTTTTTTTCAATAATTCATTTTTGACATATTGAACAGATAAAGTTTTGCCCGTTCCAGTTTTCCCATATAAAAATAGATTACTCGCTCTTTCCCCTCTTAAAACCGGTGCAAGTATAGAAGCAATTTGTTTAATTTGTTTATCTCTATGTGGGATAGACTCAGGAGTATAATTAATTTGCAGAACTTTTTTGTTTTTGAATAACGTATTTGTTAAAGCTGAATTAAAAATACTATCTAATTTTACCCCCATTTTTGTGCCTCTAAATTTTATAGTAGAAATCTAATTTTAAAAACCTTTATTTCCACTGGAGACTAGTAATTTATTAATTTTTATTGTTTTAATTAAATTACTTTACTTAATACTCCCCCTCCCCCTTATTTCATCTCCAACAATTAAGAAAAAATATATTTTTTTACATAAAATAAACATTAAAAAGTATTTAATCTTTTATATATATTATATAATATAAAAATTTATAAATATAATATATAAAGATTATATTTTATTTTATTTTTAAAGCTTTCCATACGAAACGTTAGGGTCAGGGGGTTATATAAAAATGAATCCATTACATGATATTACAATAGGAAATTTTCCAGAATCAATAAATGCAATAATTGAAATTCCAAAAAATTCCAAAATAAAATATGAATTAGACAAAAAAACAGGATTATTGTTACTCGATCGGTTTCTTTATTCTCCTGTTCATTATCCCGGAGATTATGGATTTATTCCTCAAACATTATGGGAAGATAATGACCCTTTAGATATTTTAATATTAACAAATGAGCCAGTATATCCATTAACTATTGTCAAAATTAAGGTTATTGGTGTTTTAAGAATGATAGATAATAATGAAAAAGATGATAAAATAATAGCAGTTTATGAAAATGATCCTAGATCTAAAGAAATTAATAATATTAAAGATATATCTAAACATGCAATTTTGGAAATAAAACATTTTTTTGAAAGTTATAAAGAATTGGAAGGAAAAAAATGTCAGGTAATTGATATATTGGACAAAGCAGCTGCTTTGAAGGATATTGAAAAAGCCCAAAAATTATATCATGCAAAAATGAATAAAAAAATATAGAAAAGTTTATAAATAAATCTTTATAGATTTTTATATGGATAAAAGACCATTCAAAGTTTTGATCGGAAAACAAGTTGTAACAAAAGAAGGCAAAAAATTGGGATTTGTTAAGGATGTTACCTTTGAATCAAAAACAGGTGAACTAATTCATATTGTAATTAAAGAGCCTACTCCTTATACTGCAAATTTAAATTTAGAAAGAACAAAAAATAAAGAAGCTTTGATACCTTTCAATTCTCTTATTGCAATAGGAGATTTTATGGTTATTTCTGAAGAAGATTTAGTCTAAAATTTTATTTAAATAAAGAGGAAATCCTAAAAAATTAAAACTTATTTATAAAAATGAAACAAATAAAACTTGTTGGTTTTACCATAACAAAAATTAATGCAGAAAAAAATCCTGGCTTTAATGGGGATATTAAAATAAAGCCTGATATAAAGGTAATCTCTATTGAAAAATATAAATTAGAATTAATCAAGACAGATGGTTTAAAGATAAATTTTCTTTTTAGTGTTGATTATGGGCAATTAGGCAAATTAATTATTGAAGGATATTTAATATTACTTCCTGAAGCTAAAGAATTAAAAGAAATTTTAAATAAATGGAAAGATGAAAAGATTGAAGATAATGTTCAAGTTCTAATTTTAAATTTAATATTACAAAGATGTTCACTTAAAGCATTGCAAATTGAAGAGGATATGACTTTGCCACTGCATATTCAAATGCCAAGATTTCAATCTTCTAATGAAAACAAAAAGAATTAATGTTATATTTTTTTCTAAAACTTTTTATACAGCCAAATCTAATTATTCTGAAGCCGATGTGCCAGAATGGTTAATGGAACGGTCTCGAAAACCGTGCCTGAAAAGGCTCCTAGGTTCGAATCCTAGCATCGGCGTGTAATAAATATAAATAAACTTTTTCAAATGGCAGAATATGATAAAATAGCACAAAATTATTCTGATGTTCAGGCAAAACGCCCTGGTAAAATTTATATGTATAATCCCTCCTTGTTTAATCTTCTTGGGAATTTAAAGAATAAAACAGTTCTTGATCTTGCTTGCGGTGATGGTGTATTTTCCAGGGAAATAAAATTAAAAGGTGCTTCAGAAGTTTTGGGTGTTGATATTTCACGAGAAATGATAAAAATTGCACAAGATAAAGAAAAACAAAACCCTTTGGGAATAAAATATATTGTAAATGATGTTTTAACATTAAATTATCTTGGAGAATTTGACTTAATTGTTGGAGGACTTTTATTGCATTATTCAAAAACAAAACAAGAATTGCTTTTAATGTGCAAAAATATTTATAAAAATTTAAAAAAAACAGGGAGATTTATAGCATTAAATAATAATCCTGATTCACCCTTAACAACTACGATTAAATATGGCAGTGAAGTATTGTCTTCAAAAAGAGAATTAAATGAAGGAGATAAACTTACCGTTAATTTAGTCTTAGAAAGTAAAAAGGTGTGTTCTTTTCATAATTATTATTGGACAAAAAAGACTTACGAAGAATGTCTTAAAGTAGCTGGGTTCAAAAATATAAAATGGCATCAGCTTAGTGTTTCTGAAGAAGGCATAAAAAAATATGGCAAGGAATTTTGGCAGGATTATTATAATCATCCTTATATGATACTCATTGAAGCTGAAAAATAATTTATTCACATCCAATTTTCCATAGGTCATTAAAAAAATTTCTATAAGATTGAGCAATTTGTTTTGAATTAATAACAAAGCCTGTTGGCTCTTTATCCCAATTGATTGTAGCCACTTTATTTCCATAAATTATTATTCCTGTTGGTAAAGAATATGGTATAAATTTTATTTTAATATTATCATCCTGATTGGTAAAATCTTTCATAAAACTTCTTTGAGATTCAGGGGCTAATAGATTTGTTTTAATTCCAAAAATTTTTCTTTTCCCATCATATTCTTTAAAAAAATTTACAGAATCCTGAAAATTATATTCTTCTTTTCCTAAACTAAAGCCTTTAAAATTTTCCTTATTTTCTTTTAAAATTTTAATAGCATCATTATAAATTGTTCTTAATCCTTTAAATCCTTCATAAATCTCGACACTTTTTAATTCAGTTTTAGGAATAGATTTAATTTGAGAAATAAAATTTTTTAATTCTTCTTTTTGTTCATCAATTTTTTTATTTTTTTCATCAAGATAATTTATAATTTCTTCAGGCGGGGCACATTTAAAATATTTTGTTCCGGATTTTATAACATAACTTGCAAGACCTTTTTTAATTAACTTTTCAAGAATTATATAAACTTTGGCAGATGTAATCTTAGATTTTTTTGATAATGGGCCAATAGTACTTTCGTTTAATTCAATTAAAGCAAAATATACTTTTATTTCTCCTTTGCTAAAACCAATTTCTTCCAATAATTTAGTATCCATTAATTTTCTTTTATTTTTAGCATTTAAATATTTATCCTCTTAGGGAGGACATAGCAATTAAAAATTAATCATTATTCTATTTTTTAATTAAATTTGAGGAAACCAAATGATAAATAAAGAATTAGAAGATTTGGGGAAAGTGCTAATAACCATAATAGCAATCTCAGCAGGTATTGCCCTTGGAACTAAAAATCAAAATACAAAAACAAATTATCAAAAATTAATATTGCCAAAAATAGAAAACACTGATTTTAATACCTCCCATCAAAGAGTATTATCAAAATTTTATATAACCAATAAAGGAATAACATATCTTATTAATGACCCCAATAATAGCCGAGAATTAAGATTTGATGATTATAATATAGATGGTTCATGTGACCGGGTGAGAATCAGAGGTTATTGTGGAAGAGAAATGATTTTAGAGCCCAACTACTTTGATCCAAATGGAAAATATAATTGGAATGATTGGCTTAATACATTTAAACAAGTAAGAAAAGGCTTATTATCCAGACTAACTGCTGAAAGATAACATTCAAAAATTATATAAATTCCAAAAATTTGATTATATTATGGTTGCATTAATCCTCCCACTAGCATAATTTCTATAATAGCCGGAATTATAATACTAATTTGGCCTAAAATTATAAATTATGCAATAGGATTTTGGCTCTTAATTAATGGTGTCCTGCAAATTTTGGCTTATTATTCCATTATATAATTATTTTATATCAAACTCATTCTTATAAATTAGGTCTAAACTAATTTTAATTTCTTCTTTTGCTATGATTCTATATTTTTTTAGCTCTTTCTCATCTAATTCGCTAAAATCAATTTTATCATCTTCAAAGATAGATTTTAGAATTAAATCTTCTATAGTTATTGTAAAATTATTTTTTTTTGAAGCAGTTATATAATCGCTTTTCCCATCATTGACAATCAAACCTGGCTGCAAATGTTTTTTATTTTTTTTATATTCCTTATATAAATTCTTATCTGTGAAACCAAAGCCCCAATTCATATTAATCAGTTAATGTTCTTTTTTATAAAATTTTATTCTGTTAATTATATATAAAATGAATTAATTATTCTAATGTTATAACATAATAAAATTATCTTAACTCTTTAACTTTTCCAAAATCATAAACATTTTCATTTTCATCTAAAACATATACATCAAAATTATCAATATTGAGCCAATTTTCTAATAATTGTTCTTCTAAAATATTTGTTCCTTCAATTAAGGGAAAAAAACTTGGCAAAATAATCAAATTTTTATTATATTTCTTAATTTTACCTAATAAAAAACATTTATATCTTTCTCTTTTTGAATCCTGTCCAATTATAATTGCAGGATGAAAATGTCCAATTACCAAACAACCAGTACTTGTATTAAAACTTTCCTGTTTCTCTTTAAGTTTTTTGGGGGTATGATCAAAATCTTTTGATTTTTTTTGTGTATCAAAAATTTCTAATTGATATTTATCAAAATCCTTTTTATTGCCATGAAAAAACATTAAATTATCTAATTTATAGTAATTAACTAATTTTACAAAAGAATAATTTCTAATAACAGGCTCTAAAATTTTATCATGGTCGCCTTTTGTTATAATAATTTCTCCATTTTCAACTAAATTTTTTCTAAATAAATTTGTAATCTTATAAAAATCCCCAAATTCTTCTCTCAAAATTCCTCCAATATGATGCTTTATATCTCCTAAAATAATTATTTTTGATACCTTTCCTACTTTTTCAAAAATTTTTTCAAAAATTTTCTCAGTAACTTCAAATTGGGTTTTTGGAAAAGTCCATCCAAGCTCATTTAGATATTCTTCATAGCCCAAATGTATATCTGCAACTATCAAAATTTTCTTTTCAGGCCAAAATAAGCATCTATCTATTATTTCAAATTGATTAATTTTCATAAACTTGTTAAGAAATAATATTATTTAAACAATTTCTACTGTTTTTCCAGCCATATTTGGATACTTTTCAGGATAATGTGCAATTCTAATCTTTCCATTTTTCTTTATTTTTTTATAATTTAGTCTTTTTTTCTTGAAAACTTCTTCAGGAAAATAAGGCATTAATCCTAATTCTAAAAATAATTCAGATATTGGTATCCAAATCCAATTTTGTTCTTGCCATTTAAGATTATCTAATTCAATTAAGATAAAGAACAGTAATACCAATGAAGTCGAAATAATTCCAGTAATAAAAATAGACATTATTGTGTTATTATTAATATAAAATAAGCAAAAAATTATTACTCCGCTTAATATAAACAAGCTAAACCAATCATAAGCCATCATTTTTTCTTTAACTTCATAAAAAACTTTTTTATGAATCTTGGTTAATTCATCAGCCTGGTCTAAAATTTTGCTTTTTGCCTCTTCTTGCAATTTTGTTTTGGATTCTACCTTTTCTAAAAACTCATTTAGTCGCATTAATCCTTGTATAGATTTTCCAAAATCTTCTAATTTATAATCTAATTGTAATATAAGATAATCATCAATTTTATTCCTAACTTTTTTTATTATTTTATTCCCAAAAAGCTTTGATAAATTATATATATTTAATAGTATAGCATCCTGTTCTCTTAGGTTTTCTCTTATAGAATTTAGCCTTGCTCGCCGCCCGGATATGCTAAATGCTATTAAAATCCCAAAAATAAAAGAAGATATTACTAAATATCCCGATAAGACTATGTTTGAGAAAACTAAAATTTCTTTTGCCTTAATAATCCATCCTGCTATAACAAACATAATAAATAATAATCCTAATTTAAGATAAAATCTTTCCATCTAGAATATATAATAGATTCTTTTTAAAAATTTTTTCAAATCTATATTAATTGTTTATTCTTTTCTCAGCTCAGCATAGATTCTTTTAATAAAATCAATTTTGTCTTCAATTCTAATGACGTCTGCATGAGCCTGAAGAAGCAAATTAATCGCAAAAGGTGAAACTGCCCGGGTATTTTTTTTCTCAATTTTGATTCTATTCTGCTTAATCCAATCTAATGTTAATGAAGCATTTTCAATGTCCATTAAATCTTCCAAAACCTCTCTTTTGGCCTCCTTTAAAATCGGAAAATTTTTTGTCTTTTTGTTAATAGCAGCAAGCAAAAAATGCGAGGACATCTGTTGCCTTCCGACACTTTTAATATTTCCCTTATAACTTCTTAATATCATCAATCCCCTGGAAGCACAATGCCTAAATCTTCTTTTTAATATTTCAGTTTTTTCAATTGCTTCTTCTAAAATTTTTCTTAAATCTCCAGAATTTAATTTTAAGAATTCTTTTTCAACTTTATCTAGATTTAAATCTGGCCCGGAAATGAAAAATCCATTGTCACTTATTCCTATCTCAACATCTCTTTTTCCGGAACTTGCAACATTGTAAGCAACAGCTCTAGATAATGCATCATTTACTCTTCTTCCAAATAAAGTATGAAAAACAAGATAGTTCTTATCTGATTTAAATTCTTCAATTAATATTTTATTTTCATGTGGAATTAAAGAAAATTTAAATTGATCCTTAAAATAATTATATATGCTTTCACTTGTTTTATCATCAACAAAAACATAATTTTTTATGAACTCCTTTATTTCGTCTGGAGATTTGTTCTTTTCAAATTTTTCATTCAAGAATTTCCTAAATCGTTGGATAGAAAGCGCGGAATCAAAACTTAGGGGAAGCATTTCAGAAAACCAAGATGGAATCGTGGGTCTCCTATGTTCAGCACTTTTTACATAAACATTCATTCCCCTGGTATAAAGAAACTGATATTTTGATCCTCCCAAAACAAAAACATCTCCTTTTTTCATTCTTTCTAAAAATAATTCGTCTATTGCCCCTATTTTTTGATTATTGCAAACAACATTGGTAAAGCTTTCATCTGGAATTGTTCCGATATTTGTCATATAAATTACCCGGGCTAATTTTCCTTTTTTTCCAACTTCTTTGGTAGTTTCATCAAACCAGATTTTTGAATAAATATTTTTTGCATTTAATTCATAAGCTCCTGATAAATAAGAAATGACTGAAAAAAAGTCTTCTTTTGTTAAATTTCTGTAGCAGAAACTTTTTCTTATCAAATTAAACATATCATTTGCATTCCAAATTCTTGAAATTGCCATCCCATAGATATGTTGCGAAAGAACATCAAGGCAATTTTCAGGTATGTGAACTTTATCTATTACACTTTCTTTTACATTTTTTAATATAATGGAACATTCAACTAAATCATCTATATCATTCACTATAAAATATCCCTTTGTAAGTTCGTGCATTCTATGCCCTGCTCTTCCTATTCTTTGCATAGCTCTTGAAACAGATTTAGGGCTTCCTAATAATATAACTAAGTCTACATAACCAATATCAATCCCAAGTTCTAATGATGTGGAACATACGACTACCTTTAATTTTCCTTCTCTTAATTTATTTTCTATTTCAAATCTATGCTCCTTGCTTAGAGAAGAATGATGGGCCCCAATTGTCTGAAGGTATTTTTTTGGAAATCTTTCTCTTAGATTATGCACAACTCTTTCTGTAGCGCTTCTGGTATTTGTAAATATCAAAGTGGTTTTATGCTGTTCAATCAGGCCATCCATAAGTTTATACAAATTTTTGTTTATTTCAATAGAATTGGTTTCAAGAAAATTTTCTATTGGGCTAAACACTTTCAATTCAATCGCTTTTTGTAATTTTACTTCTGCAATTTTACATTCTCTATTTTCCCCTACTAAAAAATAGGCTATTTTTTCTAAAGGTGCAATAGTTGCAGATAAACCTATTCTCGTAATTTCAATCCTGGATAATTCCTGTAGCCGTTCAATTGTTAGGGATAAATGTACTCCTCTTTTGTTTTCAGCCAGAGAATGTATTTCATCAATTATACAAAATTCAATTAAATTAAATTTTTCAGAAAATTTTGGCGAATTTATCATTATAGCAAGGCTTTCGGGGGTTGTTATTAAAATATGCGGAGCTTTTTTCATCATTTTTGTTCGCTCACTTAAAGAAGTATCGCCTGTTCTTAGCCCAACCCTTATTTTTTGTATTTTTATTTTATTTTTATCTGCAATTTCTTCTATTTCTTTTAAGGGTACAATCAAATTAATATATACATCATTGCTAAGGGCCCTTAATGGGCTGATATATGTGCAATAAACCCTATCTTCTAACTCATTTCTTTTTGCAAGGATTATGAGATAATTTAAAATACTTAAAAAAGCGGTTAAGGTTTTTGTCCCGCCAGTTGGAGCAGAAATTAAAATATTCTTTCTTTCAAAGATAGGCATAACGCCATATGATTGTGTTAATGAAAATTCTTTAAATCTTGAAAAAAACCACTCCTTTACAAGAGGGTCTAAACTATCTATAATTTCATTTTTATTTCTATTTTTAATAAATTCAAATTTTTCCATTTTAAATAAGAATTTTAAGAATTCTATTTTTAAAATAAAACTAGGTATATAAGTTTTATCCGATCCAAAGATTATCGGCAGATTTTTAAATTAAAACCGAATAACATGTTAATGCCAAAAATAAGCAAGCAAAAGAAAGATAAAATTCTTGAACAAATTTTATTTTATTTGTATAATGTTTTTCCGAAACAGCCATTTACTTCAGATATTGCAAGAGAAATGGCAAGAGATGAAGAATTCATTAAAGTTCTCTTATTTGATTTACTTGAAAAAGAATTGGTAATAAAAGTAGTCAAAAATTCAAAGGGCATTGATTATTCTAGAAGATTAAGGTGGAGAATTTCTAATAAAGCGTATGATATATATAAAAAATTATCAAATAAATTATAATTAACATTATAAACTTAGTACTTTAACTATTTTCATGGATTTGATAAAAGAGGCTTTTAATAAAATAAAGCAAGATGTTAATGTTTTAAGGGAAGAAATTGACTTATTAAGGGAAGAAATTACAGAATTAAGAAAATTAAACACAGAATTGCTTAATATTAATTCTAATAAGCCTTATCCAACAACTCCAACACATATTCCAGTGCATAATACCTCCGTTTCAGATATACCAACACATATTCCAACAGTCCAACAGGCAGAAGAAGCTCTAAAAGGTCAAAATTTTGATGTTTCCATAGGAAATAGGGGGGTTCCAACAGACAAACCAACAAACCAACAGACAAACCAACAGACAAACCAACAAATGGAAAATAGCTATTCTGAGCTACATTTAACTAAAAATAATGAATTTGAAAGAGCCACCGAGATTCTAGATTCCCTCGATTCTATTCGTAAGGAAATAAGGCTTAAATTCAAGCGTTTAACAAATCAGGAAATGGTTGTATTTTCGATGTTATACTCATTAGAAGAGCAAAATATAGAAGAAATAACTTATAAAATAATTGCAAATAATCTTAATTTAAGTGAATCTTCTATTAGGGATTATATTAATAAAATTTCGAGTAAGGGTATTCCTATTATAAAAATAAGGCAGAATAATAAAAAAATCACTTTAAAAATCGCCCCAGACCTATTAAAAATCGCCCCCTTAACTACAATAATTAAATTAAGAGAGCTGTGATTATTTAATTTTCGTTATACCGATTAATATTTCTTATTCTCTTATTTTTATTGATTTATGTTTATCTCACTTTTTTTCTTAATTTCACTTAAATTTTATTCTCTTATTTCCCTCACTTTCATCTTTATTTATAATATATGTCATTTTATTCTCACTTTATTCTCTTATTTCCTCTTCTTTTTCCTCTTTTTTGACTTTTTTACTAGATTTAACTCTCACTTTTACGTTTTTTACGATTAAAGCTTTGATTTTATCCGGAATAAATACTCTCTTTTTACCATTTGGCTCCGTTGATTCCTCAATTAAACCCTCACTTTTCTGTTTTATTGCATTTATTTGGCCCCTTATAGTACTTTTATCCTTACCAAGCAATGCAGCTAGGTCTTCGTAACTTAATTTCATATCAGAATTGATTAGAGCCCACACAATAGCTCTTTCCATCACAGTAAGATTAGATAAAATGCTTGTTTGGACAGCTGTTTGGACAGCTGTTTGGACAGGTTCAACACCTGTTTGTTTCTCCACACCTGTTTGGGGGTGTTTGGACAGCTGTTTGGACAGCTGTGGTCCAAAAAAAGAAATAAAGTCTTTTATCTCTTCAACATCTGATTGCAGGCTAGAAACAATAGCTTTTAACTCTATAATATCTTCATCATGGGTTTTATGTTTTCCGTCTAAATGAGTAATCCATTGTCCAATTTTTCCAAAATCTTCTTTAACAGCATCAAAAGAATTTTGAATATTGCTTTTTAATTCTTTAACCTCTTTTTTTTTGCCAAAAAACCAAAACATCCTATAAATTTTAGTTATTTGTTGTTTATAAATTTTTCTTAAATTTAAACACCTGTTTGAGTTGTTTATGTTTTAAACACCTTTTGACTAAGTAATAAATTAAATTTAAACACCTGTTTGAATATTAAACAAACAACTATTAATCGACGATATACTGTGATCTAATTATCTTTTATCATAAAAAAATTGAAATAAACTAAAAATAACAATTTTCCTGAAAAAATTTATAAATAAGTTATTCTAATTTAGATAAATGAGGTTTCAAAAAAAAATAATATATTCTATTACATTTGCATTGATAGTTTTTTTCTCTTCAATGTTTATCAATTTTATTCCTTGTCAAATCGCCCCCGAGATTCCAAATTCTAAATATTCGTGGAAATTATGTAATTTTAATCCAGATCTAAATATGAAAATAATGTCTTCGGTTTTATATTTGGGTTATACTTCTAGCTTAATGGAAGCGTATTTTTTAGTTTTGCTTATATCTTTTATAATTCCTTTTACCATATTTCACTTTCAAAAATCTAAGGGTACTAGTGAGTAAAATGGATCAAAATAAATATCCTTTTATAAATTTATTTTTTATAATTTCAGAAATTTTATTATCATTAATCATATCCTTTGCTCTAATTTCTAAATCTCTAAAAATAGAAATTTTGCCCGTTATTATAACACAAATTGCTGGATGGATTATCCTTATAAGCAGTTTTATTCAAATAATAAAATATGCTTTTAACTAGCTTAATAAATTCCATTAAAGCATCAATATTAACTAATTTGCACAAACCTAACCAAAGTGCAAAATCTAACCGAAGAAACCAAGAAAAATTACACCAATACTCCCACAAGATAAAATAATAAAATATCATGTAATGGAAATAAATGCAAAAGTTATTAAACTTCAATAAATCTTCAGATTCATGGGATTAATTAATTTTTTATGGCCTTCAAAAAATTCATCCAAAAAAATTGAAATAATAGATAATTTTATTCCTGCTTTAGTAACTACTCAATATAATTCAGATGGAACTTATATTTGCTCAAGATATCAGGAAGTCCCAAAGGAATATAGGTCTCTCTTAGATAAATTTTATTCTAAAATAAAGATTAATCTCCCTCCATCCAGTATTAATTCTTATCATTTTCATACTACTATCTTTTTAAATAAGTAACTGATGCACAAACCTAACCAAAGTGCACAAAACATTCATAAAATCTTATTGCTTTTAAAAACAATGAAAAAATACTCTATAATGTCATTTCCAGAAAAAGAATGGCAAGATATCAAAGCTCAATTAAGAGAATTAGATCATTGTTCCACTATTCGTAGCTGCTATGAATTAAACAAATATAAAAGAGGACAGATATTTCAAACACCCTGGGGGGATAAAATTAGGATTATAAAAGTTGAAAGATATACAAATCCAAAAAATATTCCTACCTGGTCAAAATTAACAAAAGGTATGAAAATTTCTGTAAGAATGGGTGAGCGTTACGGTTTTTTCAATTGGGATTTTGTCATGTTCAAAAAAATTTAAACAGCTGTCTTAATACTTAACTCATCTACAAAAAATCAGTGCCTAACAAACCTAACCAAAGTGCAAACTATGGCGTGTGTTGTTGTTCTTCATACAACCTTAAAATTAACTAATTTGCACAAACCTAACCAAAGTGCAAAATCTAACCGAAGAAACCAAGAAAAATTACACCAAAACCCCTTTTAACTCAATATAATGTCAAAATCGCCTGAAAAGTTCGCACAAGATATATTGTGCGAACAATAAAAACCCATAAATTTTTTGCACAAACCTAACCAAAGTGCACATTTTAATAATGTTTGAATATTAATGTTTTATACTTCATTGTTTTTAGGATGTTTTCATTGTTTATTCCCAATTCTCTCAATTTAGAAAAGATTTTAAGAATATCTTCATCAGACCTTCTTAAGCCTAATCCCGAAATATGATGTTCAATCCTAAAAGATTCATTTTTTATGTTTTCTTCAATTTTATATAAACCAGGATATGCCATAAACATCCCTCCAAAATTCAGAACCCTTAAAGCTTCTTTTACTATAAATATTCCTTCATCTTTTGTCAAACCTAAACTGAATTTCAAAAATGGATGAATTGAATGTGCAGTAATTAAATCGTAATATTGGTCTTTTCTTGGAATTTTTCCTTTTGATTCATTTTTATAATCCCCTATGTTTAATTTTATAAAATTAAATCCCTTTGGGGCATTTGTATCAATTCCCTCTGCTTTAATTCCTTGTTCTAAAAAGAAATTTACTAAATCGCCGTTTCCGCATCCAATGTCTAAATAATTAAGTCTATACTTTTTTAAATCTTTTAAACTTGTTTGATTTATTCCCAAGTTTTCTAACTGAATATAAGCAGGAAAAAATTGATTAATCATACTTAAAGTTTCATTTTCGAGATTCATTGTAAAATAAATTAAACTTTAACTAACAAAAATTAGTTTTCTTCTGGATTTGGAAATCCTTCATTTACTACTATTTTAATAATCTCTTTATCAGAATAGTCTGGATTTTGTCTAGCTAAATCTAATGATTTTGAAACAGCTGCCATCATTAATATCTTGCCTGTTTGATTTTTTTCTCTTCTAATAATTTTAACCATATATTTTATTATTTCCTCATGGTCTGCATTAGGGTGCATTTTTCTATATCTAAGAGCTTCAGACATTGCTGACAACATTTTCATCTCATTTTCAAATGCCATAAAAAAGATATATTTATTATATTTAAAAGCTTTATTATATTTAGTTATTTATTTGATTTGAATTAAGAAAATTATTAAATTCATTTTCAAATTTGAACATATGGAAAAAGAGGAATTTTTAAGAAAGTTAAATGTTGAACTTAAAATTTCAAAAAATTCAGATTATACAATTAGGAATTATCTTTATTTTAATTCTGTCCTGATTGATTTTTTCAAAAAAAATCCGGATCAAATTAATACTGATGACGTAAAAGAGTTCATGGCAACAAATTTATCGAGTAAAGCTACGTCTTCTATCATTTTGTTTTTGTCCGCAATAAAGTACGCATATAAAAATATTCTCTCAAAAGACATAACTGAAAGCATTAAACGTCCAAAAAAAGAAAAAAAAATTCCTGCAGTTCTTACAAAAATAGAAATAAAAAGTCTAATTAATTCAATAAAAAATCAAAAGAGCAAATTAATGATTTGTTTGATTTATGCCTGTGGTTTTCGGGTTTCGGAATTGACCAATCTCCAAGTAAAAGATTTGAATTTTAATGAAAAAATAGGCCATATACGTCAGGCCAAGGGAAAAAAAGACAGAATTTTTAATATTCCTGAATTTTTATTTGATGAATTGAAAAAGCAATCTGATTTTCAAAAAAAATCCGGAAATGATTTTTTGTTTACTGGCCCAAAAGGAAAATTATCTCCTAGAAACTTGCAGAAAATAATAAACAATGCCATGAAAAAATCCGGCATCGAAAAGCAAATTCATCCGCATACATTGCGTCATTCATTTGCAACTCACTTATTGGAAGATGGGGTGGATATTAGAAAAATTCAGGAATTATTAGGGCATTCAGATCTGTCCACAACACAAATTTATACGCATATCTCAGCCGAAGAACTCAAAAAGATCAAATCGCCCATTGATGATGGCTTTTTATCTTAAAACAAATTTTTTCTTTATTCTTTTCGGTTCAAATAATAATTTTAAATATTTAAATATCTCTTTTACCTTGCCTGAATTATCATTTTTAACATTGCAAACATAGATGTCTAATGCAATAAAATTATCTTTTTCAGGCCATGTATGTATTGAAAAATGAGATTCTGCCAGCATGATAAATCCCGTAATCCCTCCATCTTCCCCAAATTTATAAAAGCTCTCTTCAATTACTTGAAGGTCTTGACCCTTAATCATCTTCACACAAATCTTTTCAAGTTCTTTTTTGTCAATCAATAAATTAACATTCTTTCTGCATTCATAAAAATTTGCCAAGATATGAAGTCCCTCAGCCATTCTTTTCTATTTTAACTTTTCTTTATTTTTAAATTTTAATTAATTACCCAACTTATAATTTAAACAGCTGTTTAAATGTCCGTTGCTGTTTAAAAAACAAACAGCTGTTTAAAATTTTAATGACTTAAAAAATCTATCTATAATAAACCATTCTAAAATTTCCAATACTTATCCAATAATATTTAAATTGGATCTTTTATAATTAGGTTATGGTATGTGCGAAATGCGGATATTCTGATAAAAAAGAGACTGAAAAAAATGGACTAACCCTATGCAGAATTTGTTCTCATTTTGCACCTGAATTTAAACAAAGTTTTGATGAATATGTTTCCGAAAAAATTGATTGGAGGATAATAGATACATTTAGAAAGTTCGGCCAGTCCGTAGGAGAAAAGCTTAAACAAGGTATGGATAAAAAAGCAAATTATGGTTGTTTGGTAACAAGGGCACCATGGGGGTATAATGTAATTGAAGGTAAATTAATTCCAAATGAGGATGCTTCAAAGGTTCATTCATTGTTTAAGACATTTTTAGAGAAAGATTATTCACTGAATTCTTTATCGAAACATTATGGGCTGTCAGTTAATGGAATAAAAAAAGTTTTAACTAATCGAACGTATTTGGGGGAAATAAAATTTGCAGGAAAACTGAATAAAGGTTTGCATGCACAGATTATTTCACCGGAAATTTTTTATGCCGTACAAAGGAAATTGAAAGAAAAATTAAAACCTCAAAAAGATACAATTAATGGTGCTAGCCTTTAATTATCTATAAGAAGTCTGTCTCTTGGCCCTAGCTTTTGAGTCTCCTGGCTTATATGCTTCTTTTCTTCTTGTATCTGCAACTAACATATTTCTGTCATATTTGATATATGCACTTTTCAATTTTTCATCTTTCGAAAAACCAAGTATCGCTCTTGCGATTGCCAACCTTGAAGCTTCTATTCTCGAGGATAATCCTCCTCCGATAACATTAACATTAATGTCAAAATCACTTTTTCCTAAAATTTCATGTGCTATAAGTATTGGCTCTTTCAATTCTAATTGGTTTAATTCTGGAAAAAGCTCAATTGGTCTTTTATTAATAGTAATTTTTCCATTTCCTTTTTTGATATTTGCTCTCGCAATGGCCGTCTTTCTTTTTCCTGAAAAAATTTGTTCTTTCATATTAATTCTGATATCTGTTTAATTGTTAAATATTTTGAAGGCTTTTTTCCAATTTGAATTTTTTTTATTTCTGCATCTATTTTAATACTATTTCCAGAATGACACTTTAAATTTTTATATACTTCTTTCCCTCTTGGTTTGTCCCATGGAAGCATTCCCCGAATCATTCTTTTTAGCAATTTATCTGGTAATTTCGAAATTTTTGGCCCTTTTTGTGAACTGCCTCCTTTTTTTCTCAATCTTAAAATTCTTTCAATTATGTTTTTTTTATCTCCTGTAATAATTGCTTTTTCTGAATTTATAATTATTACTTCTTTTCCTTTTAATAATTCCTTTGCAGCATGACTTCCTAATCTTCCTACAACTGCATCTTCTGCATCAAATACTATTTTGTTCATTTTAGAATTTTCAAATTTTTTAATTCCGGATTTTTTTTAATTTCTTCAATAATTTCTTTAAAGTTTGATTTTGATTTTTGGATTTTTTGTATTGCTTTTTCTGAAGCAGACCAAGCCACTATTTCTAATTTTTTATTTAATTCTCCATTTGACAAAATTTTTCCGGGAATTAATATTTTATCTCCCTCTTTGCTTTCTTTGTTTATCCTATCAAGATTTATTTTTACAGACTTTTTCTTTGGCGTGGCAAGAATTTTTGCAACTAAGGGATTTGTTTTTTTTAGCTTTATTATAGTTTCAACTAATATGGAATTTGTTTTCTTTTTCAATCTTTTTTCAACTTGTGTTTTACTTATTTGTTTCATTTTTTTATGAGGGGAGAAGGATTCGAACCCTCGCAGGCACTAAGCCAACACGGCCTTAACGTGTCCCGTTTGACCGCTCCGGCATCCCCTCACTTTAGTGAGTTTTTCAGCTCGGATAGGTTATTTCTTAAGGCTTTTAAGGATTCCAAAAATATATCTTTTGCTTCAATCTGGCCCCAGGATTCTATAAAAAATACCAATTCATCTGTAGGAGTAATTTTTATTCCTTCATATTCTTTAATATCTTCTTGATCTAAATCGCATTGCCAATCATTTTTTACCTTAAGTATATTATTTTTAAACTCAAAGATTTGAGGATATAATTCAGATAGTTCATGATTTTTTTCTCCTGATTTTGAAATATCTATCTTGGGCAATATTCTATAATAAGTTAATCCTGGTATAAATTTTGCATGCTGTTTCCCCATTCCCAATTTAGCTCGAGCTACTAACTCTAATTCCTGATCTTTTTCTAATAACACAATCGGAATATTCTCATGGACTGCATAATCACCTAATTCTTTTGACAAAACTTCAGTCCCCATAGCCTTTAGTCTTATCTCAACAAAGTCGTCTTCTTTTTTCAACTTTTGGTTCTTTAAGGGAATTAAGCCCAACCTATGAGCAATTATTTGGTCATATAATGCAGAATCGTTTTTATAAATATCCACTTCATCAATAGCAAGTATCTGTATTTCATTTATCTCCCTTCTGATAGTATTTGCAAGGCTTGTTTCCATATCAGTAGTAAATACTATTTTTTCTGGGGTTTTTGTAATTTGTTTTATCATATTACTTTAGTTAATTTTGAGTTTAAAAATTTAATTAGACTCTTCTACCGCGCCTTCCTCCTTTTTTCTTAGGTCCCCCTCTCGGGATTGCAGTAACTTCGGCTATACTTAATATTTTGAATCCTTCTTTTGTTAATGTTTTTACAACTGAATGTGCTCCCGGGCCCATGCCGGTCGACCCTGTCTGGGCTTTAATTCGTATATATAAAGATTCAATTCCTTTATCTTTAGCAAACTCCCCTATTCTTTTTCCAATAAACATTGCGATGGTGGGATTAGCTTTTAATCTATCATGCTTTGTAATCAACCCTCCTGAAACTCGCCCTATTGTGTTTCCAGCTAAATCTGTAATTTGTGCAACAGTATTGTTAAAACTTGTATAAATATGGACAATACCTGATTTTGTATTACTCATTTGAAACTTCCTCTTTTAATTTAGCTCTTGAACTTTGTTTTATCGTAATCTTATTCTCAAATTCTGTATCGACCATAAATGAAGGAATATTTACTACAGCGTTGTTTACTAAAACTTTTTTGTGCACAATCTTTTGCCTTGCTTCTTTAGGAGAATTTGCTAATTTTGATTGGAATACAAATGTTTGTAATCTTCTATTCAACCAATCTTCTGTTGTTAAAGCTAAAACATCTGCAATCTTATTTATATTAAATCCCATTTTTTTTAATTTATTGAAAAACTCATTTTTTTCTTCGTCTGACTTTGATATCAAAGATTTAGCTATTCTTCTAATCTTCGAAACTTCTGCTTCTGCTTTCCAAATCTCTTTTTTGTTCTTTAATCCATATTTCTTAATAATCAGATTTTCTTCTTCAATTCTCTTCTTATCGTATGGTTTTTTTGGTCTTTTAAATTTGCTTTTTTTCCTTTTTATATCGCCCATCTTACTTGGTAACTCCTTTTTTCTTTAATCCTGTTGCTCCGCTCTTTTTTCTGTTTTTCCTGAAATGAGATTTTGTTCTTTGGCCTCTTACTGGCAGTCCATGAGTATGCCTTATCCCTTTATAAGATTTAATTTTCTTTAATCTCTTTATATCAAAATCTTTTTGGAGATCTAAATCCGCCCCAACTAAATGCATATTATTTCCTGAGCTTATGTCATTTTTTCTGTTAACAAAATATTGGGGGATATCCTGTTTTTTCATAAAATTTGTTATTTTTTCTATCTCTTCCTTGCTTAAATTTTGAATTTTTTTATTTTTGTCAATGTTTAATCTTTTGCAAATTACATTTGAAAAACTCCATGATATTCCTTTTATTGAGGTGAGTCCTGCGTAAACCTTCATACTTCCGGGTATGTCTTTTGATAAGATTCTTATTAATTTTACTTCTTCATTTGTATTTTCCATTTTATCTTATAAATAAACTATTTCTTTGAATTTCGGTCAATTCTTCAACTATACGTTTTTCAATTGCTTTTTTTGGATTTGGTATGTTTGATACCCTATTTTTGATATCCTCAAAGGAATCAAAGGGTTTTTCCTCCCTTTTCTCTATGATTGCCTTTGTATGTTTTTTCCCAAATCCAGGCAACAATTCAAATTGGTGCAACCGGGTATTTATTGCCTGTGCATTATTAAAAAATTCAACAAATTTTCCTTCATTTTGTTCAACATATTTTTCAATGAATTCATTTAATTGAATTTTTGCTGTTTCTGTTAATTTTTCTCGGGGTAATCTGCCTTTTATATAAAGCACTTTTTCCCGTTTACCCTCGCCAATGTAAACAATTTCTTTTAGTTCAAAGCTTATCCCTCTCCTTGGGACTATCTCTAAAAGTATTAAATTCTTTTCTCCAATAGCTTGAACTACTGAAATCATTTTCTTCTCTAATGGGTAACCATAAGGTAAATAGTCTAGCACAATTGCATTTTCTTCTTTTTCCATCTTGTTTACTTATATTTTTTAATAACATCCAATATCTTTGTGACTTCATCTTGATCAAATGAAACATCAGCAATAATTTTATTTAAATCTGAAGCATCTTCTGGTAAAAAATCTATTATTTTTACTATAAATTCTTCCTTTAATTTTACTAAATCCAATTGTTTAAGCTCTTCTCTTAATTTTTTTATATCTTCTATTTTGAGAGGTGAAAATTTTTTAATAAACACATTTATTTGTTCTGATTTTTTTCCTTCTTTTGATAATTCCATTACTTCAGACATTGTCAAAGGTGTTATTTTCTTTATCATTTTAATTTTTTTAAGTGTATAGGATGAATTATAAATGTTTTCATTTTATTACCATCCCGTATTGCAACTAATTTATATAATCCTCTCTCTCCAACGACATTTCCGCTTTTTCCAATGATTCTGATTGGAAATGAGCTATCTATGCTGCTTTCACTTACAATTGCTACTCTGTCTCCTTCTTTTAATTCTTTAAAATATTCACTAAATCTTATCTTTCCTTTTTCTCTAATATTTTTATTTTTCATCTTAACTTCCTTATCAAGAAAAATTTCTCTATTTAAAAATGTTCTGTTCTATAATTTTGTAGGAGTAATTAGATTAAGTATTTTTCCAGAGCTCTCCATCTCCTCTGTCTCTGGCTTTTTCCATATTGTCTACAATGGCTTTAGCCATTTTTGGACCCCAAACTTTATACATACATTTTTCACAAACATCAACTACCGATTTTTCATCTATTTCGGAACTGCAATAAATACATTTTTTCATTTTTTGACCCTTTTTTTATAATTAATAAAAATAATTTAATTCATAGTTTTTAAATTTATGTTTTCATCATTATGCATATCATTTTTAAAGAATATTTTACTGAAATTTTATGGAAATCTTGTTTGAAAAAAATTTAGAATATGAAGCAAATATTGCAAAGAAAACTTTGGAAAAAATATTTAAAATAGAATGCAAAATACAAAAAGGAAATTTTAAAGGATTATTGAAATTCAATAAAAAACTTAACGGTTATGAAGTTCAAATTAATAAAAAATTTAAAAATAATCTCCTTTTGACGTCGAAAAATATTTTCCCCTTGGCTCCTCTTCAAGAGAAGATGATTGGGTTTTTGGAATTGCTACAACTAATCAACAATTTATTATTTCAACTTCAAGATTAAGATCAACCGAAGAAATTCCTGAAAAAACATTGAAAATTTCCAAATCTAAATATAAAAAAAGATTAGAATTTATTGTTGTTCATGAATTAGGGCATTATTTAGTCAAGAATCAAAGACATTATAAAAACGCTATCTATCAAAATCTTGAAACAAAACATAAAGTAAATATGGGAATGCATTGTCCTAATAATAAATGTGTAATGTTTAGAATCCTTGACCTTAAAAGTTTGGATAAAAATATTAAGACTAATTATAAAAATTTTTTTTGTGTCAAATGCTTGTCTAACAATTTCAGAATAATTTAAAGATTCTTACGGGTTATTCATATCTTAATGCGTCTACCGGCTTTAAATTTGAGGCTTGTTTTGCTGGAAAAATTCCTGATAACCCTCCAATAATAATCGAAAAGCATAAGGCCCCGATAATTAAAGAAGGGTTTATACTTGCCTTTAATAAGGGCGTCCCTATCGCAGCTCCTGCAATTAATTCTGCAGCCTTAGCCAGGCCAATTCCCAGCCCTATACCAATTAATCCGCCAACTAATCCGAGTAATCCTGATTCTATTAAGAATAAAAATAAAATCTGATTGTTTGTAGCACCTATCGCTTTCATTACTCCAATCTCTTTGGTTCTTTCTAAGACTGAAGTATACATTGTATTCATAATCCCGACTCCTCCAACCAATAATGAGATTGCAGCAATGCCGACTAAAACTCCTTGAACAATACTAAAAATATTTGAAAAGCTTTGGAGCAATTGCTCTGATGTTTGGACGCTAAATGTTTCCTCGCCTTCTTTTTCTCCTCTGGATTGGCGTAATTTTCTTTTTATTGCATCAGCAACTTCTTCAGGATCATAATTTTTTGCTACTTTTACAGTAATCTGGCTTTCCTCATCTTGAACATTTAATAATTCTTTTAATGTTTCTTTTCTTACAAAATAAGCATTATCTTCAAATGGACTTCCAGTCTTTTTCATTACACCCACAATCTTAAATTCCTTGCCTTCAATTTCTATTGTATCTCTTAATTTTAATTGTTTATCCCAAATATCTCCATTAACATGGTTATTTCCTACAATTACCTTGGATTTATCGCCTTCTTCAAGTCCTCGTCCCTCGACTATCTGATTTTCCACATTGTTTTTTCCAAGGACTTTTTCATAATTGTCATCATATCCTATTATTAATCCAATATTTCTTTCGTCTTGAGATTTTGCAGAAGTTGTTTTCATTAAAATTCCTGCTGCATCTTCGACTCCCCTCACATTTTTTATGATTGTTAAATCTTTGGAAGTCAAAATTAATTCTTTGCTTGTCGCAGAACCAGGAGGGCCGATTGTTTTGCTTTGAATCATTATTTTATCTCCTCCCAAACTTTCAAATTCAGAAGTAATAAAATCCTGAAGTCCTTGGCCTAATGAGATTAATGCAACAACGGCTGCAATTCCAATAAAAATTCCTATCATAGTAAGCCAGCTTCGTAATTTTCTTCTTTTAAGATTATTCAAGGAAAATTGCATAAAATCAAGGATCATTTTATTTCCTTTTCTTTAACTTTCGATATATTAAAAATAAAACAACTATTAGAAGAATCGCAACTAAATATTTTGTAAAATTAGAATCTTTAATTAGCCCCAATTTTGTTGCTTCATCTGTCGAATATGATCTTACTGTAATTTCCTGATTCTCAACATAAACTTTATTTAATGCATCTTTATATTTTAAGGTTACGGGAATTATAATATATGATTTATCTTTTGAATAAATTTCAAATTTGGCAGAATCAAAATCATCTGAATCTAAATCCCCAATATAAACTTTGTTTGAAGATAGAATATTATAATCCCCTGATTGTGACAGTTCAATTTCAAGAAATTTTGTTTTGCCAAGGCCTTTGTTGATAATTTCAATATCTAAATCATTCTTTTGATTTTTTAATAAAACACTTTCTGAGTTAATCATAAGATTGGGTTTTGAGTTTATAATGATCGAAATCATAGACACTTCTATTTTTTGAGTTCCATCCAAAACATATTCGATTTTTATGGGTATCTTGTAAATTCCCGGTTCAGCTTCAGCGTCAGCAATGAATCCAAATTCCACTTCTTCATCATTGTTTTTTTTGATTTTATCTAAAAAGAATTCAGAACTAATTTTTGGGGAAATTGGGCTGTTCATTAAATCAACACTTACTTTAATATTTTCTGCATCATAGTCAAAATCATTTGCTATGCGTAAAAATACATCTAATTTTTCACCAGGAGCAACCTGTTCAGGGTTAGACGTTACTGATTCAATGTTTAATGCAGAACTTAAGCTAATAAGATATACTGCTAAAACTAATATTAAAATTAAATTAATTTGTTTTTTCATTTTACAATTTTTCCGTCTTTAATTCTTACAATTTTCTTTGCTCTTTTGGCAAGTTCATTATCATGCGTAACAATAATAATTGTTTTTCCTTCTTTATTGAGATTTATAAACATCTGTATGATCTCTTCACCTGTTTTTGAATCCAGATTTCCCGTGGGTTCATCTGCTAAAATAATATCCGGGTCATTTGCTAATGCACGAGCAATCGCAACTCTTTGCCTTTGCCCCCCAGACATTTCACCTGGCAAGTGGTTTAATCTTTGAGATAACCCAACATCATTTAATAATTTCTTTGCTCTGTCAATTCTTTTCTGCCTCGGAATAGACTGAAACAACATAGGAAGCATGACATTTTCCAAAGCGGTTAAAGTTGGGATTAGATTAAATGTTTGAAAAACAAATCCGATTTTTTGACCCCTTATTTGCGCAAGCTCTGATTCTTGAAGATGCTCTATATTTATATTGTCTAAAAAAATATTTCCGGTAGTTGCTACATCTAATGCGCCTACCATATTCATCATAGTGCTTTTCCCTGAGCCAGATGGGCCTACTATTGCCATAAAATCTCCCTTTTTAATTTCTAAGTCAATGCCTCCTAAAGCACTTATAGTTGTATTTCCCATTTTGTATGCCTTAGTTATGTAATCTAATTTTATTTGTGTCTGCATAATTGCTTTTAATGAAAGATAGTATTTAAAGTTTTCTTCTGTAACCATTATGAAGTTACTAATACTTGAGAAAATTAAGATTAATTCAATCATCGAAAAATATTTAAGTTGGAACTATTTCATAAAAAAGTTTAAATAGCCTTATTTTGAACTATTACTATGATAATGCCAGTAAGATGTTACAGTTGTGGAAAGCCCATTGCAAATTTATGGGTTGAATATAAAAAGAGAGTTAAGCAAGGTGAAGACCCTAAAAAAGTTTTGGACTCACTTGGACTTGAAAGATATTGCTGCAGAGCGTTATTCTTGGGCCAAGTAGACATTTTAGAATTAGTCAATAAATTCAAAAAATTTTAATTTTTAATTTTAAATCTATACAATTTGCTGCAATTTTTGCATTTTATTTTTTTATAACCATTTTTTATTCTTATCTTGCCTTGTTCTAGTGGATAAAAACATTCCTGGCAAAATTCTTTTCTTAATTCTTTTAACTGAATGTTATTCTTCATTGCCAGCTTTTTTGCTTTCTTGTTATCTTGAAAATTTTTGTTCTTAATCAGGATCATAATTTGTTCAAAGGTTTTCTCTTTATTTTTCATATTATTAGAAATTAGTTGAACTATAAATATTTTAAAAAAAAAGGTAAGACAGCTTTTATGCTTCCCACTTTTAGCAGTACAACATAAAACATAACCAGCTTAACTTCCAGGTTCGGAATGGGTCTGGGTGTTTCCTAGTTATTATGGCCGTCTTAACATGAACTAGAAATCTGGTTTTTTAAACCTTTCCTTGATTGAGAGCTCTCCTTGATTGCTTTTCCCTTTGATAAATAAATGGAATTTTAATTAAATATTAAGCAAGGCTTAAAAACAAAGGCGCTATAAGAAAATTAAGCAGGGATAGCGAAGTGGTTAAACGCGACAGCCTCAAGAGCTGTTCTCTTAGTGAGTGCAGAGGTTCGAATCCTCTTCCCTGCATATTTCTCTTCGAACCTGGTTCGAATCACTTAAAATACAAAATTTTAAGTTCCCAAAAATCTGAAAGATTTTTTAGGACTCTTCCCTGCATATTTCTCTTCGAACCTGGTTCGAATCACTCAACTTAATTTATCATAAATCTCTAAATAACCTTTAGCTAAAAGTGTCGGTTTGCCGGCCATTAATTCAATAGAAGATTTTCCTTGTCTGAATGAATCTGAAATATAACTCTCATTAAAGCTCATTTTGATTGCTTCAGCTCTGGTAGTTTTTATTATTATATCTTTATTTTCAACATCTCCAATATCAATTTTCATTCCTTCTTTTTTAATTTCAACAGCATAATTATTATCATCAAGAACAAATTCAATTTTTGGATTATCTGAGCTGAATGGAGGATTATGTAAATTGTTAATCCCAATTCCAAAAAGGATAAATTTTATTAGGGCTATATCAAAGTCATTTGTTTCATTTTGTGCTAATAAAGTAATATTTTCAATTTCTTCCAAATTTAAATTTGTTTTTTCAGCATATTTTAGGGCGGGATTCTGTATTTCTACAATTATTTTTTCTTGGTCATTCTTATTATAAATTGGATTTTGAATATACCATAAGATCATTGTGCATACCGCTGCAATTATTGATAAGACAATGATAACTTTAGAAATATTTAAAGTCCCTCTTTTTATTTTCATTAAATAGCTAAACAAAATAATTTTATAAGTCTTTGTTTATCAATTATAATAGCTCTCGTAGCTCAGCTGGATAGAGCACAAGGTTCCTAACCTTGGGGTCGCAGGTTCAAGTCCTGCCGAGGGCATCATAAATTACTTAAGTCTGATAGATCTAAAGATTAAATAAATTTTCAACTTAAAATTTTAGATTCTAAACATAAAATTAATAAAGACAATGTTATATAACTTTTATGCAAAAAGAGAAATATGTTACTATATTTTTGCTTTTAATTTTAGCATGTTTATTTTTTTTGCTTAATTCATTTAGAATACGGGAATCTAATTATCCTATTGGAGTCATAAAAAATAATTCTATTCAATCTGGAAATATAATTTCTCTTGACTTAAATCAATTTTCTACTCAAACTTTGGCAATAACTGAAAATGATCTAATAAAAATCACAGGCGTTAAAACACATTATTTTAAATTTCATGGTATAAATGCTTCCAACAAAAAAATATATTTTTTAGTTGATGACACAAGTTTTTATTCTTTGCAGCTTTTTGGAACAGAAAAATTAAACTTAGACAATGATCAATATTATGATGTCTCAATCTATTTAAGATCTTTATCTAATAAGAGCGCGCTAATTCAAGTTTCAAGCATTAATGAAAAGATAGGATTTGCTGATGTGATTGACGAGAAGATTAAAACTATGACGTTTGATTTAGAAAAAATCAACAGAATCCAAACGATTTCAATTATATTAATATTATTAATTTTGATTGCCATTATTCTCTATTTGATTAAATCATTTTTTCTTCCTTGGATAAAATTAAAAAATAAAATCGAAGAACAAGACCCTGAAGATGTTCTAACCTATCTCATTGAAGAAGCAAATAATCTAATGGATGAAAATAAAAAAAAGGAAGCTAAAAAAGTATTTTCCCGTATAAATATGCTCTATAATTATATGACAAAAGAAAATAAAAGAAAATATGCTAAAAAAATAAAAGATGTAGAAAGATATATAAATTCCTGAAGATGCTAAAAAAGATGAGTGCTGAACGGTGTTCAACCGGGATAAAAGGGTTTGATTCTCTATGCAAAGAGGGTTTTATAAAAAATAGCATAAATCTTATTATTGGAAATGCAGGCTCGGGAAAAACTACCTTTTTACTTCAATTTTTATATAATGGAAGTTTAAAAAATGAAAATGGATTATTCATAAGTTTTGAACAAGAAATTTATGATTTATATAAGACTGGCAAGCTTCAGGGAATGGACTTTGAAAATTTGGAGAAAGCAAAAAAATGTTTTTTCCTGAAATTCGAACCAGATATGCCCCTAAAGGAAATGCAAAAAAAATTAGTCAAGTTGGTTACACAGTATGACATAAAAAGAATATGCTTTGATCCTATTAATGTTTTGTCTTTAGAAATTCCCAAGGAAACAAACATCAGAAAACAAATTTACAACTTTTTTTTGTTGATAAAGGAGCTGGATTCATGCATCTTGATATCTGCAGAATCAGATGAATCAAATTCAGTCCAGTCAATTTCAGAAAGCATTTCTTTTTCTAAATATTTATCTGATTCTGTAACAGAATTATTCTCTTCTGGAATTTCAAGTTCAGGTGATAGGGCATTAAGAATCTTGAAAATGAGAATGACAAGTCATGTAAGAGGTCCGATAGGAATGAAAATTGACGATAATGGAATAAAGATTTTGTCAAATTAATTTAAATTATCACTAGCTTTAAAAACCCTTTTTATCTTTTTCTGTTAAGCGTGGATAGTTTAGTGGCAGAATACCAGCCTTCCAAGCTAGTGACCCGGGTTCGAGTCCCGGTCCGCGCATAGAGAAAAGGTTGGTAAATAAATAATACATTACTTCCTAAAAAAGAACAATGCACAAATGAAAGAAAAATTTCCAGCATTTTACGACAAGCATTATAAGAAAATTCCAATCATATCTGCAATATTATTATTAATAGCAATTTCTTATTTGGGATTTTTTTATGTTAAAACTGGGGATATAATAAAAAAAGATATCTCATTAACAGGCGGTACAACAATTACAGTTAAATCTGCGATTTCAGCTTTAGAATTGAAAAAAACTTTATCATTGAAAATTTCTGATTTAGACGTTGGTTCTTTATCTGATGGTAGTGGCAAGCAGACTCATCTTATAATTACTTCCTCGGATATGCCTGAAAAAATTGTGCCAATTTTAGAGGAATATCTTGGATATAAATTGACAGAAGACAACTCTAGTATAGAATTTACCGGTTCAAGCTTAAGCAATACATTTTACAGACAGCTTATTCCAGCTGTTTTATTGGCTTTCTTATGGATGTCTGCAGTTGTCTTCTTGATTTTCTCTGATGCCGGAATTAAAACAAAAGTGCTTATTGTTGTTTTAAATTTAGCATTTGCAAAATTTTTATTCAACATTTTTTTAAATTATAGTTTCATTTATGCTGTTCTTCCATTTGCAGTTCTTTTCTTGCCTTTACTGCATATTTACAAAAAATATTTTTCAGTCCCTAGTTTTGCCGTCACGCTTTCAGCATTTGCAGACATAGTATTCACTTTGGCTATAGTCAATTTTATTGGCATGAAAGTTTCAGCTTCAGGTATTGTTGCTTTCTTGATGTTAATTGGTTATTCAGTTGATACTGACATTATGTTAGATACGCGAATGCTTAAAAGAAAAGAATCTACAAACAAGATCCTTCTAGCTTCATTGAAAACTGGTTTGACAGAGACTTTAACATCATTATTTGCTTTGGTTTTTGCATTGCCAATAATTTTTGCATACCAAAGTGTAATCAATGAAATTTTTATTATACTAATAATAGGGCTAGCAATGGACATTTATAATACTTGGGTTACCAATGCTGCAATAATTAAATGGTATGTTGAAACAAAATGAAATTTACATTTAAAATTTGGATATATATCATCTTTGTAATATTAGCTTTAATTTCAATATTCTCATTCCCCCCAATGTTTTTAGAAAAAGGGGTCATGATTAAATCTGTAGAAAGAAATTCTATTGCCTTTGACAGTGGATTAAGAAAAGGCATGATAATAAAAGAAATAAATAATCAACAAATCGCAAATCTTGGGGATTACGCAAATGCTTTATCAATTTTTACAAATAACTCTGTTAAATTAGACATCAAGGTTAAAACAGGTGCAGGTTTTGGTTCAAAAAATATTGTTATCACCAATATGTTTCCTCCTGAAACAGCGAATCAAGTTATTGTCGGTTCTATTCCAAAAACGCGGCTTGCAACAGGTTTGGATATTCAAGGTGGAGCGAGGGCATTAATTGGTTCAGACCAGCCATTGACAGAATCACAGCTTGATGATCTTATAGCTATCTCACAACAAAGGCTTAATGTTTATGGACTTTCTGACGTCAAAGTAACAAAAGTTTCAGATATATCCGGGAATAAATATATGCTTGTAGAAATTGCAGGCTCTTCCCCATCTGACTTAGAAGAGCTTGTTACAAAACAAGGAAAATTTGAAGCAAAAATCGGAAATGAAACTGTTTTCACAGGAGAGAGCGAAGACATTACATATGTTGGCAAAACTGGAAAAGATGCAGGAGTTTATGAGTGTTATACAATAAGTAGTGGCGAAGCTTGCAAATTCATGTTTACAATTACTTTGAGTCCTACTGCAATTGAGCGTTATGCTAATGTAACTAAAAACATTCCAATCAACAAATCAAACCCTGAATATTTGGAAAAAACAATTGACTTTTATGTTGATGGTGTTTTGTTGGAGTCCTTATTAATCAGTAAAGACTTAAAAGGAAGCTATGAACCAAAGCATTCTTTGCAAGGTTCTGGACTCGGAAAAGACCGAAAAGAAGCGATAGATTCTGCCAAATTAGAAATGAAAAAACTTCAGACAATTTTAATTACCGGAAGTCTGCCCTTTAAATTAAAAATTATTAAAATAGATAGAATTTCGCCAAGGCTTGGAGATGATTTCACAAGGCATATTCTATTAGCCGGCGTTGCAGCTTTTATTGCAGTTGCTTTGGTTATATTTATTAGATATAAAAATTTTAAGATATCTGTCATTAATTTGGTTATTCTATTTTCCGAATTGATACTCACGCTAGGGATCGCTGCACTGATAAGATGGAATTTGGATTTGCCGTCATTAGCAGGGATAGTTGCTGCTATCGGGACAGGGGTCGATGATCAAGTAGTTATTCTCGATGAAGCCAGCACAAAAACAGATGAAACTCTAAAACAGAGAATAAAGAATGCATTAAAAATTGTTATGTCTTCTTATATAACTGCTGCAGCTTCACTATTACCTTTAACAGGCGCCTTGACTATCATAGGAATTGGAGCAGTTTCAGCAGGATTGCTTAAAGGATTTGCCATTACGACATTAATTGGCATCTCTGTTGGTGTATTTATAACAAGGCCTGCATTTGCAGACATCACGCGTCAAATTAAAAATGACTAAACTTTTGGTAAGATTATTAGGTTTAATAGATATATTAACTTCAATTTGCTTTTGGATGTTTTTCTTCTATAAATTCCCTTCAAAAGATATTATGTTCTTCTTTGCATTGCTCCTTTTGATTAAAGGAATTTCTTTTTCTATTTCAAAAAATATAGCTTCTATAAGTGATATTGCATGTTCTTTGATAATTTTTTATTCATTATCATTTAAAATTCCAGGTTTAATAGCTCTCATTGTAACTTTAATCTTGTTTCAAAAAGGATTATTTAGCATGATATAATTTAAAAATCAAATCTTTCTATTAAAATTATGTTACCTAAATGGCATATATTGTTTGGATTTGTTTTTTCTTACATACTTGTATATTTTTTTAGATTTTCCTTGCTCTCTGGTTTGATAATCTTTTTATCATCTATTCTTATTGATATAGATCATTATTTTTATTATATGATAAAATATAATTATTATAATCCATTTACATTTTATGAGAAAGCAATAGCAAGAACAAAAACCCTGAATAAATTATCATATTCTGAAAAACGAAAATACAAATTAGGAATTTTTATATTCCACGGAATTGAATTTTGGATTATTCTTATCTCACTTTCATTTTGGCATAATTTTTTTCTTTTTATTCTAATTGGGGTTTTTATTCATATGATTGCGGACATTCCAGACGAGATTTATCATCAGTTTCCTTTTTATTCAAAGATTTCACCAATTTATACTTTGATTAAGAATTCAAAGAAGCAGGAATTTAAATAAGGTTTAAAAATTGTTTTATATTCAAAATCTAATGATATTGCCTTTTTTGAGCGAAGTTATACCCGTATATAATGAAGAAGGAAATATCCATCAGCTGTATTCTGAGCTAAAAAATGCAAATCTTGATCTGATTCAAACAAAAAAAATTTCCGGATATGAAATTATTTTTGTCAATGACGGCTCAACAGATAATACCCAAGAAATCTTAAGCAAATTGAAAATTCAAGATAAAAATCTGAAAATACTTGAGTTAAGAAAAAATTTCGGCCAAACTCCCGCTTTAAAGGCAGGGTTTGACAATGCAAGAGGTGATTTAATAGTCACTCTGGACGGAGATCTGCAGAATGATCCTAATGATATTTCTAAGTTAATAGAAAAATTAAAAGAAGGTTATGATGTTGTTTCTGGATGGAGATTTGATAGAAAAGATAAAATTTCAAAAAATATATCTTCTAAATCCATAAATTTTTTAAGAAAAAAACTTATCGGAGATGAATTACATGACTATGGTTGTGCATTAAAAATCTACAAAAAAGAATGCTTAAAAGACTTAGAGCTTTTTGGGGAGCTTCACAGATATATAACTGCATATTTGTATATAAAAGGATATAAAATAGGGGAAATAAAAGTAAATCATCGTGAGAGAAAACATGGAAAGACAAAATACGGTAACATTAATCGGGGAATTAAGGGATTTTTTGATTTACTTTTTTTAAAATTTTGGTCAATTTATTCTTCTCGCCCGCTTCATTTTTTTGGAGCCCTTGCATTAATTCAATGGATTTTTGCAATTTTAATTGCAACATGGCAAATTGTTAAATATAAGTCTAGTTTGCAGTTAGGCCCATTCTTGATGTTTTCAGTACTACTGGTTTTAAGTGGGCTTTTGACTTTAATATTTGGATTTTTATCCGAGGTACTTGCGCGCATTTATTTCAAGGATCAAAGTATTTATAGTGTAAAAGAATTGTCTTAAAATGTGCGGGATAATAGGATTTAATTTTGAAGATAAAAAATTTTTAAGAGATTCTTTAAATGAAATAAAACATAGAGGGCCAGATGATTCTGGGATATATTCCGACAAGAATGTTTCTCTAGGCCATAATAGGCTCTCCATAATTGACTTGTCAAAATCAGGCAAACAACCTATGTCTGATAAGGATGAAAAAATATGGATCACGTTTAATGGAGAGATTTATAATTACATAGAATTAAAAGCATTATTAGAAAAAAAGTATAATTTTAAGTCAAATACGGACACAGAAGTTTTAATCTATTTATATAAAGAGTATGGCACCGAGATGCTTTCTAAGCTTCAGGGAATGTTTGCATTTTGTATTTATGATGCTGCAAAACAAATTTTATTTTTAGCAAGGGATAGGGTAGGAATAAAACCCTTATATTATTTTTATAATAAAAAGAAATTCATTTTTTCTTCAGAAATAAAAGGGATATTAAAATATCCTGAAATAACTAAGATTGTAAATCAAGATGCTATTAGTTCCTTCTTGACATTTAGGGCCAATACTACTGAAAACACCTTTTTTCAGGGAATAAAGAAATTGATGCCTGGACATTATTTGATTTACAAATTAGATGTTAAAACTATTGAAATAAAAAAATATTGGGATTTGCCAGAAAATCTTGAAACTATCAAAAAAAGTACTGCAATAAAAGAATTTCGCCAATTATTGGATGATGCTGTTAAATCGAGATTAATGTCTGATGTGCCATACGGGGCATTTCTTTCTGGAGGCATAGACTCTGGGACTATTGTTGCTTTAATGTCAAAATATTCGCATCCGATAAAAACTTTTTCAGTTGGTTTTGAAGAACAGGAATATACAGAACTTAATGAGGCCAAATACCTGGCAGAAAAAATTGGAACTAATCATCATGAACTTATTATAAATGGGGATTCGATTAAGCATCTTCCCAAAATAATATATCATTTGGATGAGCCAATGTCAGACCCCACCTCAATCCCCACATATCTTTTATCAAAATTTGCAAAAAAATATTGCACAGTCATTTTGACCGGAGAAGGTGCAGATGAGTTATTTGCAGGATATCCACAATATAAATTTATGTTAATTAAAAAATTATTCCTAAAATCTACGCCTGCAAATTTTAAAAAATTAATTCCGCAATTTTTGAAAAAAATACCCTACTCAATATTAGATAAAAATTTCAAATTCGCTTCAGCATTAGGTGAAAAGGGAATTGAAAGATTCTCAAATTATGTTAATTCTCCAAATAATGCAGAAAGTTATTTTAACCAGATTTCAATTTTCAATGAAGAAGAGCAATCTGAATTATTATCGCACAAAATTAATCTTTATGAAAATTATGAAAAAAACTTTAATCAAGATATAGTTTATTCATGCCAGAAAATTGATTTTAAAGAACCAATGGTTGATGATTTACTAATGAAAGTTGATAAGAATACAATGGCTTTTGGAGTAGAAGGCAGAGTGCCTTTTTTAGATTATAGACTTGCGGAATTTGCATTTAAACTTCCTCAAAATTTAAAGTTAGATTTGCTTCAAAATAAAATTTTATTAAGAGAATCTTTTAAAAATTTGATTCCAAAAGAAACAAGTGAGAGGAAAAAAAGGCACTTTTTTGTGCCAATAGAAAATTGGCTTAACAATGAACTTTCTGGAATTAGACAAGATTTGCTTTCTCCCAATTTTATAAATCAACAAAAAATATTTAATTTTAATTATATAGAAAAAATAAATAAAAATTTTAAAGCTTCGAAATTGTATTATTCAAGGCAATTATGGAGTTTAATATCATTCCAGCTTTGGTACAAGCAATATATTGAAAATGAACGAATACACTTATAAAAAAATCGTGTTATTTTTAATTTTAACTTTAATCTTCATAACATTTCTTACTAAATATTACGGCTCTACTGACATAGGAGACTATTCAGATACTGCAAAATATTTTTCAGGCAAATATTCTGCTGACATAAGATCTTCTCACTCTTATCTATACGGTTATATTCATTCTCCTTTTCTCAAATTTTTTGATAATTTTTTGATTTTTAAAATCACCAGTTTAATATTTTTGTTTCTAATAATTTATTCGGTATACGTTATAACTGGAAATGACAAAAAATCTTTCTTATTGATTTTACTCTCACCAGTTTTATGGTATATGGCCCCATGGATAAACCCAATTCAGTTAGCTTCCCTTTTTATGCTATGGGCATATTATTTCATTAAAAAATTCGATAATGAGGAGCATTGGAAGTATTTAGTATATTCGGCAATTTTTGCAGGGCTGGGCTGGGCTGTTTGGGATACAATATTATTTTTTGGATTTATTTTGGCTGTCGTTTATTTATACGATAAAAAATTTTATCATTTTGTTTTATTTTCCTTTTTTGTTTTTATTGGGCTTTTGCCCAGGCTTTTACTTGACCAAATTTTATTCAACTTTCCATTTTTTACTATTTTAAAAAGTACATTTGGAACTATTGCAAATATATCCGGAGGAATTTATAACAGGGCTTCAGGCCATTCTGAAAAAAGTTTTCTAAATCTTTTATGCATATTTTTGTCAATTCCGTTTTATTATTGGATAATGTACAAGCCTTCGCTTTTTCAAAATTATAAAAAGGATATAGTTTTTGTTTCATTATCGCTTCTGCTTATTTTATCCAATCCTCAAATTAGGTATATGCTTTTATTGGTCCCAATTATGACTCTCATTATTTCAGAAAATCTGGATAGAAATCAATTCAAAAAACAACTTATATTTTCTGCCATAATCTTGCTCTTATTTTTAGTACCATATATAATTCAAATTAATTTCCCTATGGAAGGAAATTTAATTTATGGGACGGAATTCAATTGGATGCTTAACAATGGGATTCATTTAAGAGAAAAGCCTATGGGGAAGATGATCTCCGAAGATTTGGAAAATATAACTTCTGTTTATAAAAATGAAACTTTTATCGTGGGCAATAATCCGGATGACTTCCAGCTTTTAGCTCATCTTTATTGGGGCAAGGATGTGAAGGAGTTTGTCAGCATCCAGGATTATAATTTATTTTTAGCTAATAAAACATCTTTTTATGAAAAAAAATTTATGCCAATCCCCAATATTAATGAAAGGCGCCAAATATGGTTTGCAGGAGGAATGACTGCAAATGTGAATGATTCAACTAATTATTCTGATGTTGATTTTGCAATAGGAATAAATGAGCCTGCAAATCTTACTAATTTTAATGTAGTCCGAAAATACAGTATTCTTTATCTTTCTAAAAGAAATTAGAATTAAATGTTAAACTTTTGTTTCCAAAAAAATCCCAAAAAATTACCATCATAATTGTTAAACACTTTGCCAATAAAAAATAAATCTTAAAATATTCAACAAAAATAAACATAAACATTTGCGTTAATATCAAGCCTACAATGGAGATGCAAAACCATACTCCATATTGTTGAACTAATCTTTTATCCTTATTTTTAAAATTAAAATATTTATTTAACATAAAGTTAGGGATGGATGCTGAAACAAAAGAAATTATTGAAGAATAAAAATACCATAAACCTATTTTTTCTGTTAAGAAAAATAGAATAAAAATATCCAATAAGGTCGCCAAACCTGCAATGACCACATAGCCTAAAAATTGTTTTAAGGTCTTTTTCATTCAATGAAACCTCAGATAAAGTTTTTATATGTTTATATTTATTGTATATCTTAAATGGAATCAATTAAATCGCATGCAGTAAAAAATTCTTTATGGGACTTCTTAATGAAATTTTTCAGTAAAATTGGTGCATTGATTTTTACAATTTTAATTGCAAGATTTTTATTGCCTGAAGATTTTGGCGTCTTTAATCTTGTATTGTCTATTACTCTAATGCTGTTAATGTTTGCAGATCTTGGAATAAATCAAGCATTGGCATTATATGTTTCAGAAGCCCTAAAAAATTCAAAAAAATCCTTGGCAATTGCCAGATATAAATATTTATTAAAACTCAAATTGATACTTTCGCTTGTTTTAAGCATTGGATTATTATTAGTATCTTATCCATTGGCTTTTTTTGTATACAAAGATAAGGCTTTGCTTTTCCCATTAATATTTAGCAGTTTTTATTTGTTGGTTTATTCTCTTGAATCTTTTTACGAATCGATTTTTTATGTCTTTGGAAAAGTAAAACTATTGACAGTTAAGCAGCTTATGTGGGAATTTATTCGAATAATAGGGGTTTTGTTAGTTTTTACTTATTTTATGAGACAGTATTATACTTCCGGAGTTTTTGTTGTGCTTTCGATTTCAATGCTTTTTGCATTATTATTTTTGCTATACTATTCGTTCAAAATTGCTCCTTTCTTGTTTGAAAAACAAAAAATTGGTGCAGATAAAGAAAGAATTAACAAGTTTTTGTTCTACTTTATTTTTGCAAGTGCATTTTCTGTAATATTTGGGTATGTTGATATTATCATGATTGGATTTTATATAAGTGAAAAAAAATTTGCGGGGTTTTACGCTGCTGCGATGACTATTGCCGAAGGGTTAGGAGTCCTACTTTCAATTGCCCCGATTTTAATTCCTATGTTTGTTAAATTAAAAAAAGAAAAACTTCCGCAGGCATTTGAAAAAGTCCTGCAATATACACTTCTGATATCAATTCCTTTATTGGCAGGTTTAATAATACTTGGGGGTTATATTGTGCAGACTGTTTATGGTTATGAATATCTTCCTGCCTTGCTTCCTCTTTATGTTCTTTCATTCCTGATTTTTGAAGTTCCAATTTCAAATTCATTTAGGGCATTGTTGGCTGCCAAAGAAAAATCGCGGTATTTGCTGAACCTTTTGATTATTGCTTCGCTTTCAAATGTAATCTTAAATGCAATTCTTATAAAATATTTATTAGGATTTTCTGAAATCTGGGCTATCACCGGGGCAGCAATCGCCACTATTACTTCAAGGTCTGTTTATATGATTGGCCTTTACATTTATTCAAAAAGAAAATTTGATATCAAACTAAATAAAATTCATATTATCAAGCCGATTTTTGGTGCGATTATTATGTCCATGATTCTTTATGCAATCAATTTACATTTTAAAGACATGAATCTATTGTTGGGAATATCTGAAGTTATTTTTGGAGCGTTAGTTTATTTTACTGTGATGTTTGCTATAAAAGGAATAAAAAAAGAGGATTGTTTATTGATAAAGTATTTTTTTCAAAAAAATTAAGCTTTAATTTCAGAGATCTTTCCAGATTTATACTTTGATAAAAATTTTGCTATTTTTTCAAAAAGCTTAAAATTGTTGATATATGCCATTGTTGCAGGATGTAGCAATAATATACTTACAATATTATCTTTTTCATTTTTTTCAATTCTTTTTTTTAATATCTCGAACCATTCTTCAGGCTTAATTCTTCCTTTGGTGCAGGATGCAAATGGATCTCTATTTTCTGGATTTAATAGGCCATAAGCAATTGTATTTTGGTCAGGAGGAATATTTATTGGAACATGAATTACGCCATTCTCTCGAAAAGGTCTCGTGTCTCCAAGAAGATCCGAGACATGAGTAACTCCATTTTGATTTAAAAATTTAAACGTGGCGTCATTTGAACCATAAGCATGGGTTCTCCATGATTTCATTTCTAATCCGACATTTTCGAAAGCTTCTTTTGTTTTCTTAATATCCTTTTTTTGAAAGTTATCAGAGCCATATATGCATCCAAAATATTTTCTGTTGACATAACTTTTGAAAATATTCATACTCCCAAAATTATTATAAGTATGCCCCCCTAATTCAACATCAAATTTGAGAAGTTTATCAACATTTTCCTTTTCCTTCATTAAACAAATTCCATTAACAAAAAGCGTTGCATTCAATTTGTATCTATGTAATATTTGTAGGTATTTTAATGAAGCTCTTACCTCAGACCCAATTTTTTTCTGCTCCCAATTATTTAAGAATGCATGAACATCGCCTGTGATATAAATCATTTAATTTATATCATGTTTATATTTAAAAATTATTGCTAATCTAAAACAAAAATACTTTTAAATTAGCCCGCCTTGATCAAAAAATGGAATTGGATAATAAAACCATTCTCGTAACTGGAGGGACGGGGTCAATAGGAAGCGAAATAGTCAAACAACTTTTAAATTTTAAGATCAGCAAAGTTATTATTTTCAGCAGAGATGAAATCAAGCAATTTTCTTTAAAACAAAAGCTTGACGATAACCGCATTGAAATTTTTATGGGCGATATAAGAGATTACGATACTTTGGAATCCATTTTTGAGAATAACAAAATTGACATTGTTTTTCATGCTGCGGCAATGAAGCATTTAATTATTGCTGAAGATGAGCCAATTGAATGCGCAAAGACTAATATTCTTGGAACATCTAATTTAATACGCCTGTGCGTTAAATATAAAGTTAAAAAGACAATAACAATCAGCACAGATAAAGCAGCTTCCCCCAGCTGTGTTATGGGTGCCACAAAATTTATTGCAGAAAGAATAACCTTAAATGGCAATATTAATCAAGAGCAAAAATTTTCATGCGTTAGATTTGGAAATGTAGCTAATTCGCGTGGTTCTGTTATCCCGATTATGGTTGATAGAATAAAAAATTCAAAAGATATTTGGATAACTGACAAGGAAGTTACGCGATTTCTTATGAAAATTCCGGATGCGGTAAAATTAGTTTTAAAGGCGGCGGATATTATGCAAGGCGGAGAAATTTTTATACTTAAAATGAACTCTTTTAAATTAGGAGATTTGGCTCAATTAATGGAAAATAAAATAGCTCCTATGTTTAATAAAAAAATAAAAATAGAAACAAAAGGATTATTAGTCGGCGAAAAGCTTCATGAAGATTTATTGAATGAGCTTGAATTAAGTCATCTTATTGAAAATGAAGAATTATTTATAGTTGTGAAAAATCCTGAAAACTATCCTGGCTTCAAAAAAAGCAACATAAAATTTTATAATTCTTTTGTTGCAGATAGGATCTCTCTTAAATATTTAGAAGAAATAATTCTCGAATATGTCAATGCTTAGTTTTATAGTAATCTATGCATTCTTTTAATCCCTCTTCTAATGAAGTCTTTGGCTCCCATTTCAAAATTTTTCTTGCTTTTGCATTATTGCAAATAAGCAATTTTTCTGAATTTTCATTTGTATTTTTGATTTCAAGATTTTTAATTTTTTTATTCATTAATCTTTCAACAATATCCAATATTTCTTTTATTGAAACGACTTTTGCATTTCCTATATTAAATACCTCTCCGTTTGAATTTTCAGATTCTGCAATTTTTAAAAAAGCATCGATAACATCTTTTACAAATATAAAATCTCTCTTTGCATAAAGATTAACAATATTAATTTTTTCATCTTTGAGGCTTTTTGAAATTATTGAAGGAATTATAGGCTTTAATGATTGCCTAGGTCCAAACACATTAAACAGCCTAACGATTGAAACAGGAAGGCAATATGAAAAATAAAAACTTTCAGCAAATTTTTCAGCAGATACTTTTGAAGCAGCATAAGGAGAGTTTGCATGAAGTGGAAATTCTTCATCAACCAATCCATTTGCATTGCCGTAAACTTCTGCACTTGAGGTGATTATTATTTTCTTTAATTTTTTCATCTTTGAAGCATTTAATAAATTAAATGTTCCCAAGGAATTTGTTTCAAAAAAATCAAAAGGTTTTTCATAAGAATCTGAAACTGATACTAATGCGCCTAAATGAAAAATAATATCCTTTCCTTCTACAGCATTTTTGATTTCATTATAATTTTTCAGGTCCCCATAAATTATTTTAACTTGATCTAAGCATCCTTCAATTTCCCTTAAATTTGCAACTTCATCGTTTGAAGATAAAAAACAAAAAATATCTGCATTAAGTTTAATCAACTCTTCAACTAAATGGCTTCCAATAAATCCCCCTGCACCGGTTATCAATACTTTCTTATTTTTGATTTCCACAAAGATTTTAAAACATTTAAATTTTTAAGTATTTATTAAAATGAGAATATGCTTCTTTACAACATGTTTTGCTGAACACAAGCAGTTAAGATTGTCTTATGCAGAAAAATATATTCCAAAAGCCTCTGAAATATTTTTAGCAACCCCCAAAACTCAAGATAAATATGAATTGGAAAGGACAAAAATAATTCATATAGATGAGGATAAATTAAGCTCTTTAATATATTTGCGAAGATTTTGTAAAAAAAATAAGGTTAATTTTTTAACTAATTTAGGCACGCCTTTAGAGAGCTATGCTTTGCTTTTTTCCTCAATTTTTACTAATGTTAAATTTATAATTAATATTCATGGCAATGCCCTTGAAGCGTATAAAATTCAGAAAAATTTACGTAAAAAGTTAATTGAACTCCTTAGAACAATATCTTTAAGCATTCCTTTTATTTTTTCTGATAAAATAATATTTGGCGCTCAAGATCAGGCAGAACTTATAAAAAAATATTTTTTTCCATTTAAACATAAAATACTCCATCTCCCTCTTATCTTGAATGAAAAAATTTTTTTCAAAAAAAATAAATTAGAAATGAGAAAAAAATTAGGCCTTCCCCTAAACAAAGAAATAATCATTTTTGTTGGAAGAATACAATATTTAAAGGGTTCTGATACTCTTTTTCAATTAGCTAAAAATAATAAAGAAAAATATTTCGTTTTAATCGGAAAAGAAGAGGACAATTCATTCTCTAAAAACAAATTAAAAAATGTCTTGGTTTTGCCTTCTATCAAAAATGAGGCGTTGCCGGATTATTATTCTGCTTCGGATTTGTCAATTTTGCCGAGCAGAATAGAAGGATTTGGTATAGTTTCAAGAGAATCAATGTTATGTGAAACCCCTGCTTTGGTTTCAAATATTACTGCACTAAAATCTATCCCTGGAGTCATAACTTCTGAGAACAATATTTCTGATATGCAAAAACAAATTGACAATTTTTTTTCAATGCCTGAAAATGAGCGCTCAAAGATGGGGCAAAATAATAGAAAGGCGATCATAAAAGAAACCTCTTATAATAATCTCAAAGAAAGATATATGAAAGCTTTTATCTAACTAAAAACTTAAAAGAACAGCAAAAATATAATAATATGATTAACCATAAAGATAATTTCTCAGAAAAAATTGGCACTTTTTATGATAATCTTAATAAAAAATCTGAATTTAAAACTTATTCTGATTGGAAATGGTTCAGAACAAAATCATCAATTTCACAATTTAATCAAACAAAGGCATCTATAATAAAATCAATACAAGAAAAGAATTTTAATTCTGCACTTGAAATAGGCCCTGGTGATGGCATCTGGACTGAACTGCTTTCTCATCATTGCAAAAAAATAGACGCTATCGACATTTCAAAAGAAATGCTTAAAATGGCAAAAAAGAGGTTTGCTGGCACTCAAAATATTAAATTTATTGAGGGAGATTTTCTAAAATTAAATCTGCCTGAATCTAAATATGATTTAGTTTATTCGATTCGATGTTTCGAATATATCCCTGAAAAAGATAAAGCAATCAAAAAATTTATGAGGCTTCTAAAAAAAGACGGTAAGCTGTTGTTAATAACAAAAAATCCTCATTTTTTAAGCATTAAAATGCGTGATAAAGAGATACATTCAAAGCAAATAGATATTTTGAAGTTAAAAAGCAAATTAGAAGAAAATGGTTTCCAGGTTTTGAAAATTTATCCTGCGGTTTTTGGCAAGGGTTTTCATTTTCCCTTGTTTAGATATTTTTCACAGAAATTTCATTCGAAACTTATTGATAGAAATTTTTCAATAAACCTCATGACTAAATATTTATCGGAAAGTTTTATTATCTATGCGAAAAAATGAAAATAAAAATTTTAACATTTTCGAATAAATCTCGCACTAACGAATTTTTTGGTTTGTCCAATTCTGGAAAAACTACTTATCTAAAAGACCTTCAAAAGAAGGGATTCAAATATAATTCAATAAAAGATAATTCTTTTGAAAAGATAATTCCTTTTCTCAAATTTTTTTTTGAAAATTTATCATTATCCTTATATCTATTTTATACAATGAATACTAACTGGATTACTTTAGAAAGGCTGAATTTCAAAAAATATATTAAAATTTTTCTTATGCGAAATTCTTATCTCTCTGCTGTTTTTGCAAGATGCTATCTTTTAAGAGACAATAATCAGGAAATATTTGTCGATGAATTTTTTTTGCAGTCTATTTTCATGATATATCAGAAAAAAGCAAATGAGAAAGAACTTTCTTCTATCATCAAAAAATTACCAAAATCTTCCAAAGTCTTCCTAGTTGAAGAATCAAAGAAAATTAGATATAAGAGAATGAACAGCAAAAGTTTTCCGGGAGAGAATATTGATAGAAAATATGCCATTAAATGGATGGAAAATTCAGAGCATAACTATAATCTCTCAAAAAAAATTTTATTAAAAAATGAATTATGAAAATAATTTAACTACCTTTAAGACTCCTTGTTTTAGTGGTTTTCTATGGCTTGTGCCAAATTCTGACTTTTTGCCTTTGTTTTTAATATAACTTTGATATGCAATCTTAAATATCTCTTTGTTTCCATACTTTGGCTCCCATTTCAAAATTTTTCTTGCCCTTTCATTGTTAAAATAAAAATCTTTATGATAAGTCATGTAATGCCACGAAGCTAATGGTGAAAGATGAAGTATATCTAAAGATTTCAATATCAAAATAGCCGGCTTAATTGGTATTGATCTAACCTTTGATTTTGTTCCAGCATAATCAATAAGGTATTGAAGATCCTCTCTTAAACTTTCAAATTCTTTTGAGCCAACATTAAATATGTTTGAGCCTTTTTTTAAAGATGCCAAATAACAGCATCTTGCTAGGTCTTCTGAATGAATGAATTGAATTATATTATTTCCTGATCCCATGACATAAACATTTTTACCTTCTGAAATCCACTCAAATAAAATATCAAATATGCCCAATCTCCCCTCCCCTAAAACTGTTCTTGGTCTGATTATGTCTATATTTAGACCTTTTTCAATGAATCTTTTGCATACGAGTTCTCCTTCTAATTTTGATTCAGCATAGGGCCCAATAGGATTATAAGGATCCAATTCATCAACAGGATTTTTTTCTGTGAATTGGACTGCACTCGAAGAGATATGAACCACTTTTTCAACTTTATTTTTCAAGGCTGCTTCTAACAAATTTTCAGTTCCTGCGACATTGACTTCCCAAAAAACTTTTCCTGCCTTGCTTATTGGAACCTTTGCAATTGTATGTATTATTTTTTTAATTCCTTTGCACGCCTCAAAAACCTTTTCCTTATCTCTGATATCTGCTTGTAAAAATTCGATTCGTCTATCATTCCGAAACTCTTTAGGCAATGGCTCTAAATCTAAAACTCTAACTTTTTCATTTTCCTTTAACAGAAGTTTAACAATTTCTAAACCACAAAAACCAGACCCCCCTGTTACTAAATACATTTTAAAATTATATCTCTACCCCTTGCTTCCTGCACCATTCAATAGATCGCTTCATGCCTTCCCTTAAATCTATCTTTGGATTATAACCTAATTCTTTTCTTGCCTTTTCAATGCTGCAGGCAATATTTTTATTCATCTCCCCTGCAACGTGTATTTCTTTAATATATAATCCAGTTCCCTGTAAAATTCCATCGCTGATTTCACACATTGTTGACATTAGGCCAGGAACAAATCTTGGTTTTAATTTAACATTAAGCAAATCTGCAATTGTTCCATAAATTTCTAATGTTGAATAGGGCTTTGAATCTGCAATCCAATAAGTTTGTCCGCTTGATTTTTTGCTTTCTGCAGCTAAAATTAATCCTTGGACAATATTATCTACATAACTCATGCTTCTCAAATTTTGTCCATCTCCAAAAACAATCGGATTTCCCTTCTTTATCATCTTAAAAAAAGTTGTTTGTCTTAGGGGCTGGTTAGGTCCATAAAACCAGCAGGGCCTTATTATTGTAACATCAATTTTTCCTTCCTTAAACATATAATTTGCATATTTTTCTGCGAGCATCTTGCTTTTTCCATAATTTTTGTAAGGATTATAAGGATCATCTTCTTTAAACAAAATTTCTCTGTATTCATTGCATCCCATCGGAGAATTACTGCTTACAAGAATAAACTTTTTTACCCCAGAATCAATTGCCGAATCCAAAAGATTTTTTGTTCCAAAATAATTTACCTGATATAATTCTTTTATTTTTTTAGGATGAATTATTCCTGCGCAATGAAATACGATATCAACTCCCTTTGTTGCCTTGTCTAATGTTTCCCTGTTTAATACATTTCCTTTAATTACTACTGCACCTAATTTTTCTAAGTATGAAGAATCTAATCCCTCTAAAACTAGACATCTCACCTTGAACCTTTTTTTAACCAATTCCTCAACAAGACTAGTCCCAAGCCAGCCTGGGGCTCCAGTAACTAAAACTTCCATAAAACAAAAAAGAAAATCAACCTATTTAAATTTTTCTCATAAATTTCACAAGTTTTTTAAACAAAACATATTAAAAAGATAGGTGGAAATAAAAGATTTTTTTAAATTAATTAGAATAGAGCAGTGGTATAAGAATATAATTATCTTTGTTCCATTAGTATTCTCATTGAACTTGTTTAATCTATCTTTATTCATTAAGGTAATTCTTGGTTTCATTTCAATTTCCTTTATCTCTTCAAGTTATTATATAATAAACGATTTGAAGGACATTGAAAAAGATAGAAATCATACTGAGAAATGCAAACGCCCAATGGCTTCAAAGAAAATCTCAAAAGAGTTTGGCATAGCTGTTTGTATTGTATTATTTTTATTGTCTCTTATCATGGCACTTTATCTTTCACGAAACTTTTTTTATAGTATCATCTTATTATTTTTGTCTTCCCAGCTTTACACATTTTTATTTAGGGACATTGCTTTTTTGGACATCATAATCATTGCTGTCAATTTTGTAATTAGGGCAATTTCTGGTTTTCTTATTCTAAATATTCCTATTTCTTATTGGATTTTATTGTTCGCGTTTTTCCTTTCCATATTTTTAGTTTCAGGAAAACGAATAACAGAAGTAAATTTAAGAGGCCTTGAAAATTACCGCCCATGCTTGAAGAAAGATCATGCTAAAGTCTTTAATCTTGCAATAATTCTCTCTGCAAATGCCTTGTTAATTTTGTTTAGTGTTTATTGCATTATGTTTTATCCATTGCTTTTATTGACCCTGCCAATCTCATTTTATCTGTTAATATTATATTTTGATAATGCATGTAATAGCCCTGAAAAAATAAGAAATCCTGAGAATTTTATCTTTGATAAAAAAATCCTTTTCACTTTTTTATTATGGCTTGTTTTGGTTTTAATTGGATTGTATTTTCATTAAATTATATAATTATAATTGCACAGGCAATTCCCAACAAAATTCCTCCGATGACATCAATCAAATCATGTTTAAGCAAATATATTCTTGAATAAACAACAGCCAAGTTTAATAAAAAGAGAAGAGAAACAACAACTAAATCTTTTGAATATAACATAATAAACGATATTGATAAAAAGATTATTCTTGCCGAATGCACGCTTGGAAATGAAGATGCATCTAGCCTTTCAAGTAGATTTGAATGTTTTACTTTTTTTGGTCTTTCCTTAAAATAAACCAGTCTTATTATAAATGCAACAAAATATATAGCAAACAAACCAATTAAAAGTTTGAACGCATAATTTTTTTCGCCAATGAGATGAGCTAAAAATATAACAAAAACATAAAACAATGCTCCGCCAAAAAGCGTAATTTCTTCAAAAAATTTTTCTTTTAATATTTTCATTTTATCTCTTTGTAGTCTTTAACAGTATTATCCACAATTTTTTTCCATCTATATAATTCTGCATATTTTGAAAAATCTTTTGGTTTCCAGGTTAAGATTTCTTTTATTGCTTCTGCAATTTTTTCAGGTTTTCTCTCTGTAATTATCCCATTTTTTTTATTGGCTACCATTATTGAAGTTCCCCCTATGTCTGTAACGATTACCGGAAGATTTGAAGCCATGGCCTCCATAATCACTACAGGGGCGCCTTCTTTTGCAGAGGGCAAGATTAACGCATCTGCCGCGCTTAAATATAAATGTTTGTCTTCCCCAAATACTCCTCCGAAAAATTTAACATTTTTCAACCCAAGTTCTTTTGCATAAGTCTCAAATTCATCTTTTTGCGGGCCATACCCTAAAATTTTTAATTCAATGTCAGGCAGGCCTTTCATTGTATCAATCAAAATCTTTACTCCCTTGACTTGATTTACTCTTCCAAGATAAATTATTATTTTTTTGTCTATATTCAGGCCTAATTTTTTTCTTGCGGTTTTTTTCTCTATCTTTTTGAAAAGATATTCTCCTATTCCCATGGTTTGAAACTTTATCTTTGATTCCGGTGCAACATTTTTTAGATATTTTATTTCATCATTGCTTAATGCATAATAGTATTTTACATTCTTCAGCCATTTATTTTCAAAAACTTGGGCTAGAAAAAAGAATGGAAAAAAGAACTTGTATCTTTTAGTTTGTTTTAGATGTTTCAAAGGCCAGCTTCCTCCATGATGCTGGACAATTATATTTTCTCCTTTGAATAATTTCGCAATAAGAATGCCGTGGACATTGTGAATTTCATGAACATGCAATATCAATTTATATCCCTCTTTCTTGCTTTTTTCAGCTTCTTTTCTCAGCTCTTTTAACATTGAAATTGAAAAATCTGTTGCATAAACCAAAGAAAGTGTGGTTGGAAATTGTTTATACTTTATTCCGTTATAATCAAATTCATGCATTTTGTCATAAGTTTTTTCAGGGCACCAGCATTCTATTTCAATCTCCGGATAATATTTTTTTATCTGTTGTGCAGTCAATGAAAAGAAATCATCAGCAATGAATTGCTTTAATGGTTTTCCGCTTTCCCCCGACCAATATGTGAAGGAATCATGAGCAAGAAATATTGATTTAATTTTCATTTTCTTCAAAAAATTTTCAATTATATAAATTTTCGCTTATAAGTTCGAATTATCTGTACCTTTTCTGAATTTAAACCTATAACTGAATTTTTTAATTCTTTCCATGATCATTCTTTCCAATTTTGGAGAGATCTTATATAAGAAAAGTGAAAAATTGCTTAAAATGAATAATGCCTGATAAATAACATAAACTTTTATGGGATTTCTGAATCTTCTCTTTGTAATTATATATAAATTCCATTTTCCCATAAACTTATACATTTTATCTATTTCTCTGAATACATCTTTATCAAAACTAAAAAAATTATTATGCAAATGATCCCAAAATCTATGATAATATATAATAAAAAATGGGCGGTAGTTATCCTTAAATAAAGGTTTCTTATCAAGCCACCATTTTTCAAATCGGTATTCTTTTGCATATTGATTGTAGATTTCTGTTCCTGGTTGTGGTTGGATAATCCCTCCATCAAAACCTTGTGTAACATACTTTTTGATTTTTTTAATAAAAATGTGCATTTTTTTAATATCCTCTGCTTTTTCCCATGGAAATCCTGTCAAAGTATTTATTCCTGCTCTGATGCCAGTCTCCTTGCACCATATTAAAACATTTTCAGTTTGTTGTATATACCACTGAGGATTACTTGTTTTTTTTGTCTTAATTAAGGTTTCAGGAATATTGCTCTCCATGCCGAGGCTGACCATTTCACATCCTGCCTCTTTCATTTTCATCAATACTTCCTTGTTCAGGAATTCAACTCTTGAAGCACAACACCATTTTATGTGAATTTTTTTTGCAATTATCAAATCGCATATTTCCATCAATCTTTTTCTGTTTGCAGTAAAAGCATCATCGACAAAATCAATAAAATTTACTCCATATTTTTTATTCAACTCTTCAATTTCTTTGATGACTAGATCTGAAGATCTAAATCTAAAACATTTTCCAAACAAAGAATGAAAGCAAAAACTGCATTGCCCTGTGCATCCCCTGCTTGTTAAGACTGCCCCAAAATTATTGATTTCTTCCTTTACTTTAACATAATCTTCTTTTTTATGAATATCTCTATCAGGGATTGGAAGCGTGTTCAAGTCTAATGGTTCAGGAAGTTTATTTTTTATCATTTTGTTTTTTTCTTTGTATGCAATTCCCTTGATATTTTTAATGCTTTTATTTGCAATAAATGCGTCAAGAAATCTTTCAAATGAATTTTCCGCCTCTCCTATAAAAACTATATCTGCCCCTTTTTCTAAAACTTCTTCTGGACAGATTGTGCAATGGGGCCCCCCTGCAATAATCATTTTTGAATCAGGCTTTATCTTAGAAATTAATTTGTAAGAATCTCTTGCAAAGTTGGTCAGTATATTTATCCCGACAATAGCGGGATTTTCTCTTTTGATTAATTCTGCTATATCCTCATCAGTTTTTGAATTATATTGTGCGTTTAAATTTTCAATAATAACTTTAAAGCCTTTATCCTGAGCGATTTTTCCAAGATAACTAAATGCCAAGGGGGGAAATGGGTCTTCAATCCCAATTCTGGCTTTTAAAAATAAAATTTTTTTCTCCATGTTAATTGCCCATAGTTTTTTCAAGTCTTTTTTTTCTGATGAATAATGTATCAAATATTACGGCTATAAATTTTCCCATTGCATTTAAATTTAAAAAACTAAAATTTCCTGATTTTATCTTTTTTATCAAATCAGGTTCTATTTTATTTAAATCATTTATAGAGATTGTTAAAATAACCATTTTTAAAATAACCATTGCCAGAGAAATTAAAGCAAGTATCAGAACTATTGGCCATAAAAATGTTAAGTTATTTAATGTTAAGGAAATTGGAATTGTGATATAAGGTATCATTGATGACAGGTATCTATAATCCCCTGCTCCTCCTGCCCAATAAGTTTTATGTTTTGAGATCAGCAAAAATAAAGGCAGAGTAATGCTTAAAAATAATATCAATAGCTCAAAAGGCATATACAAAAATCCAATTATTCCGAATATTAAAACCGGGCTCACTAACAAAATTCCTCCTGGAATTTTTATTCCATTTTTATTTTTAATGTAAAATAAGAGGCCCTTTATTCCTTCAGATATTGGGGTTATAAATGTCGTCTTGAATGAATTTGACCATTTGAAATGAGCACTATACTTGTAAGAAGTAGTTAACGGCGAACCAAAACATCTTTTATTATATGCTAGTATTGGTATTACCCCTATAAAAAATCCTATAGATAATGGGAGAATTTTTGAAAAATTCCCAGTAATCAGTTCTGTTAAACCTATTCCAAAAAAATAAACAAAATCAGTATACTCAAAGAAAGTTGAAAGCCCGAGAATTAATCCTATTAAAAAGATTGGATAGCCCAGTAAAAAAAAGTATACTGATATAAGGATCAAAAATGTAGATAATGGATGCATTATAAAAATCGTACTGTATCTCCAGTTCAAAGTGCAAAATGCAAAAATTAAAGCTGTAGCAAAAGAGATTAAAGGATTTTTTACTAAATGCATTGAAATCAAATACACTAATGCACTGGATAAAGTTCCTGCAATTACACAGACTAATGTTACATTTAAGCCAATTGCATAAAAAGGAGTTGCTGTAAATGCAAGCCCCGGCGGACGGTCTGTATAATACTTTTTGTTGACATTAGCATAATCTAAAAATTTTGTTAGCTTAATGTATTTATTTATTTCAAGCTTTCTATCTTCCACCAAAGATTTGACAAGTGCATAAGTGCTCCCTGAATTGCAACATGTTATCCCCTGCATTGATAAAAAATAAATTGAGCCGACTATTATTAACAAAATTAAAAGCCACATAGTTTTAGATTAAATTCGAACTTTAAAAATTTTTATAGAAAATCGCAATTATCTTTATAAACCTCCCTATTTTTAGCTTAATATGCCAACTATGCCATTAAGTCATAAGATTAAGTTAGTTTCAAATTATGTTTATTCTGGAAGGTTTGTTGAATTATATAACATGTTTTGGGTTTATCCATTATGGTGGAATCGGAAAACTGCTGCATTCATATTGAACAAGTTTCTTCCAACATTTGGAATAGATTTATTCCCTCCATTTCTTGAAATTGAGCCTTCAACTATTTGTCCTTTCAGATGTGTTTGTTGTGAACATACTTATTGGAAAGAGCCATCTAAATTCATGACTTTTGAACAGTTCAAAAAAATTTTTGATGATTTCGGAAGGCTTAAATGGCTAGGATTAACAGGGATAGGATCTTCTTATGCAAATAAAGATTATCACAAAATGATGGCTTATGCCAAATCTAAAGGAACAATTATCGAAGTTTTTGACCATTTTGCACATTTCAAGAATGATGAGCAGATAAGAGAACTTATTGAAATCGGCCCCGATTTCCAGTTCATCTCCACATACGGAGCATCTAAAAAATCTTTTGAAAAAGTATGTGTTGGAAGCAATTATGACTTAATTGAAAAAAATATTCGAACATTTGTAAAATTAAAAAAGCAAATGAAAAAAAGATTCCCTATTTTAAGTTTTCATTATATTGTAACAAGCGAATCAAAAGATGAAATTCCTAAATTTATTGATTTTGTCCATTCATTGAATACCGAAGTCGGAGAAATATTGGTTACGCCTATGCTTCATACATTTAAAGAAGCAGAAAAATTTTCAGTTTCAATTGATCCTGAATATGTCAAAAAAATAAAAGCAAGAGCAAAAAAATACAAAATACCAATCACAATCAATATGTGTGCAAAAAAAGAAGCAGAAAGCCTAAAGAAAAAACCAAGCATTAATAACTGCAAGGAACTGATAATGCCATTTATTTTCGTTGATGGCGATGTGACTCCATGTTGCGGCCAAAATGAAGCAAATGTTCGTGATTGGCAGCACAGGACTTCAATTGGAAATGCATTGCAAAAGCCTTTTCGTGAGATTTGGTATTCTCCAAGATATGTTAAAATGAGAAAGATGATACGCCAGAATAAATGCCCTCCGGAATGCATTCATTGCCCTGCTTACGATGTTTCTAATAAAAAGCATTAAAAACTAAATTATTATCCTTGAATTATGAAAATAACATTAATCTCCACATCTACCTATCCATCTGATCAAGGCATAAGGACAATTTCTTCTGTGCTGAAAAAAGCAGGTTATGATGTTAAAATAATTTTTATGACTTTAAGTGAAAATTATAGCAGAAATTATACAAACGAAGAATTAAAACAGCTTGAAAATTTTTGCAAGCAAAGTGAATTAATCGGAATAAATTCATTTGCTTCAACATCCAAAAGAGCTGACAGAATAATTAAATTTCTGAAAAAATTAAACATTCCAATTGTTTATGGTGGAGTTCATGTTACAATCTCTCCAGAATCCTGTATTAATGACAATGATATTTTATGTATTGGGGAAGGCGAACAAGCAATTGTCGAATTAGCTAATGCAATCAAAAATAAAAAAGATTATTCAAAAATAAAAAATTTATGGATTAAAAAAAATGACCGAATAATAAAAAATGAAATTAGGAATTTAGTTGAAGATTTAGACAGTTTGCCAATGCCAGATTATGATATTGAAGATCATTTCATTCTAGAAAATCATGCCATAAGGAGATTTGAGGAAAAAGATTTAGGCGGTGAAATCTTCTTTTTAACAGGAAGAGGATGTCCTTACGGCTGTCATTACTGCAGTAATAGTTTATTTAATGAATTATATAAAGGAAAAAGAAGATCTATTCTTAGATGGCATTCTCCTGAATATATAATTAATGGCATTCTTGAACTTAAAAAGAGATTTCCCACCTTAGGATATTTTGATATTAGAGATGATACTTTTTCTTTGCGTCCTATTGAGGACATAAAAAAGTTTTGTAAATTATACAAGGAAAAAGTGAAAATGAGATTTAAATGTCTAGGTGACCCAAAGACTATAACTGAAGAAAAAATAAATCTTTTGATCGACGCTGGATGCACTGACATAATTATAGGAATACAGGGAAGCGAATTGACAAATAAAGAAATATATCATAGAAACCAGTTAGATGAAGATGTGATTCGTGCTGCCCAAATATTAAACAAATACAGTAATAAACTGACTGTTATGTATGATGTTATAACTTGCAACCCTTATGAAAAGCCCATTCACATTATAAGCTTGATAAAACTACTGCAGAAACTACCTGTGCCATATTTCTTGTCTGTAAATAATCTTGTATTTTTTCCGGGTTCTAAACTTTATCAAAGAGCACGTGAAGATGGCTCAATTAAAACTGAAAAAGATTCAGCCTATCATCTGAATTATTGGGACAGGAAGGCGCATATATTATTAAAAAGAAAAAATATTTACTTGAATCTTATCTTGAATCTGATGCGTGGAAGCGTTACCGAAAAAAGGTTTGGAATGCTGCCAAGGCCATTGCTTTTATATCTGACCCGAGAGGATGTAATAAGAAGAAATTTGAATAATCAATTTCCTAGTATGGTTGTTCTTGAAGCAGTCGGATTTTATGATTCAATAAGAGAAAAAATTATGAAACCATTTTATAGACAGGTTTTGCCCCTGAGTTTTAAAATTTGGTATGATAAGGTTAGATATAAAGTTTAATATTCAGTTGGGTCATCAACGTCAGCCCAATAAAAACCTGCCTTTCTTAGCCTGCAGGCAAGACAATTTCCACAATGTTTTTTATTCGGACTTACATAACAGCTAAAAGTTTTTTTAAAATTGACTCGTAATTTTTTTCCTAGTAAGATTATATCCTCTTTGTCTTTTTTAATTAAAGGAGCTTTTACTAAAAAATGATAAGAACATGAAATTTTGCTGAGCTTATTCATTTGATTTACAAATTTTTGTGTTGTATCTGGATAATGCTCTTGCCCTTCACATTTAAAACCGACGAAAATGTCACATTTTTCTTTATTTTTTATAAAATGTGATTCTGCAAAAGCGAGGGCGTATGTTAAAAAAATGCTGTTTCTGCATGGCACATAATAACTCATTGATTCCTCTTTTGTATCCTTCAAATTTTTATTAAACTTTTTATTTTCTTCTTTGTTTATGAGTGAATTTGAGATAGCACTAAGCCATCTCAGCTGTATTTCATTAAATTCTGCGCTAATATTATTTGCACAGTCCTTGCTTGCTTTTCTTTCTTGTTTTATTGTTCTCTGCCCATAATCAAAAAAAATAATCAAAATTTTGTTATAGTGTAATCTTTTCTTAACGTAATAAGCCGTTGTAACACTATCTATGCCACCTGAACACAAAACTATAGCATTCTTCATATAAGTTTAATTTCATAAAATTTATAAGTTTAAGTTATATCTTTAGTTTATGAAGAAAAAGGCGAGGGAATTAAAGAAAGGCGATAAAATTCAAATCGGAACGGATGTGCTAATTATTGAAGAAATTGAATTATCTGATATAGGAAAACAAGGGACAAAAAAATGCAGAATAGTTGCTTCAAAAGAAAAAGAAAAAATAGTAATCATCCGTCCAGAAGATTATCCTTTTGAAGTTAAATAATATGATAGACATAATTATAACTTCTTACAATGAGCCGAAATCAACTTTAAGGGCTGTCAATGTTTTTTTGAATTCGAAAGTAAAAAAAGATTTTAGAGTAACTGTCGTAGACCCTTTTCCTGAAGTTGAAAAATTTTTTAAAAAAAATGTAAAGGATAAACGGTTCAATTTTTTTCTTGATCCTGGTGAGGGTAAAAGTTATGCTTTAAATCTCTTATTTCAGGAGCTTGGCTCCAATAGTAGAGACGATTTATTTATCATGACTGATGGAGATGTTTATGTTTCTGATAATGCATTTTCAGAAATAATAAATGCATTTGAAAACAAAAAAGTAGGGTGTGTTACTGGAAAGCCGATTCCATTAGATACAAAAAATTCAAAGTATGGTTATTGGGCGCATTTTGCTTTTTCAGGAATAGACAAGACGCGGGAAAAACTTTCAAGAGAAAAAAAATTTTTTGAATGTTCCGGTTATTTATTTGCCATAAGGAAAGGCATAATTTTTGATTTTCCTCTTGAAACATCTGAAGACAGCATAATTCCTTATTTATTTTGGAAAAAGGGATTTGAAATAGCTTATATTCAAAAAGCCAAGGTTTATGTTAAAAATCCGGATAATTGGAAAGATTGGTTGAATCAAAAATCTAGAAATATTAAAGGTCATGAAAATCTCAACAAAATCGCACCGGATATGCCAAGAACAAAATCTTTCTTTAATGAAATAAAATATGGCTGGTATTTCTTGTTTATCTATCCTGAAAATTTGCAAGAATTATTTTGGACAATACAATTGTATTTTGCCCGCCTTTATCTTTATTATGTTGCATTCAAAGATATTAAAAAGAGAAAATCTTATTCAGATGGATGGAGAAATGTTGAGATAAAATCAACTAGACCTTTAGATTAAACTTCTCTTTAATTCTAGCTTTTAATTTTTCAATAGAATCTACAATTTCCATTGAATGAATTAAAATCGCACTCAAATAATCTAACGCATCTTCAATAGGCTCATCAGTTTTTATGCCTATTGCAGGAATTTTTTTAGCATAAGCATATCCCAATTCCCATGCAGTTCCTGCTCCCACATGAAGGCCATTTAAATCTGCTATAATTAAATGGCAGTCCTTGAATCCTTCTTCAATATCTCCTCTGAATATTTTTTTAACATCTTTAATATTTTTTGCTAAACCTACATCTCTATGTGGCAAAAATGTTTCAAGCCCAAGCTCTTCACATAATTTTGCAATCTCTTCCAAAAATTTCCTTTCTTCCTGAGAACAGAGTTTTCCTGCTATGTAAGCTTTCATAATTTTTAAATAGATCAATAAATTTTAAATTTAACTATGAAAATCTTAATAATCAAATTAGGCGCAAAGGGAGACGTAGTCAGAACCTTGCCTGTGCTAATTGCCTTAAAAGAAAAATTTCCTCATTCGGAGATAACTTGGATTACAAAAAAATCGTCTGAAGAGATTGTTAAATCAAGCCCCTACATTAATGATGTTATGGTCGTGCCTTTAAATTTCAAACTTGGAGAATTTGACGCAGTTTATAACTTCGATATAGAAAAAGAAGCAACGAATTTGGCTGAAGAAGTCAAAGCAAAAAAGAAATATGGATTTTATTCTTCAGATAACTATGTTTTATCTTACAATCTTCCCTCAGAGTATTATTTGAATACATTATTTGATGATGAACTCAAAAAATTGAATAAAAAAACATATCAACAAATGATATTTGAAATTGCCGAACTTGATTACAAAAAACAGCATCATCCAATCTATTTAACAGAACATGCAAAAAAATATGCAAAAGATTTTCAAAAAAATAATAATCTTTTTGGACAAAAATTAATCGGAATCCATATTGGTGCTTCAAAACGCTGGCCTTCAAAGGCATGGCATAATAAAAATATTTTAGACTTTATCATTAAAGCTAAGGAAGAAAAATACGAAATTTTAATTTTATCCGGCCCAGATGAAACAGAGAAATTTTTCGCGCTAAAAAAAGAGTTAGACAAGAGAAAAATAACATTTTACCATAATGAGCCAAATAATTCTGATTTGGAATTTGCCTCTTTAATCAGCATTTGTGAAAAGATTATTTGCCCGGATAGTTTTTCTCTTCATTTAGCATTGGGATTAAAAAAGCCAACAATAGGACTATTTTTCTGTACATCTCCTAATGAAATTGAGGACTATAATCTACTTAAGAAAATTGTTTCTCCACGTTTAAATGATTTTTTTCCGGAAAAAATGGATCAATATTCAGAAGATTTGGTTAAAAGCATTTCTGCTGATGAAGTTTTAAACGCTATTGAAATTAAAAATAACAAAGGTTAAAAACATAGTCGAATAACAAATCATAATGGCAGAAGAGGATACCATTAAAAATCGAAAAGACAAATTGAAAAATAAAATTTCAAATTGGCTTAAAGATCCCTATAACAAATTATTTTTGGCTCTTATAATTCTTGCTTTAATTATCAGAATCCTGATTTTTTTAAAGACTTCTAATCAGCCAATATGGTGGGATACTGCAGATTATTTATCTGCTGCAAAAAATTGGGCGGGCATTAATCCTAATTTTTTAGATACATGGTATTATAGAAGAGGTTTTTTTTGGCCTTTTTTTGCATCATTATTTTATTTGACTGGCCTGGGTGAAATAGGACTTAGATTTTCTGTTGTTTTAATTTCCACGGGAGTTGTAGCATTCACATATCTCCTTATCTCTAAAATGTTCAACAAAAGATTGGCTCTTCTTACAAGTTTTTGCGTAGCTTTTTCGTGGGTAGTTTTATTCTTTTCAGGAAGGCCCATGACTGAATTGCCTTCGACATTTTTCCTGTTAGGGGGCTTATACTTTTTTTGGAACGGTTTTGTATTAAATGAATCTAAAGTAAACTATTATCTTTTTGGAATTTTTGCTGCATTAGCGGCTTTGACTAGAATGCAATATTTAATGTTTGCTATACCATTGTTTTTATTCATGATTATTAAGGATAAGCATAAAGTTTTCACAAATAAGCATTTGTGGACAGCTGTATTAATTGTTGCTATAATTTTTATACCTCAATTTATTATGCATGCGAATCATTTTGGAAATCCTTTTTTAGATTTAGCAAATTATTACCTTGGCGTAAAAGGAATCTCAAAAACAGGAGAAGTAGGTGGGCTGGCCTTAAAATTCTCGGATTTATTTGTTTACTTCTTTAATCTCCCTTATATTTTAGATGGGGTTCAAAAAGGGTATAGTTCATTATTTGTAATAAGTCCAATGTATATATTATTTTTAATAGGATTTGTACTTTTGTTTTCTGATTTATTTTTAGGTTTTGATAAAATTTTTAAAAATCCGGATATCCAAAAGAGATTTTTCGTTTTGTCTTGGATCGTAATCACTTTTTTATTATTAGGTTATATTGCCCCGCACCTTGAACAAAGATACGCAATGCAAACTTTGCCATTTTTATTTTTAATTGCCGTTTATCCAATAAACAGCCTATTCGATATATTGAAGAATAAAACCACATTGCAGAATAAAACAATATCATTTGGAATAATAATTTTGCTGGTCGCATTGATGATGCCAAACATGATTTGGGCTAATAATTTAATTGAAATAAAGAAAACATCATATCTTGAGGTAAAATTAGCTGGAGAATGGATTAAAGTGCATTCTAATCCTGAAGATATTATAATTTCAGCATCTAGGCCACAGACTGAATATTATTCAGAAAGAACAACATATCCATTTAATCTTGCAATTAGAAGGGACGTGACCAGAAAAAATAGGACTGAATTTGAAGAATTTGTAAAAACTCAACATCCACGTTATATGACTGTATCAATTTTTGAACAGCATCCTGACTGGATTAATGATTATATAGAAAAAAGTAATAATACTTGGATGCCTGTAATGGGTTACCAACAAAATAATCAGCCAGTTTTAATAATATATGAAAACAATTATTACAAAACTTCGTTAAACTGATTCTTTAAAATCTTATGTAACTGATAAGCATCTAAATCTTTTTTATTTCCTTTCTTATTTAAAATATAAACTGCTTTCATATCTTCACTTTTTCCATCATATCCATGCATTGCTTTGGCTGGGCCTTTTTTATCCCAAAAATTGGGATATATTAAAACTCCTGAATCTACTAAAAAAATCAATTCCCCATACTTCTCGTCCCACTTGATTATTTTGCCGAATTTTAATGGAAGCCTGCTTTTTATTTGTTCTAATTCTTTTTTATCTCCCCAATACCTTGCCATATCTCCATCAATAAAACATTTTCTTGCTTCAGGAACAGAAATAATCTTTTGAATATCGCACATGCCGTGGTCTGAAAAGATAAAATCAAATTTCATCTTTGATATTTTTTTATCAATTCTTTTTATGGCCTTAATAATTTCCGGGCTTTTTGTACCGTGCTTATGTGCCAAACTATCAAGGTCGCCAAAACAATAAAATTTAATTCCTGGCTTTTTTGAAAAATGCCTGTTAATGCTTATTTCAAATTCATCCAATATATCTAATGGTATCTTTCCTGTCCTGAATAATTCTTTTCGTTGTATCAACCTATTCAAATTTATTAATGAGTCTACTATAAATCTGCCGCTTTCTCCAAAATTCTCAAGCCATCTTAATCTTTTCACAAATTTTAATGAAGAATTATCTGATTTGTAAAAAACAGAGATAATGTCAGAATATCCTTCAAATAAAACTTGTACACCTCTCCAATGACCCATTGGCATTTCCAATTTTCCCCATTGCAAGAATTTTGTCAAAGAACTTAAATAAGGTGCATATTTTAGATATTCCGGCTTAAAGCCATCAATCATAATTACTTTTAATTTTTTCATTAATTATAATAGTTGTTTAATCTAGTAGTTTCTTTTCTTTCAGCTTATATTTATTAATTGTAAATCTGAATGCGTGATCTATTTCAAGATCATATTTTCTTTTATAATAAATGAGAAAAACTAAAGAATCATAAATAAACAATGGCCCCCTTAATTTTAAGCCTTCAGTTATATATTGTCTCATTTGATATATTCTGATCTTATTAACAATTTTTTTTATTTCTTTATTTGACAGATATTTTGTTTTGACAACTGGATTTGTAAACATTTCATGCGAATTTTTGAATTTGTTTTTTTCTATCAATCCTTCTTTTTCGCAGACTTCTTTAATTTCAGTCGAGGGCAAAGGCACTAAAATTGGAAATAAGGCATAATCCGGATTTATCTTTTTCGCCATGTTCAGGCTTTCCTCAATTTTTTCTTTATTTTCATAAGGAGCACCAATTATAAATTGAACTCTCAATTGAAGTCCATTATCTTTTATTATTTTGACTGCATTAAATATCTGTTCTTTGGTCATGTTTCGCTTGTAAAGAACATTTCTTATATAATCATTCCCTGCTTCAACCCCCATCCTTACTTCATAGCATCCTGCATCTTTCATAGATTTAATAACTTCTTCATCAACTAGATTCGCTCGAACATTAACATTCCATTTTACAAGTTTATCAAATCCTTTTTCTTTAAACTTTTTGCAGAATTCTTTTACAAAATCTTTATACATAATAAAAGTATCATCATAAAAGAATAGAAATTTTAATCCTTTTGAATGATACTGTTTTATTCTTAATTCAATTTCTTTCATTACATTATCCACGCTTCTAAATCTTACATATTTCCCTGCAAGCCTTTTCTTAAGGGCATGATTGCTGCAATAAGTGCATTGATAAGGACATCCACGTGATGCCATAATTGGCAAATGAAAATTGTTTATTAAAAAATATTTTTCCATTTCAAAGTCATCCCATTCTGGAAAAGGAAGTTCATCTAAATTATCTCTCAATTTTTTAGAAGAATTTTTTATAATCTTGCCTTCATTTTTATACCAAATACCTTTAACATTTTTACATTTTAATCCACTGTCTAACAGATCTTTAATGACCTCTTCGCCTTCCCCTGTGCAGATTATATCAATTTCATCATTATTGATGAGTTCTTCTGGAGCCAATATTGCATGAACTCCTCCTGCAAGTATTTTGATATCAAAATTTTTTTTTATCAGTTTGCTTATTTCCACTGCCTGAAGATAATTAAAGCTTAAGACTGATATGCCGATTAAGTCTGGCTTTTCAGTTCTGATTTGATTAATTAAATACTCCTGCCAATTTTTCTTGTGAAAAACCAGATCAACTATTTTCGCGTTATGTTTTGTCTTTTGATTTATAAATCCCTTAAGAATTGCAAGGGACATTGTGGGCATTAGAGCATAACCTTCATAATTAGGTTCTACAAGCAAGACTTTCATAATTCATTTCAAGAGAATTAATTAATAAAGATTTCTATAAATTATCTGTCAGAATTTCTTTGTAATTTTAAAATTATTTTAATCCCTCTAATGTTTCTTTCAATGTCTTTAAAATTAAAGATTTTTTTTAATACAAAAAAAGGCCTTATATAAAATTTTTTGTAAGCATGCCTTTGGGTTGCCAAGATTTCTTGTTCATTGTTATATCCATTTGGAATAAAAGGCTTGCCTGTAAGATCAAATTTTTTTACATGTTTATCTTCAGCGAGCCTTCCAAACTTATCAAAATTCTCAAAAAGCTCTGTGCCAGGAAAAGCAACAGTGGCATGAAATTGCGCAAATGCAGGACTTAATTTGATTAATTTATCTAATATTGCCTCAAATGATTCCTTTGTTTCTCCGGGCAATCCAAGCATTAAACTACATCTCGTTTCAATTCCGATTTGTTTTGTTATTTTTATTATTCTTATAATGTCTTCAACCTTTACTCCTTTCTTGATATTATCTAAAATATTTTGGTCTAAACTTTCAATGCCATAAAGAATGGATCTGCATCCTGCTTTTTTCATCAACTTCAGCAATTTTTCATCAATGCAATCTACTCTTGTTTGGCAAGACCAAATAACTCCAAAATTTTTTTCAATTAATAGATTGCAAAATTTTTCTGACCATTCTTTATTTAATGTTAACACGGGGTCTTGAAAATGAACTTGTCTTGCACCCATTCTTTTTAGGATTTCCACTTCTTCAACAGCTTTTTCAGGACTTCTTGTTCTTCTATTTTTTCCGCTCGTAACTTTCAATAAGCAAAAAGTGCAATTAAATGGGCATCCTCTAGTGACCGCTATATCAAAATTAGGCTCTATTAATGATTCATGAGGCATTCTTTTGTAAATTTGCAAATCAAGCAAATGCCTCGCAGGAAAGGGCAATTCATCTAAATCCTTAATCAATTCTCTTGGTTTGTTCTTGATAACTTTATCTTTATTTCTATATACTAAGCCTTTAATATCTCTAAAAGATTTTTTATTTGCAACATCCAATAAGGTAAATTCAGGGTCTCCAAAAACAGCAAAGTCATAATCCTTGTTATTTTCCAATATTTCAGATAATAAATCAGAATTATAAGTCCAGATTAAGCCTATAATTCTTTTTTTGTTTTTTATCAGCCTTACGAGCTTATTTGAGCTGTCAATTCCCCAACGGCATCTGTCAAAAGCAGTCAGGCATATAATATCCGGATTAAATTTTGCAATTTCATCTATAATTTGGTTTTTATTCAATGCTAATGCTAATGCATCTAAAATTCTGACTTGATGAGATCCTTCTAAGACTGCTCCAATATAAGCAATATCTAATGGGGTTATTCTATTGTCATAGCTTGTGCTTTCATTATTAGTAGCATCCAAATCATTCGGCGGGGCAATAATCATGAATTTCATTTTAAACTAGTTTTTGAAGATAATAAACTGAATATATTTTTAAAATCCTATCTTTCAAAGGTCTTGTTTTGTTTGTTAATTTTTTCAGATATTTTTCAGCCTCTTTTTTTTCATTAAACATATATAGCATCAGCGACATTGCAATAATAAGGCCAGAGTCTCTCCATCTGGTTAGAGTCTTCCATAAAAATTCATCTTTTCTTAATCCCGCTGAAAAACATTTTAGGTTCAAATAATACTGTCCAAAAAATAGATATTGGCTTCTGAGATAGTCATTAAAATAGATATAAGGCAATTTTTTGTACATTTCTTTGCATATAACTTTCCAGTCATCTGATCTTATTTTTAAATGCTCTTGCAAAATTTTTTTAAGGCTCCATTCAACCCATTTTTTTGACTGCAAAAAAAATTCATTGACATTATCAACATGATACCCCTCGTAAAGTTTTGCCCTGGTAGCTTTTTTAACTGATTCCTTTAATTCCTTGGGAAAATCTAATTTTTGAAAAATGATATTTCTTTCCTGATAACTGGATGCATATTTGTCCTCGAAAATCAACAGGGCAGAGCATAAATCAGTGAATCCCTTAACTGCATAAATTGATTTGATTATTTCAGAATTGTCTTCTGCAATTGCAAAGTGATCTAGCTTATTGAATAAAAGGCGTATTGCGTCTGATTTTGAAATTTTTATTTTAGGAATTTTGTCCAGGATTTTTTCGTCGCCATAAACTACCTTGCTTGTCTTTAAATCAAATGTTCGTTGTGTGGGATATAATTTTTGCAGGTCTTTATATCTAATACAATGTAAGTCTACATGAAAAAATTCATTTGCATCATAGTCTTTGTCAAAATTTTCAACAATTTCAATTCCTCCTCTTCCTAATGCTCTTGAACATTTTTCTCCGAGTTTTTCTAATTTAGAATCACTAACTTTATTATTTGTAATTAAGTACAAATCATAATCATTCATTGGCAGTATTTTATTTTTAATTTTTCGAAAACTTCCTCCGCCATGCCCGAATCCTCCAAAAAATACTATTGATATGGGCTTTGTCTCCTGCAAAATAATTTTTTTAATAATGCTGATGTCATCTTCAACCTTTTTATCAGCCTCTTTAGATACTGTATAATTCATAACAGCTTTTTGAGAATCAGACTTAAATACTTTGCTAAATCATCGTTTGTTATAACTATTTTTATAAACTGCTTTTAGCTGATATTCTTATGGATAGTCTTTCATTAATTATCCCCGCACATAACTCTGCAAAGGTTATAGAAGATTCATTGTATCAATATTATGATATATTTTCAAAAAAATTCAAAAAGTTGGAAATTATTGTGGTATGCAATGGCTGTTCTGATGAGACTGAAAATATTTGCATTTCTCTCAAGAAAAAAATTCCATTAAAGGTAATTTCTATCCAAAAGAGAGGGAAAGGTTATGCCTTAACCGCAGGATTTAATGAAGCCCAATACAATCTCATGGGATTTTTAGATGCAGATAATCCATTTGACTTAAATAAAATATCTGACATGATTGATTATCTTAATGAAAATGATGTAGTCATAGTTTCAAAATATTTAAGAGGTAAAAAGAGAAAACAAGATTACCTGCTAAGGCGATTGGTGTCTTTGGGAGGATTTGTATTTTCGAGAATAATATTTGACATGAATTTTCGCGATACGCAGGCAGGAGCAAAATTCTTTAAAAAAGAAGTATGGCCTGAAATCAATAAGAAAAATAAATTTGTATGCAATGGCTTTGATTGGGATATAGAATTTTTGTATAAAGCAAAAAAAAATAAGTTTAAGATTGCTGACGTCTACATACCTGTTAATTCTGAAAAATTCAGCACCTTCAAACTTAAATATTTGCCCGGAATGGTTAAACGGCTTGTTATCCTGAGATTTTTAAAATGAAATCTATATTGCTTACATTTGATTTAGAAGAATTTGATTTGCCCAGAGAATTTAATCAAACAATCAGTGATGAGAAAATGTATTCAATCACGAAAAATGGATTAGATAGTCTGACAAGGTTATTGTCTAAATATAAAATTAAAGCAACTTTCTTTACAACTGCAAATTTTGCAAAAAAATATCCTGCCTTAATAAGAGAGCTTTCAGAAAAATATGAAATTGCAAGCCATGGCTATTCTCATTCAGAAACATTTTCATTTGAAAGATTAAAGCAGGCAAAAAAAGAAAAAGAAAAAATCATTGGCAAGGAAATAAATGGTTATAGGGCTCCAAGATTTCAGATTCAGATAAAAGAATTATGTGGCCTTAATTTTAAATATGACTCTTCGATTCATCCAACATGGCTTCCCGGACGATATTTTAATCTTTTCGAGAAAAGAAAAGAGTATGATTTAGAAGATATTATAGAGATTCCTCCTTCCACCTTGCCTTTAGTAAGACTCCCTATTTTTTGGCTTGCATTTAAAAATTTTCCATTAGTATACTCCAAATTCTTCACAAAATTAAATTTTGTATCAAGCAATTATACAATGATTATCATGCATCCCTGGGAATTTAGCAATGATATTACTAAATTTGAAATACCTTTTTATATAAAGAGAAATCCTGGAAAATTACATAAAAAATTTGAAAATTACATAAAATTTTGTTTAAACAAAAAATATTCATTTTCGACTATTTCAGATTATTTAAAACTTTAAAATGGTAACAATAGAAATATTTTTAAATTCTTAAAATTTGATTTTAAAATGGTTTTACTGGATTTGCACTATCACGCATTGCCAAGCTTTGAAGATTATTGGATTAATAGATGTGGTTATGCCGGAAAAAATATTTTGGAAGAGATAATGGGTCAATGTGCATCTAAAAATATTCAGGTATGTGCTATAACAAGTGATTCTGGCTCTAATTATGAGCTAATAAAACATACCCCTCATGATAGATTTGGATTTTTATTAAATGAAGCACTAAGATCAGGGAATCTTAAACATGAAAAAATTGGCGAAAATATCCTAGAGATTAAAAGAAATTCTCATACTGCTTATATTTTAAACAGCCAGACAATAAAAGTCTATCAAGACGGAAGGTTTTATGATATTTTAACATTGGGCACGAATAAAGTTCCAAACAATAAAAATTGGGATGAGACATTTAAATTTCTTCAGGATAATAATCTTCCTGTAATCGCAGAACATGCCTTATGCACAGACCATAACGGCATAGGTTTAGATCTCCTCATTAAATTTTCTGATTCGAAGAAATTAACAGCGATAGAACATAACTCCCAGTTATGTTTGCCTAACTTTCTTTTTTCTCAGTTGCCAATCCTTAAATATTACGCAAAAAATAGAAATATAAAAGCAAAAGAAATAGCAGATAAATATAGAATTCCATATATTGCAACTTCTGATGGGAATGTCATAGAGCACCTTGGGATTTCCTCAATCAGTATAAGGCAAAGCGCATTTGATCCTGCTAAGATTAAAAATGAAAATGAATTCTTGCAAAAATTAGTTCATGCTATTCAAATGTATGATTTTAAATCCGAAGAAAATTATTCCTCAGTAAAAGATTTCTTTAAATTTGCATGGATGATAATTGGAGAAGAATATATGCTTGGTGCTAAAAAAAGATGGGAAAAGAAAAATTTGGAATCTGGTTAATTATTTTTCTTGATAGCAAAATCCCTTAAATGACCTAAAACAGCTAAAACTCCTCGCAGATTTAACATTACATCATCAAAATTTCTTATTGCTAAGAATCTTGACAAAACATATTGTGGGGTTAAAAATATCGTATAAATTTTTCCACAAACTTCAGCTACCTCATTTGGATCACAATCTTTTGCTTTTAAGACTGGTCCTCTCATGTCGTACTTCTCATAATCATAAGCATCAAATAAAAACCAACCTTTTTCTTTTGCCTCTTTCCATAAAGGCGTGCCTGGATATGGTATTAAAACAGTTGCCTGCAACAAATCTGCATTTCCAGACTGCATTAATCTTTTCGCAAGCCTAAATGTATTTAATGCATCTTCTTTTGTCTCCCAAGGATAACCAACAATCATTGTTAAATGAACTGTCAGCCCTGCTTTTTTTGCCATCTTGCACCCTTCGAGAATATTTTCAACTTTTGTGCCTTTGTTTAAAATGTCCAAAGTTTTTTGGTTTGCAGACTCTAATCCAAACTTTAGTAATCTAAAACCTGCTTTCTTCATTAAATCATAATCTTCTTGTTTTAAGGTTCCAAATCTCATGTTGCAGGAGTATCTTATTTTTTTATTGTAGCCTCGTTCAATTAATCCCCTGCATAAATCTTTAAGCCATTGCCCTGTTGTCAATGTGCCCGAATCGTCAAAAATCTCCTTTGCATCATAATTTTCAATCAAAATCCCAATTTCATCTAAAACATTCTTTACGCTTCTCACCCTAAAACATGGAAATAATGTTGTCCATGAACAAAACCTGCATTTTCCCCACCAGCAATCCCTTCCCGACATTATGTAAAAATAAGGCTTTCTGCTGATATTATATTCAGTTTGATAAAGCTGCCATTTTGTCAAATCCCTGTCAATAAAAGGAGCTTCATCCAATTTATGTTTAAGTTCAAATTTTCCGGAATTTAGAATCCTCTTCCCTTTTTTATAATAAATTCCCTTTGGCATTTTTTGTTTTTTATATAAATGCTGAACTAATTCCTTCAAGGAAAAATCAAAATCACCCCCCGTTAAAACAAAATCAACATTGGAATTTTTTAAAGTTTCATCTGGAAAAGCAGTAACATGGTCTCCCATTATCACTATTTTCATATTTGGAAATTTTTCTTTTAATCTGTTAATAATATTCCAATGCTGTTTTATCACCGGAGTTTTTGTTTCAAATGCAAATACGTTTGGTTTTTCTTTTTCAATTAATTCAAAAAAATCTTTTTCACCAATCTTTTCAGTTATGCAATCAATCCATCTTACATCATAACCTGAAACTTTCAAAATAGTTGCAGCACTTCCCATTATAACTGGATATAAATAACTTGGATTGCTAAACCATTGAAATTGCCTGTTTTGTGGAAGGCAGGCGGTGCCCTTTTCAGATTCAGTCGGTGGATAGCCTACAAAAATTTTCATAAGCGAAAAAAACTAACAATCTTTATAAATATTTTTCACTATATAAGAAAATGGAAAACATAAATATTCGGTTAGCAGATTTAAGCGATTTAGACAGGCTTGTTAATTATATCCATAAAAATGATGGAGATCCAATAATGATAAAAAGAAATCAACTTGAATACTTAATTAAATCAAACTTTGTTATAATTGCTGAAGATACCAATAAAAATCCTGGAGAAATCGTTGGGCGAGTCTCTTTTGAAGCAAAGGAAGCAAATCCTTACTTAGGAGTTGGTGAGATTGAAGGCGTATCTATTTCAAAAGACTACCAAAGTAAATGCATCGGTACAAAAATCATGTGGCTTGCAATTTCAGAAGCACAAAAATTTTTCGAAAAATATAATGCAAAATGCAGATTTTTATTTTTATATACACGTTCAAGTAATGCCCATGCAAAAGCACTTTATAAAAAATTTGGATTTAAGGAAGGAGCTTTAGTGGGTAAAATGTTTAAGGATAATGAGCCTGATGAGCAAATGATGTATTTGAAATTTTAAAACTAATCATTATCTTGGATGGACATGCGGTATATATTTCACTATTCTCACTGCTTTTTCTCCTGAATTATTTTCAACTTCAAAAAAGCCTAAAGTATAAATTCCGCCATATTCTAAATAATTTTCATATAATTTTGGAATTAATTCTTTTCCTTGTTCAAAAGTATCAACTGCCCCAACTTCTGCTAAAAGATTCGCCAATTCTTTTATTGGTTTAGTTGTTGATTTTCTAAAAAACCCAATAACCCTTTTTTTAAATCTATTAGAACCATCTAATCCCCTTTTCTTTTCCCATTCTTCTTTAGACAAATACAAACTGGTTTTTTCACCCAATTTTGAAGCATTTACAAAATATCCTGAAACATTTTTTGCTTCTTTTATTTTATCCATATCATATATGAAAATTTTTACAAATAAAAGTTTTATTGCAACAAATTATATACAACAAATTATACCTTTTCCTGCTTAACTAAAATACCCTTAAGCCATCCAAGTCCATATGCAAAATGCGTGGTAATTGTCGTAGCAAAACAAAAAAAGCTTACCTTAAAATTTTCATGAATATTTGTAGATGCCATTAAAATGATGTAGATGCATAGACAAACCAAAAAAATATTTTTTATTAATGGATTAAAGAAAGATAAAAATATTCCTGCCACAATTCCCAATACAAATAATGTCAAAAGAGAAAAATAAAGTTTATCGAATGAAAAATCTTTTTTTGTGAGCCATGCTATATCCCTGCCATAAATATACATTTGCTTTATATGCTTCTTTAAGCTATCTCTTCGATGATGATAGACAACAACATCCTTTGCATAAAGAATCTTATATCCTTTTTCAGAAATCTTGAAGCAAAATTCAGAATCTTCTGCTGTTAAAAAATTTACATCATATTTTGGGGATATTTCTCTTCGTGAAATATAATTGCATGATGGTAATTCTTTCACGTATTGATTCTTTTCAATCTTATATCTGACGCACGCAGGCCCTGTTGCCAAAAAATTTGATAAAACATATCCTGAAATTTTTTCTGCAAAATTTACATTTGGCGGGGTGAGATTCGGTCCTCCGACAATTCCAATTTTTTCATCTTCAAAATATCTTATAGCATTTTTAAGCCAATCTTTAGACGGATAGGCATCTGAATCAATAAAAGCAAAAAAGTTTCCTGTTGCTTTTTCCATGCCTAAGTTTCTTTTAGCCGATGGTTTTATATGGCCTGTTTTGATTATCTTTAATCTTTTATCATTGTATTTTTTATTTGCAATATCTGGCAAAAGCAATATCTCAAAATTATCATAATCTAATTTTAGGCATTCTCTTACGCATTTGTCTGTTAATTCATCAATTTCTTTACAAGGGATTATTATACTTGCTTTTTTCATAACTCCTTATCTCCCCATATTAGAAAATTTGCTATAAGTGCAGGAATAATGCCTGTTATAAAAATTGTTATAATCGACATTGAAAACACTTTTGCCGAACTTATCCCAAAAATTGCGAATAAGCTTATTAATACTGCTTCTCTCGTTCCAAGACCGTTTATACTTATTGGGATCATCGCAATTAAAGTGCCAATTGGGAAAATTGCTAAAAAATAAACAAAAGAAATGTTTATTCCTAAAGATTTACCAATGAAATAGTCCACTGAATAAATAAATCCCCAATTTATTAAATGAACAATAAAAAATAAAAAAAACAATTTTTTCTCTGGAACATTTTCATAAAAAGAATTGTATGCAAGCTTTGCTTTTGCTTTGAATTTATTGGGAAGCAATTTTTTGTAAACCGCTTTTAAAAATTTTTTATTTTTATTCTTATCGAAAATTAACAATGAAAATAAAATAAATACAAGAAACATTATTAAAATGCTTAAATAAGCCAAAAAATTGATTCCCAATTTTTCTTTAAAAACAAATCCAAAAAGTAAAGCTAAAAAGAATAATGAATAGAAATCAAGAACCTTATCTGTTACAAAATTGCTGATACCGCTTCCAATATCTGAATGCTTTTTCAAATACTCTGCTCTTATGATTGTGCCTAATTTTGATGGTGTAACAAATCCATAAAAATCACAAATTATGTTTATCTTGAATGCATCCCAATATTTGATTTTTATGCCTTGCTTTTTTGCTATTATAAACCATTTGAATGTTGCAGTGTTTATGCTAATGATTACAAATAATAAAGCAATCATGAAGTAGTTTATTCTCAGGTTACAGATTTCTACTATAACATTCCTTATGTCTAGTTTTATTAATATAAAAATGAATAATGCAATGCCAATTAAAGGTAAAATTTTTTTTAAGTCCATATTAAAATAAGCTCTTTCTAAATATGAACAATGCTATCAAACAAATGAATATTTGAATTGCAAAAATTAAATAAACAACATCGGTCTCACGCACTTTTCTTTTAAATTTACTTAAAATAAAAATTGACAAATGTGTCAATCCATAAATTTTTTCATAAGGCATTTTTAGGCTCCCATCTTTTTGCGGGATTCCAAAAGATTGCTTTTTTAACCTTCCTCTTGATTTTAATATAACTTCAAGAATGAAGGGTATAAAAACAAATACTGCAATTTTTTCAAAATTTCCGAGGATTGCCATGCAGGCAATTAATGCTCCTACAGAATATGTTAAGATATCTCCCGGAAATACTTTTGCAGGAAATTTGTTAAAATAATAAAAAGCAATTAATGCTCCTACCATAATCAGGCCGATTAATGCAAGCCATCTCGAACCTGTTGTATAAGACACAAAACTCAAAAATGTCAAGGTGATTATGCCCATCCCTGCTTCAATGCCGTTAAACCCAGCTAAAAAATTAAATGTAGTGGAAGCTCCTACAATCCCCAATGGAATAAAAACAAGAGGATAAAATAGTCCCATATTTATATTCCCTAATATTGGCAAATTAATCATGCTGTCTCCTGCATTTATTACAATTAAAGGTATTGAAGCAAACAAGGCCATTACTAATCTGAATTGCGGTGATAAACCCCCTCTTTTCCAGCCAAGAAGATCGTCTGTTAGCCCAACGATAGCTAATATTAATACGACACTAAGCAGAGAAAAAATTTTGAGATTAATTTCCTTGTCATTAATAATAAATGTTCTGATAGCAATATAAAATAATACGCCCAGAACGAATGACATTACGACGACCAATCCGCCTGATGATGCGACACTTTTGGGATGCCCATATTTATTCATGTCTTCCCATAATAATCCTATTTGCTTGCATTTTTTAATCCATATTGGCAAAATTATAATGGCAATAAAAAAACTGATTAATATTGTAATTGCAATCAAACATTCTAAGACCATAAACAAATTAGAATTTAGATATTTTTAAAGTTTAACTCTATAATTTCCAATCCAAATATTTTGTATAATCCGTATCAACATATTCTTGTTTAAATTCTTCTTTGCCTGTATATTCAATTTCCCAAATTTTTATTGGTCCAAGAACTTCATTTAGATACGCAAACTCATTTAGATTTGCACCCTGTTGATTTAAGCTGTCAATTATCAAGTTTGGTTCTGAATGAACAAGCTTAAAATGTCCAAACTTATTGAATGGATCATTTAACAAATACTTTTGTGCTAAATATCCTCTTAATAATCTGGGTGAAATGTACATCAAAGCGCCCATATTGTCTATTCCTGTAATTTGCCCATTTGAATACATGATTCTTTGCATCAAATAAGGGCATGCCTCCAATCCGCTCCCATAATCAATGAATTTATTATCATAATAAAGATATCTCATTGGGATTGAGACTTGTTTGCCATCTGCATAAAAAATTCCCATAGGTTGCTTTATATCATATGAACTATTTGTTTGTGATATCTCAATTAATATCTGCCCCAAGCCCGCATTATTTGAAAATAAATAAATCTGGCTTACATTATCGTTATAAATGATATCTTCTTCAAGCGGAAATAATGCAATTTGTCCATTCCCTCTTGGAGCATTATAAATTCTTATCGCCCCATTTGCTGTTTCTTTAATCAGTTTTGGGTCTGAGATTAATGTTCCCGGTCCTGTTGAAAATCTATCATATTCTTTGTTGCTTCCTATGCTTGAAAAAGCTCCATATTTTCCAAGATCACTTGAATCAATTAATAAATGAGTCGAATTGTGTGAATATAAAAAATTTAATGCATCCGGTTCGTTATTTCCTGTCAAAACTAAGCGTCCCATTAAATAATTCCAATATGCAATCGCATTCCCTCCATCGAGAACTGTGGCCCTCTCTCCAATGCTTTGAACCCAATAGCCATAATCCCACCAGTGAGAAAATACTGCATCTTCTGAGGTATTTGTCCTTACCCAAGACATAGTTTTTTGCCATTGTTGATTATACTGGTTTGGAACCATGCTGTAAGCTTCTATTTTTGTTTGTTGATAAAAATTAGACCATGCAAACACACTTAAAACCAGAATTAAAATAAAAATGATTCCTATAATATACTTTGCTGTTTCTTCTTTTACAGTTTTAAATTTTTCAATTAAAAAGACAATTAGATATGCTGCAAATATTGGCGCTATTGGAGCGAGAACCATAATAAGCCTCACAGCACTTCTTGCGGTAAATAAACATAAAATAAACAAGGAGAATAAAAATAAAATTTCAAAATTCAGATTTTTGAACTGATGTGATTCTTTTTTGTAATCATTTAAATAATAATATATAAGCCCTGCAAAAAAAATCAATGCGCTTCCAAAATAAAATAATTTGCTAATAAAATTTTCTCCATTCAAAATACCTGAAGAGGAATATCTTGAAAAAACCAAACCAAAAAAGAAAAATGTATACAATCCTGTTAAAATCCATGCTTCCTTATCTTTTATCTGTTTTAATGCGTCTTTAAACAATACAATAGAACCAATGAAAAATATCCAGAATAAAACTGGAAAATTCATTACAAAAGGCCCAAAACTTCCAGCCCATTCTTGGAAATATGGCTGCTTGTTTTCCGCAACTGTTACTCCCCATCTTCCTGTCGTCGGTGTTACAAATGTTTCAATAAAGCTGCTGAATTTTTGAGGAATAAATCCAACTCCAAAAATAATGCTTACTAAAACTATTCCTAAAATTAATGAACATATGGCTGAGATGATGCTTTTTGGCAATTTGCTGTTTTCAAAAATTTTCTTTTTTGAAATTGGAGTTTCCCAAATTAAAAAATGAACTAATACTATAAATAATGTGATAAAGCTAAGCATATAATCTGTAGATTTTAGCAGACCGATAATAGAATATTTATTTGAAAACAAAGTTAAAACTATCAATGTTGAAATTAACCAAATTGCATAAACAATCATTTCTTTCTTATTGACTTTTCCTAAAATTAAAGCAAGAACTGTGGATAGGGCGATTGCGACAAATACATAAACCACTCCTCCCCAAATTAATCCCATTAATCCTGTAATTAATCCGGCAAGTATAGAATATACAATTGCGAATTTTATTTTTTTTGATTTCCACGATTTTAAGAAGAAGTAAAAAGATAAGAACATAAAAAAGAATGCAGCAGATTCTTTTTCTGGAATTCCTGCCACAGTCCTAGATAAAAATACTGGCATAACTATCATAAAAAAAGTGGAAATTAATGCAATCAGATTAGCTTTCTTTTTATCTTTATAATCAATAAAAATTTCTCTTACAAAAAGAAAAAAAGCAAGGATAGTAAATGCAAACATTATAACTGGAAATATGGCTGCTGAATATATGATACTAAAATTTCCAAAAAGATTTAGAGTATGATAAAGAAAGATGATCATTTGCGGCAATAGCCTAGTCTCGTAAGTTGTGTCAAATCCTAATGGAACATTTCTCATTTTGTCAATTTGAGGCAATGTTCCATTATCATGAATTGTTTTTGTATAACGCGTAAATAACCATGGATCTAAATCTGGCCCTAATGTCCAATCATTTGTTGTAATGTCCCACAATCCGGGTTTCCCCCCATGGTCAAGCATAGGTAAACTCCTTAAATAAATTCCAAGAATAAGAGCAATAATCAGAAAGAAAAAAACCCAATAACTCTTTTTATTAATCATTTCTATAAATTTTCTCTTTCTTTCTGAAATAATATCTTCATTCATTTGACAATTAACTTAAGGGCATATAAAAATTTATCTAAAATAATTTAGGCGTTATGAAAACCTCAATAAAACCTGCTATGACTAAAATAACAATTGACAAGATTATTAATAACAATGAATCTTCTAAAATTTTCCATAATCTTTCTCCTTTCAAATCTTTTCTTATTATAGCAACAGATATTATGCCTCCTGCTAATGCTCCTAAGAAATAAGAAGCAATTTCAGGGAAGCCATGTATCATATACCTGAAGATTCCAACAGGCATTTTAAGAAAATTCCCATCAGAAAAGATTCCAACTGCGGCTGCGATAACAGAAGCATTCCATGCCAAAATAAAAATCGCTCCTGCACCAAATGCGAGAGAGAATATAATTGTAAATATTAAAACATGTATGTTATTTGCTATTATATTAAGCATTAAATTTCCTTTTGCAACATTGCCTGTGATTGGTGAAATCCCATTTTTTTCGATGCAATAATCAAAATTTTCAGGATTATTTATTGCGCAAAAAATCTTGATTTGTGCATTGAAGTTAACTGATGTATATCCTGGCAGGAGAATGTACCATGCAGAAAATGCAATGACAAAACCCAAAAAAAGCCACATCAGTGCTTTGATTGCTTTTGAATGTTCTTTTAACAACTTGCCTGTTTTTGAGATTTCAAGATCTTTACCTTCTTCAAACTTTATTATATAATAAACAAATGGAAATGAGCACATAACTGTAAATGTAACAACCAAAATCCCTCCATAATCTTTTAAAACAGAATCTTTTGAAAATACAAAGCTGACTAATAAAAGAGAAATACTTGCATAGAATAAACCTACAAAAAATAGTTCCCAGGGCTGCCTTTCAGCTTTCCTCGGTCCAATTAACATTTCTATCATTTTTTTCTCTTTTAAATTTAAATGTAATTATACTAAATAAAGCTTTTTAAGGTTTTCAGTCATTCCTCAATATATATTTAAATTAAATCAAATTTATACTTTAATGAAATCTTTGGATGAAGTAGTTAAAAAATTAAAAGAGGTAAAAATTCAAGGGGCAAATAATATCGCTATTGCCGGAATTAATGCATACTTGTTAAATCATGATAAAACTTCCATTAAAAAAATATTAGAAGCCAGGCCAACCGAACCTTTGTTGTTTAATGCTATAAATATACTTGAAAAATCCGAAGATAAAGATCTAACTGCAAAAAAAATCATTTTTTATATAAAAAACGCGAATAAAAAAATCTCCGAATTTGGAAGTGAGTTAATAAAAAATGATTCAAATATATTCACTCATTGCCATTCTTCAAGTGTTATAGAAATATTAAAACAAGCCAAACTTCAAAAAAAGAAATTTACTGTTTATAATACAGAAACCCAACCCCTGCTTCAGGGAAGAAAAACTGCGAAAGAACTTGCTCAATTAAACATAGATGTTGTGCACGTTGCAGACAATGCTATTGAATACTCATTAAAAAAATGCGATTTGTTTTTGTTCGGAGCTGATGCATTCTTGAATAAAGGAATTGTTAACAAGATTGGTACAAAAACCTATTGTCAAATTGCTAAACTTTATAGAATCCCTAGATATTCGTGTGGAATAAGCCTTAAAGTAGCTGATTCAATTAAATTAGAATCAAGGGCAGGTAAGGAAATATGGGATGAAAGAAACAAAAAAATCAAAGTTTTAAATCCTGCTTTTGATTTAGTAGATAAAAATTTAGTTACCGGAATTATTTCTGAATATGGAATTTTATCTTATTCTGAATTCTTAAAGAAATCTAAAAAAATCTTAGCGAATTTTAAAGATGATTCAAATATACACTGATGGGGGGAGTCGGGGAAACCCAGGCCATGCAGCATGTGCATTTTTATTTGTAAAAGATAACCAAATAGTTAAGGAATATTCAAAATATATTGGAATTAGGACTAATAATGAAGCAGAATATCATGCAATCATTTTAGCTCTTGAAAATGTTGAAGAAAAAGATATTGAAATAATTTCTGATTCGGAATTAGTAATAAAGCAAATTAATGGGCAATATAAGATAAAACAGCCACATCTGCAGCAACTTCGAGATAAAATAAGTATTCTTATCAAAGATAAAAATATTGTTTTTAAGAATGTTAAGCGCGAAAATCCTTTAATTAAGAGAGCAGATGGCCTTGTCAATAAGAAACTTAACATGATGGACGTTAAAATTAATAAGATTTAAATATGGGGATAATCTATTAATTAAAAGATGGTTGATGAGGAATTAGCAAATTGGATTAAATCTGCAAAGGAGAAAGGATACAATTCTCAACAGATACGTGATATTCTTGTCAATAAAAATTATAATGCTTATGAAATCGATGAAGCGCTAAGTTCTATTGCTGGGATAAATTTAGAATCTCAAAATGAAGTTGCAAATTCTACAGAATCCGCCAAAAAAAATTCTTCCGGAAAAAAAATTATTTTTATTGTCATAATTATTTTGTTCTTCATTGCAATTTTAGCTTCAGCAGGTTTCATATATTGGACTCAACACTATGGGACAGTTATTTTGGAAACTGAAAATACTACTTTAATTGATAATTCTCAAATTTCTAATGAAACTGAATACATAGAGCCTATTCAAAATGAGTCTGAAACTTATATTCCTCTAGCATCTAATTTTGAAATTAGCATGAACACATCAAAAGATACATACAATATTGGAGAACTTTTTGCAAATTCAACATATGAGATAAAATATAGCGGAAATGAAAACATAGAGATGCTTTCTTTATTCGGAGAAACAAGTTCTTATCTAAATTATACTGTTTATAGCTTTGAAACAATCTCATTTTTTCCTGGGACTAATCAAATTTCAGAATTTCAAGCATTTGCCCAAGATAATATCACGGAGGGGACTATACAACATACAGATTCTTTTAATAAATCCGGAATTTATACATACACGATATACTTGTATGATTGCAATACAATAAATAATGAATTCAACATTAGCAATTGTAATCTTGATTTAGGAAAAGTTAAAGATTTAATATTAATCAATCCATTGATTCAAGAAACAAAAAATATAAATGTTACTCTTTGATTTAATCAATACAGATTATATAACCTTAAGCAACATCTAAAATTTTCTTAAGGATTAAGCCAAGTACAATTGAGCATACAACATAAAACCAAAACCATGAAAATATGCCAAGGAATTTATAATTAATAAGCGCGAAAAAATCAGAGAACCATCTAAATAGGATTATTAAAGGTATAAGAGTAAAAATCCACGATCTCATTGTCAAACTTAATGTATCTTTCATAAATTCCCATTGCTTCTTATTCATCTCCATTAATTTTGCAGGGTCATTGCTGTACTTTTTCATCTCCTTTTGTGTTTCTTTTTGATCCTTTCTAATCTGTTTTAACGTTTCTTGATCTGTTGTATACTTTTGAATTAGCATCATGAAAAGATTAATTATAAATATCAAAATAGTCATTCCCCAAAATAAATTCCATGTCAAAAGATTCCCGAGGGCAGGATCTAAAATCGAATGAAAACTATTTTTAATCCAAGGAACGCTATCCCATAAAAAACCAATTGACAATGCTATTAACATTACAATCAAAATAAGGCTTTTTTGTTTCATCTTTTTTACATTAAACTTATGAATCTTTTTAAATTCTTTTAATTTATTTATTATTAAACTCCGAAAATTCCCTTCAATGCAGGATGCATATCAATTGCATGCTGTTGAGCAATATTCTGATAAAATTGATATAATATCATTACTGCTAATAAGATTGCCATGCCTCCTATTAATGTTCCTAATAAATCCGCTACAGATGCAAGTATTCCAACTGTTGCTCCGCCCATGATAGTTAATGGCGTGATATAACGATTTAATATTGATTCTAAAACTCTTTCGTCTTTTCTAAATCCTGGAATGTTTAGTCCAGACTGCATAATATTCTTTGCCTGCGATGCAGCATCCATTCCAGAGGTATTTACCCAGAAGAATGAAAAGATTATTGAAAATATGATATAAAATAAGATGTGCCCAATAGCCTGAAATAAATAAACAATTCTGAAACTTCTTTCAATTATTAAACTTACCACTTGCGGCGCATGTATCCAGGCTGCAAATCCTGAAATTGGTTGACCATCATTTGAGAAGACGCCTAAAAATCTAAAATGATAAGCAAACTTAGCAAATCCAGAGCAAGCACCGCTTGTAGTTGCATTGTTCATAGCTATTTCAAAACAAGGTTTTGCCGCATTATTTAATAAGCTTGCTCCCAATTGCATATTTGCAGCTAATGCTGCAACCAGAATAACCGGGATAACATTTGCATAAAGAAATTCTAATGGCCATCGAATATTATATCCTCTGATTCTATCAAATGATAACGGAATTTCTACCTTTAGTGATTGCACCCATACTATAATCAGAAATATAGCACCTGTTAAAACGATAGAAAGTAACGCTATCATTGCTCTTGTTGGATCTGGATTAATAATCGACATTACAAATACCCAGACTTCTCCAACTGCCTCAAAATTTCCCTGTGCACCAATAAATTGGAATAATGCAGTAAACAATCTCCATCCAACTCCTGCTGCAATAAACAATGAAACTCCAGAGCCAAATCCCCATTTTTGGACTACTTCATCCATAAATAATATTAATAATCCTCCAAGGCATAATTGAAATATAACTATTCCAGCCATTCCTGGGGCTGCTGAAATTCCCTTCATTAAGACGTAAACCAATGCTTCAAATATTATAAAAACAAATGTTAATAATTTTTGCAGGCCCATAAAATACTTTTTTCCGTCGTCAGAATGCATATCTATCTCCAAAATTTTTGCTCCGACTAATAATTGCAAAATTATTGAAGCAGTAACAATCGGCCCGATACCTAATGAAATAATTGAACCAAAATCTGTTCCGAGAATTATAGCTAAATATTTGAATCTCTCTAATGCAACCTGTGTAACTCCATAAAGAGGAACATTTGCGAGGATAAAAAATGAGACTAATATGATTAAAGTCCATTTGAGCTTTGTATTAAAGCTGACCTTTTTTTCTATGGGATTTTTCACCTCGGGCAGACTTTCTAGAAAATTTCTAAATTCCATTTATAATAAATAATTAGAATGTTTTTAAAGGTTTTTGATTTTGATCAAAATTATCAAAAAATTATCCTGATTAGTTAAGATTAAGATCTTCAAAAAATATTGGAAAATTATCTCCTAATTAAATAATACTATCTTTATTTTTTAACTTCAGCAACACCCGCTAAAACAATTTTCCCGCCAGCTTTTTCAACTTTTTCTATAGCAACTTTTGAAGCGCTTTTTGCAACTATTGTAACTTTTAATCCTTCACCATTTCCAAGAATTTTATAATTTTTCAAGTTGATTTCCTTTTGCCCTTCAAACTTTCTTTGAATGTCAGATAAATTAATTACATAATTTTTCTTTTTTGCAGTAGATCTGCTCGTAAATCCTCTCTTTCCAAAGTAATTTCCCTCACCAATGTTTAATGCAAATTGCTTTTTTTGGTCAGCTCTTTTTCCAGAACCTGACATTCCCTTGCCGCCCTTGCATCCTTTTCCTCTATGTCGCTGCCTAAATCCCCATCCGAATGTTCTTGAACCCCTTATCCTTGATGTCTTTTTTCTTTTTTTGAGATTCATAGCATCTTCTCCATTAATTTAGATACGTCTTCATGCTTTCCCAATACCCCTCTTGGTGCGTGAAGTTTTGTTGATTTTTTAAATCCGCCAATCGGGGGATGCAATCCAAAGAATTTTTTAATTTTCCAATTTCCTTTTTTCAATTCTTCAGCAATTTTATCCACATCTTTTGGATTTACTTTTTTTCCATCCAATGTTTTTCCACGCTTTTCAATTAATTTTTTCATAAATTCATCTGAAATCTTTCCATAAGCTACAAAATTTTTAGAAGCATTCAACATGCCCATTTTTATTTTATCTTTTTCATCTATTAAAGTGCATGAAAGTTTTTTTCTTATATTAAGCCTGAAAAGCGTTTCTTCTAAATCTTTCTTTAATTTAACCTTGCCATGTATCCTGATTATTGCAATCATAGTTTAACCTTCTCTAATTTATTTAATGCGGCCATACATGCTTTTGCAGTATTCATTGTTGTCCTTGTTTGCCCGAGTGTTTTGCAATAAACATCTTTAATGCCTGCTAATCTTAAAATTTTCTTCAATTCATCTCCTGCAACTAATCCGGTTCCATGAGGGGCAGGCATTAATTTTATAGATACACTTGAGCATTTTCCTTGAATTCTCATCGGTATGCTGTGTAATTCATTGCATAAACAATCATAGCTTCCGCATCCTCTCTTTATTCTTTGAACGTTCAACTTAGCTATTCTTATTGCTTTCTCTTTTGCCGGAAGAGTTTCTTTTGCCTTGCCAAATCCAATGCCCATATATCCATTTTCATTGCCGACAACTGCCATGACTGAAAATGCAGCAACATTTCCTTCTTTCTTTTTCTTTTGGGTTTGTTTCCATGCTCTTCTTTTTCCTCCTCCGAATTTTCCTTTTGATTGGCCGATGTTTAATAAGTCTGTCTTTAAATTTAAGAGGCTGTCTACAATTTCAGCTTCTAAAATTTTTTCACCAGAATTGAAAATTTCCTCTATGTCTTTTATCTCTCCGCTTTTGACTCTTTTTCCAAGTTCAGTTTTAGGAACCCAATTAGTTAAATCAACTCTTTCCTCATTTTCTACTATTTTGGGTTTATCTACTATAACTTCTTCTGTTTCCTGATTCTGTCCTTCGTTTTCCATTTTTTTGTTCATTTTAATTTAGATTTTAACTTTTGTATAGTTGCACTAACATTTTCTTTTAAATGTTTTCCGGATAATCTTTCTTCCGGAGGAAATATAGAAGGGTCAGCTCTTATTTTTAATCCTCCATCACTTAATCCCTTTGCAACCGCATAAATTCTTGAGCCTGCCTTATGTTTAGCTATTCCTATATCTAAGATGTATTCTCCTTTTTCTATTTTCTTGGCCATTAACAGTCCTGTTAAATATGCTGCAGAAATTGATTTTAATGAGCCCTTGAATTTTTCATCCCATCCTTGATTCAAGAGTTCTTTTGATGTGCATCCTTTTTTTATGATATCCTTGCCTTCCTGAGTTTCAACTAATTGTACAATTATATATCTATTTGTTCTTCTAATTACAATCCTTGGCACTTTTGATTTCAATAATCCGAGCCTTAATTTATAATCCGTCTTATTTTCTATTCTTCTTCTCTTTGGTATTTTTTTCATATTTCCTCCAAACTTTCATTTAAATGGCGCTTGCTTTTGAACTTTTTTGCTTTAATCATTTTTCTTATTTTGTTATACTTATCTTTGTTTATTTTATCTCTCTTTAAAAGAGATTTTGTTATGGATCTTAACTTTCTTGTTAGTATGACATAATCTTTCTTTCTGGTATTTAATTTCTTCTTCACCTTTCCTATTCCTCTTCTTCTTTTTCTCTTTACTATTTTTCTTCTTCCTTTTTCTTCTTTTATTTTTATAATTCCCTGTTTATGCAGATCCAAGATATCCTGTCTTGTGATTGCTTCTTTAATTTCAGTAAGATTTGCATTTGAAAAAACAATTCTATCTTTTCCTACATTAAGTACCTTTGCTGCAAGTTGTTTCTTTTTAGCTAATTGCATTTTGTTTTTTGTAATATTTATTTAAAATTATAATGCCTTTTTCATTGGCCTTTTTAATAATTTCTTCTCTTTTTTTCTTGCCAATTTTTCTTATTATAATCTGTTCTCCTTTTTTGATTAAATCTATCTGATTAAGATTTTCAATTTTTTTTACTTCCATGCCATTAATTTTATTTTTAGCTTTTTTGTCAGAACCCCATCCTATAGATGGTTTTGCAGGATATCCTCTTTGCTTTAAACGAATTTTATTGTCTCGTCCTTTGGCTCCCCTCCATTTTTGTTTAGTTTTTTGTCTGCTTCCAAGCTTTATATGCCTGTTGCAATTTCTTCTCAAAAAATTTGGTTTTTTTCTACTTTGTATCATATTTTTCTCCCGCACCTTTCGGTAAGGAAAATTCCATCCTGAAATACTCGCCTATCCCTGCCTTTTACTTTAGTTGCCCTTTCAATATTAGCAGCAGTTTGTCCAACAGCTTCTTTATCGCATGATTTTAAAATAATCTCATGGCCTTTAACTTCGGCCTTTACATTTTGCAAAATTTCTGCATGCCGATCTACAGTTTCTCCCAAGAATGTTTTAATCAATAAATTATTTCCTTCTACTTTAACATTCATTGGAAAATGAACATTGCAGATTTCTAGCTTGTAAACAAATTCTTCTTGTAGCCCCTTGATTAAATTTGCTATATGTGCAGCGGTAGTTCCAATTATCTTTGTTTCTTTTTTAGTTGCCTTTTTTGCTGAAATCTTTATCTGATTTCCTGATTTTGATAAATTTACGTTACCAAGGTCAAATTTTTTTTTCAAGATTTTCCCTGATTTTTTTACACTTACTTCAGAATTTTCTATTTCAATTTCAAATCCTTCTGGAATCTCTAAAACTCTTTCAATATCTTTTTTCATCAGTAAAAATAAGCAATCAAGCTTCCTCCTATTTTATTTTCTTCCGCTTTTTCGTGTTCCATCAATCCTTTATTTGTTGAAATTATAAGAGTTCCAAAATTCCTTGATGGTAAAAATCTTCTTAAATACTTATTGATTTCATTAACTCCTACATTAAATCGTGGCTTGATAGCATAACATTCATTTAATTTTATTAATTCAATTATTATTTTTTTATTTTCTTCATGAAAATTAATATATCCTTTTTCCTTCATGATATTCAAAAGATTAATCAAAACTTTAGAGTGATGTCTAATCTCGATAAAGTTCTTTTTTACTTTCTTTGCATTCATTATTTGATTTAATGCATCAGCTATAACGTCTTGGCTCATTTTTTACTCCTAACTATATTTTTTAAATCCTAACTCAACTGCTAGTTCTCTAAAGCAATGTCTGCATAAATGAAGGCCATATTGGCTTATGTGTGCCCCAAACCTTCCGCATTTCTCGCATTTCTTTAAAGCAATGCCAAACTTTCTTTCTTTTGGCTTATTGTGCTTTTGAAACTTTTTAAGAATTGCCGGTTTTGCCTTCAATTGCTTTGTTATCTTCTTCCAATCGCTTGCAGTCATTTTTTAACAATTTTTGTTTTAAATTTATTTATCATTAACTCTTCTATTTCTTCTTTTTTAACAATTTGCTTTTTTATTTGGCCTCTCTTTTGTTTTTTTAAGGCTACTCTTTTTCCAGGTCTTACAAAAACGATACTTAATTCAAAACCCATTATGCCTACTTCTCTAATATATTCCATATTTGGAATTTCAATATATTCCGGAATCCCAAATGAAACAAAATTTTCTCTAATCTGTTTTTTTCTTAAGGTATTCCCAATTGCAGGCAACAATCTCTTAACCATTTCTTCCGCATTTTTACCTCTTAAAGTTACCTTTACCCCCACCTCAAGACCAGGCCTTACTCCCCATGTTGGAATTCTTTTTGTTGCCTTAACCTTTACTGGTTTCCTTCCGCTTATTTTCTTTAATAATATTAATCCTTTCTCAAGTTTTTCTCCAGTTCCCCCTACATTTAAAACTACCTTCTCTATTTTTATTTGTCTCATTATATTTTCATTCATTTTATTACAATTATTGTTTTCATCGGCAGACTAACAATTTTATCTTTTAATTCAATATCATATTTTTTTCCTTTCTCAAGCGCAATAATTTTCTTTAGCTTTCCCTTTTCTCCAGCATGTTTTCCAGATACAATTTCAACCTTTGCGCCTTCTTTCAGTTGAAGAATCTGTTTAATCTTATTTTGTTTTGTATCAAGTATCACTGAATCGCCAATTGAAAAATTATCCTTGATTAAGAAATTATTGCCATATTCTAAATTAGCTTGTACTTTATTTTTAGCAAGTAATCTTTTTCCAATAATCTTTATAATTTTTTCTTCTTTATCTTTTTCTGCTATCTCGTTAAGCTTAAATTTTTTGTTTACAATCTCTAGCCTGTAATTCTTCTTTATTTTTTCTAATGTTATAACATCTAAAACATTAATTGGAAATTTTTCATCCTTTCTGATTTTGTTATTTACTTTTATTTCTGAGTTCAATAGCATGTACTTTACTTCTTTTCTATTTTTAGCCAATTTTAGCATATCTCTTATAATGAATAATAAAGGAACACTTCTATACTTATCATGATTAGACATGGCTATATATTTGCTTCCTTTTCTGGCTATCGGCCAGGTTTTAGGCATTTCATTTATTTTTTGGTGCATTTTTTTCCTCTATATTATTTGATTTAATTCGCTTTTTATCGTCTAAATTAAGTGCGACAATTTTTAGTTTTGAAGGATTAAACCAAACATTGACCTTAGAACCATCTTTCTTGCTTCGCTGAATTCCTTCAATTGTTACTCTTGTTCTTTTTAAATCGACTTTTTCTATCTTTCCTTTTTTATTGGAAAAATTTCCGCGCATGACTTTTACCTCATCACCTTTTCTTATAGTCATGCTTCTTTTATTATATTTCTTTTTCAGATCTTTGTCGAGATGAGATGACATTAATTTTTGTTTAATATGAAGAGGAGCATTTGCTAGATATTTTCTTTTCTTTCTTGGCTGTTTGCTCGCTTCCCATGATGTTGAAAATTTTTGTTTCATTTTAATAAACAATAGTTGCTAATTTAGATACTTCTTTCCATCTTTCCTGGATTTCTCTTGCAACAGGTCCTTTTATTTGAGTTCCTTTTGGATTTCCCTTATCATCTTTTAACAATACTACTGCATTATCTGAAAATCCTACTCTTTCTCCTGTTTTTCTTCTCCATAATTTTCTTTGTCGCACTATGATTGCATCAAAAACTTCGCCTTTCATTTTTGGATTTCCCTTTCTTACAGATACCTTGACCCAATCTGCAACCTTGGCATACATCTGCCTTCCTTTTGTAGTTTTTCCTTTTTTTACTCCAACAATTTTTACAATTCTTGCTCCACTATTGTCTGCTGCTTCTAAGTAGCTTCCAATATGCAACCCCCTAGTCATTCTCGCACTAACTGCTTTCATTCTTTATCCCTCGAATCTTTTTAATTACAATAAAATTAACAATTTTACTTAATGGTCTGCATTCAGAAATTTTTATATAATCCCCAATTTCAATTTGGTCTTTTAGGCAGTCAGGAAGTCTTGCATGAAGTTTAGTTTTCCTTTTTTCATATCGTTCATATTTTCTTATATACATCGTTCTTTCAAATTGTATGGTGACTCGTCTATGAAATTTTCTGATAACATTTCCTTCAAATGTTCTTCCCCTTAATTTTAATTTTTGAGAACCGTGAATAGGGCAAAATTTATCTGCACAGCTAATTTCTTTTGTTTCTTCGTGTTTAGTTTTTCTTGTTTTTTCCATTTTATTCTTTTATTTGTGATTCATCAAATCCTATTTCTATCAGGATTTTTTTTACTTTATCTTTATGATTTCCCTGCAGTTCGATTACTTTCTTTTTAATCGTCCCGCCACAGGCTAATTCTGATTTTAGCTTTTTTGCAACATCTTTAATGTTTGCCTCGTCAAGTCCGCTGATAATCGTGGAGATTTTTCCAAATCTTCTCTTCTCAGTTTTGACTTCTATTTCTTGTTTTTCCTTTACAATCTCCTTGCAAACACATGCCTGATAAGGCAAACCACATTTTGGACATATATCCATTGTTATTTATTGAGTTGATTTTTGAATGTTAATAATCGCGCAATTTCCTTTTTAATAACTTTCCTTTTTGTAGGTTGCTTTAACAATTCTATATTTAGTTCTATTAACTTATCTTCGATTTCTTTCTCTGTTAATTGTTTTCCTTTTTTCATTTTTTAACTTTTATTGAGTTCTCTTTAATTTTGTTAATAAACTCTTCGCTTACGTCTATTTTATCATATATTGGAACATCAGGAGATAATATGGAAACTTTTATTCCAATCACTCCTTGCTTAGTTTCAGCAACACTTTGTGCTTTTTCAACAATTTTAGACGGTTCTCCGGTTTTCTTTAAATATCCGAATGAAAATGGCCATGTCTTTGCCCTATCACTCGGCAATTTTCCTGAAACCCTTATCTCTGCTCCTAAAGCCCCAGATGCTTTTATCTTTGTAAGTGCTTTATAACAGACTGCTTTGAATCTTATTGAACCAAATCTTTCTAAAAGAAGTGCAATTTCATCTGCAACTAGCTGTGCATCAAAATATGGCTTTTTTATTTCCTCTATTTCAATATGAGGATTTTCCATATTAAATTTCTTTTTTAAGACTTCTGTTAATTCTATTATTTTTTCCCCTCTCTTGCCTATGATAATCCCTGGCTTGTGGGTTCTAATTACAATTTTTTCTCCGACAGGCGTATATTCAACTCTTATGCTGCTTACTCTTCCTTTTCCAAATGTTTTCTTTAAAAATTCTCTCAAATCGAATTCGTCCTTTCTTACTTTTACAAATTTTCTTTCTTCCATTAAAGTCTCCTAACTGTTAAAGTGTAATTTATTTTCATTTTTTTATTTGTTCATTAATTTTAATTCTATCATGGGCTTCTAAAAATACATGGGTCCTTTTTGCTCTTTTGCCCTCTCTTCTAAAAGGTCTTGAAGCTTTGTCCGCTTTTATTATGCTGATAACAGGATTTTCTATTCCATTTACAACTGAATTTGCTTTTAATTGTTCTATTAATTTGATAAATTCTAATGCCGCATTCCTAGGATAACTTCCGCTCATAATGTCTTTTTTATGAGGCACTTCTCGATTATTCATAGGGACGGCTCTTCTTTTTTTGACGACATTGTTTAAAATTTCAATTGCTTTGTCAGGAGTTTTTCCTTTAAGCATTTTAGCTATTGCAAAAGAATGTTTAGAACTAATTCTTAAACTTCTGCCATTTACTATAGCTTTATCTTTCTTGATTTTTACTTCTTTTTTATCTTTAACTTTAATTTCTTGTTTTTTTTCATCTTTTGGCTTTGTTTCAATTTCTGCTGATTCTTTTATCTCTTTCTCTGATTTTTTATCTGCCTCTTCATTTTTTATATTTTCAATATTTTGCTCTTTCTGTTTTGAACTTTCTAATTTTGTATTTTCTTCTTTAGATTCTTTTCCTTGTTTTTTTGTTTTATTTTCCATTTTACTTTACTGACAAAGCCGAACTGGATTTAGTTGCGCCTACTCCGGGAGTTCCATGTTTAATTACCCTTCTTGTTAATGCAAATTCTCCAAGTCTATGTCCTAGCATTTCTTCAATTATTTTAATTTGAAAAAATTCTTTTCCATTATAAACACTTATAGTCATTCCTACTAATTTTGGTACAATTACAAGTTCTCTTTTATGTGTTCTTATGGGCTTGTTCTTTGCAATTTTTTTCTCGCATCTCCTTGTAAAATTTTCAATAACATTAAAATTTCTCAGAATCCATCTTCTTTGCCTTGATTTCAAAAATTTAGCAAACTCTCTAGTATCTAATTGCTTTAACTCTTCTATTTTCTTTCCTCTAAACAATTTTTCTTTTTTTATTAATTCAATTTCAGCCATTATCTCTTAGTCCTCCCTGTTCTTCTTGGTCTTAGTAACCCTACTCTCCTTCCTGCAGGAGCATTTTTCTTGGCAATTTTGCTTTTTATTCTTTTTCCTCTTCCGCTTCCAAATGGATGATCAATCGCATTAACTTTAACAGCAGAAGTAAGTGGCCATTTCTTTGACTTAGATTTTTTGATATAAAACATTTTTCCTGCTTTTAAAATTGGTTTATCTAACCTATCTTTTCCTGCAATAGTTCCTATGGTACATTTGCAGTTTTCATCAAATTCTTTTACTTTTTTAGAAGGTAATTCTATTCTGATTATTCCTTTAGATTTATTTAAGACAGTTGCATAACTCCCTCCAGATCTTACTAGTTTCCCCCCATCTCCTGGCTTTAATTCTATATTGAAAATTCTTGTTCCAATTTCTAAATCTTTTAAAAATGAAATATCTCCTTTATCCTTTCCAATCTTAATCTTTTGTCCCTCATAAATCCCTTCAGCAGCAATATTGAAAAATATTTCTTTTCCTGCTTTTAATTTTGCTACTGGGGCACTATGTGCCGGTGAATTAATTAATTTGATAATTTCGAATTCTTCATTAATATTTGCAGGATATCTGGGCTTAATCTGAAAAGCTCTCTTTTTTACTCTATAAACTGAAGAGCCATGCCCTCGTGCTTGCTGAATTATGCTTTTTCCCATTTTATATCAATCCTAGTTTAGTTGCTATATCAATAGCATGAAACTCTGATTTTAATTTTACATAAATAAGCTTTTTGTTTTTTCTGATATGAGTATTCACATTTTCAACTTTCACATTAAACAATTTTTCTATTTCTTTTCTTATTTCTGGCTTTTTGAATTTTCTATCTGTTTCAAACAATAAAACATTTTCTGTCTCAATCATTCTCATTATTTTTTCGGTTGATTTTACTTTTTGTATCATTTTATTTGAATGTTTCTCCTATTTCTTTTATTGCTTTTTCAGTATAACATGTTAATCTTCCTGGAACCCCATTTGGGGCTAAATCTTTTAATTTTAATTCTTTGACTTTTTTGACTTCAATTCCTTTCCTTTTCATATTTTCTTCTGATGCAATAACAAAAAGGATTCCGGCATTTTTTTTATATTTTCTCCCTCTGGTTTTCCCTCTTCCAGATCTTATTGTTTTTCTTTGCATAACAATGTTAAAATTATCCCCATAAATTCTCTTTAATATTTCAATAAACTCTTTGGTTTTAACACTTAAAATATCTGAATCAATTATAATAGAAGAAATTCCATTTTTCCTGTTGTATTTTAATTCCAGGTATTTTGAACTCATTGTTCCTGAAAATCCTGAATTAAATGCAATCCTCAATTCTTTTTTATTTATCTTCTTAAATTGATTTTCTTCAACTTTTGGTGGATGTGCTCTTCTACCACCACGTGCAGATGCCACTGTCGCTCCAACCCAATTAAAGCTGGAACCTCTTCTAGACATAATCTTTCTTGGAACCCTTGAAATTCCTCTTCCATAAGTTCCTTTCCACGCATGTCTTTTACGTCTCAATATTCCTGATGCAGAATATTGGTCACCTGCTAACAAATAATTTCCCATTGGCATTTTTCTTTTTTCAGCCTCAAATGCTTTAATCATTATGTCTTCTCTTATTTCTTCAGAAAAATTTTTAGGCAATTCAAGTTCTTTTATCGCTTTTGCATTTTTATCAAATAATTTTGTTTTCATCTTAATTCCAGTAATTCAAACTTTTTTTTAACTGCTGATTTTGTGGGTCTTATCGGTGATGTTATTATCATGGCTCGTTTTTTAGGGCCTGGAACAGAACCCTTTAAAATTATATAGCCTGTTTTTATATTTCCAAATTTGTGAAATCCTTGCTGTCTATTAATATCTGTTTCTTGAGTATGCCCAACTTTAATGATTAAGCTATTATAAGAAATTCTCGTAAAATATCCTGTCTGGCCTGAAATTGGAACTCTAAATGTGACTCTTGCTGGGTGCCATGGGCCCAAACTTCCAGGTCTTCTTTGTCCTTTTTCAGATTTATGAAATTTTAATCCAATTCCAAATCTTTTTACTGGACCCTGGGTGCCGTGTCCTTTTGTGACCCCCCTAACATCGACCAAACCTTCAGAAAATACTTCTGAAACTTTAATATCTTTATTTATTTTATCTTTTACAAAATTCAACTTTTCTTCTTTTGAACCGCCTAAACTCAGTTCAATTAAATCTGGAACTTTTTTAATATTTGTTTTCTTTACATTTGAATAGGTTAATATTCTTACATCATCAAAATCTATATCTTTCAAATTTTCTAATTGCTTAAATTGTTTTGGCTTTTTTATTTTGCTTTTTAATTCTTCATCAAATCCGACAACTAAATCTTTCAATAGCCTCTTATTTTTATATAATCTTATTGAATAGATCTTCATTTCAGGGCATTCTAAAACTGTAACTGGAACTGCTATCTTTTTTCCTTTTGTCATTGAATGGTCTGTATTGTCTTTTACAAAAGCAGAAAACATTCCAACTTTATATGCAATAAAACCATGCAAATTTTGTTTATTTTTTTCCTCGATAACATTCCAGTTCACACTAGGCAAAGTCCTTTTTGCTTTTTTCCTTGGCCAAAATTGAAGGCTTCCAGATCTTGTTTGATGTCTCTTTGGCATTTTGTTTAAAACAAAATTATGTAATAAATTTAGGATTCGGTTCGATAGTAAATTCAAACCTATCTAACTTAAGAATTGAGAGAAATGTTTGTTTATAAATGTTATTATATCGAATTGGGCGTTTCAATTTAAGCAACAAAATTACTCTCTTTTGTTATATTTTTTCCATCAATTTCAATATTTCTTATAATCTGTCCTTTTCTTTTTGAAAGTTCCCGAATTTTTATTGGATCTTTTTCATTTGATGGATAAATTATCTCATTAATTTTTATCGTATGTTTTATTTTTATCTCTTTAAAATCATCTACATCAAAAAATAATTCTTTTAAAATTTTAGCATTATTTGTTTTTAATATGCAAAAGTCTGTCTTTGGCTCTTCTTCAGCCTTTGTTGATGGTTTTGCACTTTTTGGAGGTTTAGCCTTAATTTTTAGTTCAAATTCTGGCGTAGAAAAACTTAGCGCAAAAAAAACTCTAGGGTATTTATTTATTAATCTAAGGATCTCTTCCGGATTAATTGTTGAGCTCAAAATAAACTGTTTAACCCCCATAAAATTTTTTACATTTTCTATTTTGAATTTTATATCATCCCTTAAATCTATTGTAGATATAATTGCTCCTTTAATTTCAATGTTATTTTTTAAGGTGCTTAAGCATTCTTTTACCAAAAAATTTGCAAATTCAGGACCTGTTTTTAATGTCCATTTATCTTTTTGTTTTTTGCATTCGCTCAAGTATTTATTCTTAAATTCCCCTTTTCCAAATTTTAAAAAATCGCTGTGAACCTCTTCGTCAAAAACATTGTCAAAAATCTTTTTTATTATCATGATTAATTCAGCTTTTTTTTATTTATAAATTTTTCACCATTCAATTAAAAAAGGTTTATAAATTTCTTTTCATACAAATTATATGGAAAAGAGAGTTCTTAATAAGATTGTTAATCTTGTTTTAGTTGCAATTCTTGTCTTATTATCTCTTTTAGTTTTAAAGCCAGTTTTTTCTTCTATAGTTATCGCCCTTATTCTCGCCTTTATTTTTTATCCGACCTATAAGAAACTCTTTAATTTGACTAAAATGAAAACTCTTTCAGCAGTAGTTATGTGCATATTTTTAATTTTAATAGTTGCTATCCCTATAATTCTTCTGACTCCTTTTTTATTCAAACAGGTATTTGATATTTATGTTTATATTCAAAAAACAGATTTAGTCGCGCCTTTCAAAACAATTTTCCCTTCGCTCTTTTCAAACCCGGAATTATCAAAAAATATTGTAATGTTCATTAACGATTTCACAAGCAAGATAACCACTTCGATGCTGAATAAATTTACGAATGTACTTTTGAATTCAACAACAATTATTTTAAATAGCTTCTTGATATTAATTGTTTTCTTCTTTGCTTTAAGAGATGGAAATGAGTTAATACAATATATTAAAAGCATATCTCCCTTTACTGAAGAGTATAATGGGAAAATTATAAATCGATTTAAAGATGTGACTTACTCCGTAATTTTTGGCGAAATTATTGTGGGGTTAGTTCAGGGAATTATAACGGGGATCGGCTTATTTATCTTTAAGGTTCCGAATACTTTAACATTGACATTGCTTGCTATTTTAGTTGGAATACTCCCTATCCTTGGGCCTGCCCTAGTTTGGATACCCGCAGACATATATCTCTTTGTTAATGGAATGAATTGGGCAGGAATTGGATTGTTAGTTTATGGTCTGTTTATAATTGAATGGATTGATATTTTTTTAAAGCCAATAATTGTTGGTAAAAAGGTAAAAGTAAATTCTGCTATAATATTAATTAGTATGATGGGCGGATTATATGTATTCGGGATTTTAGGACTTATACTTGGTCCATTAATCATATCCTATCTAATATTATTGTTGGACTTTTTAAAAAAAGATGTTAATTAAGAGATGAAACTCAAAGCAAAAAATTTTAATTGGTTAGCTGGAAGACCTGTTGTAATTTTAAATCAGGATACAGCAAAAAAGTTGAATGTTCATGTAGATGAGAGAGTCTTGATTTCATTGCCAAAAAAATTTTATGCAGTTGTAGACATTTTTGAAAAAATAATAAAAGATGGAGAAATTGGGCTTTCATTCGAAATCAGTAAAACACTTAACGTTAAAGATAATTCTGAACTTGAAGTCAGCGCTGGAGGAATAAGTTTAGCAGGATTCCTAATAAGGAAAAAAATATTAGGGAATAAATTATCAAGAAAAGAAATAGAATTTTTGGTTTCAGAAATTATTGACAACAACTTAACTGAGTCTGAGATAGCATATTTTGCAGCCGCTGAAAAAATGAATGGGATGTCAATGAAAGAGATAATCTTTTTGACAAAGGCTATGATTAACAATGGAAAAAAACTTAATTTTAAAGAAAGATATGTTGCAGATAAACATTGTATTGGGGGCATTGCAGGGAATAGAACAACTCCAATTGTAGTAGCTATTTGCGCCTGTGCCGGATTAATTCTTCCGAAGACTTCATCCAGGGCAATAACTTCTGCTTCGGGGACTGCTGATGTAATTGAAACAATTTCGAAAGTAGAATTTTCCCCGGAAGAATTAAAAAGAATTGTTAAAAAAACAAATGCATGTTTAGCGTGGGGTGGAAGTTTGGGCCTTGCACCTTCTGATGATAAAATTATACAAGTTGAAAGAATCTTAAACCTTGATGTTGAACCCCAGCTTTTGGCATCTATTATTTCGAAAAAAATTTCTGCAGGCTCAAAATATATTTTAATTGATATACCTTACGGAAAAAGCGCAAAAGAAAAAACCAAAGAAGAGGCAGAAAAACTTGCACGTAAATTTAAGATAATCGCAAAACACTTTAGAATAAAATTAAAAATCACTTTAACTGATGGAACTTTACCCATTGGCAAAGGTATCGGTCCTGTTTTGGAAATGCTCGATGTTTTAGCAGTCCTGCAAAATAAGCCAGATGCTCCTGAAGATTTAAAAGAAAAATCCTTATTCCTCGCTTCAGAATTGATGAAACTCTGCAGTATTAAAAATTCTGCTAGCAAAGCAAAAGAAATATTAGAATCAGGCAAGGCGTATGAAAAGTTCAGGCAGATAATAAATGTGCAAAATGGAAAAAATGACTTTGATTTTAGAATAAAGAGTTTAAAATTAGGAAAGTATAAAAAATTGATCAAAGCCGAAAGATCCGGAACAATAAAAGAAGCTGATAACAAAAAATTGAATTCGCTTGCAAGAATTCTCGGAACTCCTGAAACTATTTCTGCAGGAATTTATTTGTACAAACATTCTGGTCAAATAAAAAAATCTGAATCCCTTATGATGTTGTACTCAGAGAGTAAGACTAAATTGCGAGATGCTTTAAGATTTGTTCAGGATTCAAAGCCGATTCTGATTGATTAATTTATCTTAAATTTCAAAAAATTTCATTAATTTTCAAATCTATTGGGTAGCTGCAATTACCCAGATAAAGATTAATACTATTGTAATTGCAAAGCCGATTGCAATGCGATACTTGATATTCTCTGTTTTTCTTGCTGTAAATTCGTATACAAACCCTGCCCCAAATAAGAGAATGCCTGCGAAAAGAAAATCACTTCCAGTCCATGGGGCCTTTGTTAAAAGAGGAAGTATAAGTATAACTGTTACAACAATTGCCCATATCCCTAATCTTTTTATAGGACCTTTCATGTGATAAATCTATTTTTTATTTTTTAAAAATTTTATTATATTTCGCTCAACAGCTAACGCCCACGCCAGGAATCGAACCTGGATGCCTTTGCAGGCCTGGCTCTCAAGGCCAGTGCAATACCATTATGCGACGTGGGCTTCAATATCTATTTATTTTAATCAATTTAAACCTTGCCAGTGCAATAGCTTTGCTTTACCTGAAGGTTCGTAAAGAACCCAGGGGACAGGAATGCAAATTTCTGTAGCGATAAGTCTTAATAATAAAATTAAATAGTTTTTAATACTTCTCTTTTAAAGAATATTATCCTTTATACAAAATCATACAAAATCATAATTTTGTAGACACAAATTTCTTTTCTCAACATTATTAGAATTTATAATTTCCTTAAAATAAAAAAATAATGTTTTTTGTGATATGGCTCTAAATTAATAAAATCAATAATTTCAAAATTTTTTGAAAGTTTTTCCTTTGCTTGTTTCAATGTTTCTTCCGGATTTTTTTGTGAGATACTTTGAGTCTTTAGGGTAAAAAATATTTTGCAATCTTTATCAATGAACTTTGAAGCGTTGATCAAAATTTCAACCTGGTCTAAGGCAGGAATATCTTGAAACAAGATACTTATTTTCTTTTCAAATAATGATTTTTTTATTGATTCAATATCTCTCGCATCGCAAAAAATTGGCGCAATGTTCTCTCGCATTTCAGATAATTGAATTAAGCTAATTGCCATTTTTGGAGAATTTTCAACGGCAAAGATAATTCCTTTTTTTACAAATTTGGAAATCTCATTTACAGTTGTTCCAGAAGAGGCTCCTAAGTATAATATGTTATCATTCTCTTTAGGAATTATCTTTAATCCTTTTTCTATTGCAGCTTTCCACTTGCTTGTGTATGGATTCCACATATTATGATTGCCCTCAGCACATCGCAATTCTCATCATCGGGCAAAATTTTTGAAAATAATCTTTTCTTAAATCTAAAGACAATTTATTTGCAAGGCGCCTTGCTTCTTTTCCTTTATTTTTTGATTTTTGTATTATCGAAGATCTATAAATCAATCCATATTTAGGGCATGGTTTATTTTCAGATATATGCCTGAATAATGCCTTTTCAGCTCCAATTAATTGTATTGTGCTTGAAGGTCTTGCATATAAATTTTTTATTCCTCCTGCTGAACTTATAATCTTTGCTAAATTAATAGCATCAATTGATTTATAAGAATTGGGAAAATATTTTTGAAGTAACAAGTTTAAAAATTTGCAAATTTCTCCTTTAAAACTGAGAAGATTTTTCGGCTTAAATTCTTCATCTAATAAACTTAGCATTAACCTTAGAAAGTTAATCTCTTGTTCATCCAACTCTAAACCATATTCTGATTTAAATTCTTTAATTTCCCTTAAGCTTTTTTTATTAAAAGTTGAATATGGAAATATTAGCTTTACAAAATCTTTTATTCGATCATATAAAATAAATTTTTCATTTTCCAAATCTTCAATAATTCTGATAGAGAATATTATAGTTTCATCCTTAAGAATCTCTTTTTTCAAAATTTGCTTAGACTGCTTTATATTCCATTGAATAACTTCTCTATTTTCCATTCAGCTTGTTCAAACTAGCTTTGCCGGTTAATCCTATTAAACTTAAAAATGACTAACCGAACAATGAAGCTAAACCTTCAGCAGCTTCTGCTTTTGGTTCTTCTTTCTTCTTCTCTTCTTTTGGAGCTTCTGCAGTTTGACTTGGGCTTGCGGATGCAATTGAAGCATTAGCTAACTGTTCATCTATATTAACGTCTTTAAGGCTAGTTACTAAAACTTTTACTTTGTTCTCGTCAACATCTGAACCAGTAGCACTTATTACTTTCTTCAAATTGCTTTCATTGACTTCTTTTCCAAGCTTATGCAACAGAAGTGCAGCATATACGTATTCCATTTTGATTCCTTTATTTAGTTGAAGATTCTCCTTCTTTAATTAATGAAGATAATGCTTTTTCATGGCTTGATGCCTTTGCAAGAACAAATGGAAGAGTTTCATTTGCAACATAATTTAATGAAACTCCAAAAGCAATGCATTTAGCAAAAGCGTTAACAAGATTTTTTATATTCTCCTCTTTATTAACTTTAATCTCAGAATAAATTTTCTGCTCATAAAATGCTGCGATTGGCTCAACTCCTATCTTGAATGGAGAAATATCTAATTTTCCTAAAATTGAGGATTTTTGTTCTGTGATTTTTTCTCCTTTCTTTACTAAAACAGACTGTTGTTGAATTGCAATTTTTCCGCCCTCAATTTTTACTTGCAATCCAGCTGAACTTAATAGGCTGATATCTGGTCCAGGCATTAAACTAGTAGGGCCTGCTTCAACTTTTATATCTTCCAAAGCAATTTGTCCTGGCTTTGCTTTAGATGGGCTTTTATTATCTGTTAAAAAAGCAGACAATTCAAATGCATCCTGATCAGAAAAAATTATTGCACAATCTTCCTGTATATAAGGAATTAATAGCTTTAATTGCTCCTTATTTTCAAGAACATGATTTATAAGGCTTTTTTTTGCAATCTTTATTTCTGCTTTGCCTCTCAATTTCTTTCTAATTTCCTGCAATTGTGGGGAAGGCAGACTTTTTATTGATACTATCATTATAGTTTTTTTGTTCATCAAATTTTCCAAAGTTTTCACTATTTGCTTTTTCTGTTCTGAAATTTGGGTTTGTTTTTGTTTGGTCATTCTGAAATTTTTATTGATTTAGTCATACTGAATTTTATCATAATATTCTTTATATTGTCTTTTTTTCGAGGCAAAACATTTTCTAGAGAGTTTACGATTACTTCAATGTTTTCTTTTAATTCTTTGTCAGACATTGATTCTTTACCAACAGGAATTTTTAATGTTTTTTCCTTGCTTTTTATTCTTACTAACTTTTTCATTCTATCTGTCATATTTTTGACAGAATTATCATCATCATTGGGCATTATACCTGCTTGCGGAGAAGGCATTTTACCGCTTGGGCCTAATATTCTTCCAAATTTTGTTGCAACAGATGACATCAATGGCGCAACTGCAATAAAAAAATCATATTTTTTTGCCAGTCTTTTTATATCTCTTTGATTCTTATATCTGTCAAATTCTTCCTTTGTAATTGTGTCTACTATTTTTGATTTTTTTGTTAAAAATGCGCAAATCTTTTTTTCAGGTGAATTTGGAAGCTCTACAAATGTATTAATTGACTCTTTTCTTGCATCAAAATTCTGTAAATTTATAATTAGGTCTAAAGTTTGTATAAATTTTCTTTTTTTCTCGTTTCTTAATTCTTTCAATGCTTTTTCAATTTCCATTTTCTAAAAATAATTTTATCCTACTACGCGCGGTAGTCAAAGGTATATTTTTTATAAAAGACTTATTTATAAATCTATGGTTTGCTTTCATCATAAATCTTTTTTATTTCTTCAGGAGATAATGCTCTATCCCATATCCTTACCTCATCTATAGTCCCATCAAAATAGTTACTTACACCAGAACTTCTCCTTACAGCACCAATTGCAAAATTATCTCTTGCAGTTGTATCTGAAAGCCAATCGCCATTGTTTGCCCCCCCGCTAATACTTAATGTTTCCTGGGTTCCATTCACATAAATTTTATATGTTGAACCATTAGACATTGTGCATATATGATACCATCTGCCTGTTGCTAATACCGTGCTTCCCGTTACTAAGTCTGGGACATCATTATTATATTGATAAATTGTAGCTACAGGATTTGGAGTAGGGCCTATACGTAAAAGTCCGATAAATCTCACCGTTGATGCTTCATCAGAACTTGAAACTACATATCTCGAATTTGCGTCTAGGACGTCTGCTTTTAACCATACACAAACTGTACCTGCATTGTTATTTAATAGATTTGAGCCAGCAACATAAGCATAATTCGCTCCACTAAAATTTAATGCAGTATTAGAATTTCCATACCTATCAATTATAGCTGAAGGAGGAGTCCCAACAGGCAATAACGCCCCATCATTTGTTCCGGTTGCATCATTTCCATTCCCATCCAATCTCCAAACACCGGCGTATTCCTGCGCAAGGCCTTTTGCAGTGTCGCATCCTTCCGCTAATTTCAGCACTGCTCTTTCAGCGCAGATTCTTTCGTCATTGC
>JBMOLG010000003.1:0-24431 GCA_049324275.1 Nanobdellota archaeon | reverse complement strand
ATTTTGTAAAAGGGGATGAGAGCAAGACGTTCACTAATTTTGATACAGAAGTTGATTCGTATATATATGAACTGACAGATATTACAAGGGAGATTGTTTCACAGGAAGCAAGGTTCTGCTATTTTGAAAATTCAGGATTTATGATTCTTTATTCAGATTATAAAATCGAAAAGATAAGTTATGATAATTCAAAGATATATATTGTCACAAGAAGAAATTCTAATGAAAAATTTAATTTTGCAACGAGAGGCTGTGTAATACGTGAGGGGCTATGAACAAAAATAGTTTAATTGGAAAAAAAGCATGCCTGAGCTATTTTCAAATATTAATTTTAGTCATCGCAACATTTGCATTTTCTTATTTTTTATATAAAGCAATGCCGGTAAAAGCAGAAAGTTCAGATTTGAGCTTGAAATGCTGTGAAAAATCGACAAAAGGAGAAATATGCAAGAATACTGTAAATGAAGGAGAATGTGATAGAAATTTTAAGGTGTCCCCATCAGAATGCGATAAAACCTCTTTTTGCCAATTAGGATGTTGTGCAGACAAAAATGAAGGAATTTATGAACCGAACACCAGGGAAATCGATTGCAAAAATAGCGGAGGTGAATGGATTGCCGGAAAAAATTGCAATTTGCCTGAAGCAAAATTAGGATGCTGCATACTTGGAGAAAAAACAGATTATGTGACTAATACTAAATGCTCTATTTTATCGGAAAATAGAGGAGTTTCTAAAGATTGGAGGCCAATCAGCGAAGTGGAATGCAATTTAATTCCAAACTTGCAAGATAAAGGAGCATGCGTTTTGGAAGACAAAAGCTGTGTTTTCACAACAAGAGAAGAATGCAAAGCTCACACAGGAAGTTATTCAAATTTTGCAGGGAAAGATATTTTATGCACTGCCAAAGATTTAGTAACTACATGCAAACCAACCACAGAAACAATGTGCGTTGAAGGAAAAGATGAAGTTTATTTTAAGGACAGTTGTGGGAATCCTGCAAATATTTATGACTCATCTAAGATTAATAATGAAGATTACTGGGAAAAAATCCAAACTCAGGGCATCTGCTTATTAAACGACAAAAACATAAAAACTTGCGGGAATTGCAATCGGTTCTTAAATGGAATATGCAAGCCTGCTCAAGAAATTGAACCAAAATATGGGGATTATTATTGTAAGCCTACAACATGTGAATTCATAGATAAAAGTAATAATAAAAAAAATTACAGAAATGGGGAAAGCTGGTGTGAGTATGAGGGGAAGATTGGAAATGGGGATGATGTTGTTGGAAGTTCACATTGGATATATTCTTGTGATCAGGGAGAAATTCAGGGACCGAATTCCTGCGGAGATGCAAGAACAGAAATTTGTGTTCAAACAGATACAGACTTAGGAAATGGAGAAACATTCTCAAAAGCCTCATGCGTTGTAAATAAATGGGCTGAATGTGTTAATTATAATTCTAAAGATTATGAGAGCAATATGTCTCAAGCTTGTACGGAAAATCCTTTTTGCGATTTAAGGCATATCCAGTATACAGATGAAATAAAATTTGATATTTGCACGCCAAAATATCCCATAGGATTCAATTTTGACAATGAAAAGAATAATGGGCTTTGTTCTATGGCTTCTTTTAAATGCACAAGAATCGAAATTAAAGGATTAGATGGAAATTGGGATTGTAAGGTTAACTGTGATTGTAATAAAGCAGAGTGGATAGAAAAGGCAAATGATCTTTGTAAAAGTTTAGGAGATTGCGGAGCTAAAGTAAACATTGCAAAAGAATTCGGCAGTGCAGGATATACCACTTACAATTATTGGGATAAAAAAGTTATTACCTTAAGAGACAGCTATGTAAATAAGTTAAGATTAATGGCAAACTATCAACCTAGACAAAAAGCAGAAATTAAAGAAGTTTTATTAGATTATTTATTAGGAGAATTAAATCCAAATGTTGCAGAAGAATGGGAAGTTAAGTATAATAAACCCTCTTCAAATGATTTCTTTTCAGGAGAACTAGGGAAAGGAACAGGCTGGGCTTTTCTCGCCTTGTCTTCGGCAACATATATGTCATATGGAGCAGGTTTGACAGAGGCGATACAGTTATCAATGGCCCATGGTTCTGCAGGTGCCTTTGGCCCTGCTTATGCAGGATTTGCAAATGCATTGGGAAGCTTTAGTTTAGGAATGGTCACTGCTTCAATTATGGTAAAAATTTTTAATCTTAAAGGAGACGCAGCTAAAGCAGTTATGTGGACAGGCGCAGCAGTTGGGGCAGGGTCCGTTGCTATTACTGCAACTTTTTCAAGTACATATGCCGGCTGTTTAGCTACGACTGTTTGGGCACTAGTCTGCGTTGCAATAATTGTAATTATTTCAGCGATATTAAAATGGGCAGGAGTTGGAGATTCAAGAAAAAAGACATATGAATTTACATGCCAGCCTTGGCAGCCCCCTTATGGAGGGGCTAATTGTGAAGAGTGCAACTCGGATGATCTACCGTGTTCTGAATATAGATGCAGAAGTCTGGGAGCTTCATGTGAATTCATCAATAAAGGAACTGAGGATGAATTATGTATATACAATAATTTAGATCCAACACCTCCGCAAATTTCTCCGCAAAAAGAAACACTTTCAGATAATTTAATTTATGCAAATGAAAAAAAAGGCAAGGGGTTCGAAATTAAATCAAAGGATGAAGAATGCCTTGAACCAAAGCAATTTATAAAATTTGGAATAAACACTGATGATCCTGCCCATTGCTTTTACAGCAATGAAATGACAGAATTTGAAAATATGATTGATTTTGGCCCTGCCTCATTTGTTTATAATCATACATTAGAATATTATCTAGAGGATCCATCCCGGGGTGCTGGCGGGGAAAATAAAGTAGAACTTCCATTTTATGTAAAATGTATAAATAAAGATGGAAATCAGTTCAATAATTTTTATGAAATCAAAATGTGCATTAAATCAGGGCCAGACGTAAGACTTCCTTCAATTTTGCATACAATTCCAGAAGATTCATCGAGTATAAGCTCTAATGCAGAAGGATTAGAGACGGAGATATTTACAGACGAGTTAGTTGAATGCAAGTGGTCGCATGAAGATAAATCTTATGATAACATGGAAAATAATATGAGTTGCGGTAATGCGATTTTAGACAGGACTGCTTATGGATATTATTGTCAAGCAAACATTACAGAATTAAAAGCAGGGGAAAATAAAATTTATGTAAGATGCAAAGACCAACCATATTTAGAAATGTTAGACCCTGAAAAGAGAAATGAAAATAAGCAGGGTTTTATTTATACTATCTTGAAGGCTGAAAAACCATTAACTATTGATTGGATAGAACCATCTGAAGATTTTGATTCTGCAACATCATTTAATGATATAACAATCAAAGTTCATACATCTGGTGGATCAAATGAGGAAAATCATATGTGTGCATATAATGTAGGCTATGATTTTATACCATTTTTTCATACATATTCAGCATTGCATGAACAAAACATAAATGTATTTTCCGGCATGAATACGATTAAAATTGAATGCATGGATTTAGAGACAAAAGAAAAAATTTCAAATCAAACAACATTCACAATCAATTATGATGAAAATTCTCCGGAGATTGCAAGAATTTATCAGGAAGGAACAAATATAATTATAGTAACAACTGAAGAATCAGAATGCAGGTATTCAACTGATTCGTGCGAATTTGATTTTGAAAAAGCGAAAGTGATGAGGAAGAGTGGAAATAAACATTCCGTAGATGTATTGAGCGGATTGTATTACATAAAATGCAAGGATAAATTCGGCAATGTGCCTTATAGCTGTTCTATGACTGCAAAGCCTGTAAAGTTTGAGTAGAATTTATAAATGCAAATATATTTAAAAAATGATGAAAAGTAAAAGAGGAATATTTCATTTAGATTCAAATATTAATATAAATAATAAATTTAATCAATCAAATTCTTTTAACAATTATAATCCAAAGCGAGCACAAGTAACGATTTTTGTAATATTAGGATTACTGATCATTTCAATTATTTTAATCTATTTATTTTGGTTAAAACCAACTTATATTGATACTTCTGGGACAGAATTAAATTTTGAAAGTTGCGTAAAGAAAGCGGTTCAGGACAAAATAGAAATTCTTGGAGAGCAGGGAGGATTTGAGGAGCCGAATTTTTTTTATGAATATAAAGGGAATAAAGTAGGGTATTTATGTTATACTAATTTATATTATGAATCATGCATTGTTCAAAAGCCTTTTTTGAAGCAACATTTTGAAGAACAATTAAAAAAAAGTGTTGAAAATGATGTATACAATTGTTATGATTCTTCTATTGATGAATTAAAAAAGCTGGGATATAGTGTGACTCAAGGAGATAAAGACTTAAAAATCTCTTTAATTCCAGGAAAAGTTAATGTTTTGTTAGAAGCTCCTTTAGTTTTAGATAAAGAATCATCGTCTAAAATAAGTGAGTTTAATATAAAAATTGACTCAGACATATATAGTATATTAATGGTTGCAACTTCAATCATTGAATATGAAACAACATATGGAGATTCTGAAATTACCACATATATGTCATCTTATCCAAATTTAATAATTGACAAATTTAAGCAAGGGGATGGAACAACAATATATATTATTCAAGATAAAGAGTTAAAAACTAAATTTCATTTTGCTTCAAGAAGCTATGCATGGCCAGCAGGCTATGGAAGCGACAGTGGATTATTAAGATGAACAAAAAAGCACAGGCTGGATTTGAAATATCTTTATTAATAGTGTCTATATTTGCATTTGCATTTCTCATTGCAATTCCAACAACTAATGGCGCAAGTGTAATAAGTCAACCGAGTGCATGCTGTGAAAAGATTTCAGGAAAAGATGCTTTTTGCATAAATGCAAAAGAATCAGAATGCGATAATTCTATTAACTCAGAAACAAATCAGAAGTATAAAATTTCTCCAACTTCATGCGAATCAACAAGCTATTGCAAACAAGGAACATGTTATGATTCAAGTGAAGGAATCTGCATGGAAAATACTCCAAGAAGGGTATGTGAAGAAAATGGGGGCGCATGGGACCAACGGGAAATTCAAGAATTGCCTCAATGCCAATTGGGCTGTTGCATTATTTCAGATCAGGCAGCTTTCGTAACATTAACAAGATGCAAACAATTGTCAAGCTTTTTCGGAGTTGAAATTGATTATCGAAAAGATATTTCAACAGAAATGCAATGCATTGCACAGGCACAGGCACAGGATATGGGGGCTTGTGTTTATGAACAGGATGCTGTAAGAACATGCAAATTTACAACAAGGAAAGATTGTAATGCACCCGAAATTGCAGAGGGATTGGATTTGGAAATGACTTCTGAAAAAAGATTTTACAAAGATTATTTGTGTTCTGCTGAAGAGCTTAATACTGATTGCGCCCGCCAGTCAAAAACAGGATGTTACAACGGAGATGTTTATTGGTTAGACTCATGTGGAAACAGGGAAAATGTGTATTTTGGAGAAAATGAAAAAGCAAAAGATGAAAGTTGGAATAATGGAAGAGTAACTGAAGCGGATAAAATATGCAGGCCTAGCCCAGATGGAAAAAATGTTGATTGCGGGAATTGCGAATATCTTCAGGGAACAAGATGCGCAAAATATGAAAAAGGATTGTTTAGTTTAAAAAAACCAAAATATGGGGATTATTATTGCCAGCCTACTTATTGCGAAGAAGAAGGGATACAATATAAAAATGGGGAAAGCTGGTGCGTCTATGACGGAGCACAAGGAAATGGAAAAGATCCAGTAGGAAGCAGGCATTTTAGAAAAATTTGCATTGATGGCGAAATTCACGTTGAGCCTTGCGAGGATTTCAGGAATGAGATTTGCATTCAGGATAAAGTTGAAATTGATGATGGAACTTATTCAAATGCCATTTGCAGGGTTAACAGATGGCAGGATTGTGTTTTAGTTGGAAATAGAGAAGATTGTGAAAACATAAACAGAAGGGATTGCATCTGGAAAGAAAATGTAAAAGGTATTGGAAATTTGTGTGTTCCAAATGTCCCGCCCGGATTAAAATTCTGGGAAGAAGGAGATGCACAATCAATTTGCGGGGCAGCAAGCAGAACAATTGTTGTAAAATATGAAAAAAGCAATTTGCTAGACAGCTGGGATTGCATAGAAAATTGCGAATTTGATCCAAAAAAATCAGACAAAGGAGAACCAGCAGTTAGAGCATTGAATGGAATTTGCACAAATTTAGGAGATTGCGGAGGTTATGTGAATTATGCAGGGAAATTCACACATGATGGCTATAATTGGAATTCTGGAGGAAACAAGAAATTTTCACCAAATAGTATTAATATTTTAATTCAAGGAGTTGCTAAGCCTTCTTATATAATTTCAGTATTTGCAGGATTTGCATTATTTCAGTTAGTTAAAGCGGGAGAATCAGGAGAAGCGGTCAAACCTTCTGAATCTGAAGTTTGTGATGATTCAATTGGAGTTTGTGATGATTCTTCTATTCAAAATGTTATTCCAATTGAATCAGAGGATACAAGCCCTAAGAATTCATGGAGTGATTATGCAAAAATGTTCGGAGGAGGCTTATTTGGAGGAAAAGGAAACTCAAAATCAATTCCATCAACTGGACTAAATCCAACAGCGGAAAGTGGACAGGATATAGCGAAAAATCCAGAAATATTATCAGAAAGCAAGCCTTATTTAAAAGAATTGGGCATGTCAGTTTTTTGGGCAGCGAGTGCTTATGGATTTGGAAAACAAATAGGAAGTAAGTTAGGCCTTAATAAAGGGCAAAGCGACGCATTAGCTAATGCATTAGGTGGAGGAACTTTAATGTATAGTCTTCTAAAATCTGAAAATGTCGGAAATTATATGTCAAATGTTGAAACTCTTGGAATTGGGGATGGATGGAAATGGCTTTCAAGCCATTCAGGTTATACCAGTTTTGGATTCAGCCTATTAATTTTTGTTTTAACATATAAAGATGAAAAAACTCAAACAATTGTATTTACATGTCAGCCTTGGCAGGCGCCAACAAGCGGGCAGGATTGCGAGAAATGCAATATTGAAGACTTGCCATGTTCTGAATATAGATGCAGAAGTCTAGGCCAAAGCTGTGAAATAGTAAATAAAGGAACAGCAGATGAAAAATGCACCTATGTAAGCCCTAACGACGCAAATCCTCCAAAAATTACTACAAACGAAGACTCGCTGAGTGAGGGTTATGAATATACGCCAAGAAAAACATCCAGCCCTCCAGGACCCGGATTTAGAATTGAAAAGGTTAATGGCAATTGCATAAGCGCATTCACTTCGATAGAATTTGGCGTAGATACTGATGAACCTGCGCAATGTAAAATAGATATTGAACATAAAACAAAATTTGAAGATATGACTTATTGGCTTGGAGAAAATAACTTATATCTTTATAATCATACACAGCATTTTGCCTTGCCCGGACCAAGCGCGTATTCTAACAATTCATTGATTATGAAAAATGATGGAGAGACAATTTTGTTTATAAGATGCAGAGACAAAAAAGGAAATGAAAATTCAGCAGAGTATGCTGTTGAATTCTGCGTTGACCCTACCCCAGATTCAACTGCCCCAAAAATTATGGCCACTTCAATTTCAAACAATGGATGTGTTGCTGAAAATTCAAATTATGCTAATGTAGAATTTTATGTAAATGAACCTTCTGAATGCAAGTGGTCGCATGAAGATAAATCTTATGATAACATGGAAAATAATATGAGATGTGATACTAACTTATATGAGATTAATGCTTTAGACTTGTATACATGCAAAGCAAATTTAACAGGGATTGGAAGAGAGAGCAATAATTTTTATATAAGGTGCAAAGATCAGCCAGGGGCTCCGGATAATGACGGAAACAGAAATATGGAAAGCTTTAAGTTCGCATTAAAAGGAAGCAATGCATTAAAAATGCAAAATTTACAACCTAACGGAACAATATCTGCAGGAGTTGATCCTGCACCAGTTTATCTGAATGCTGAAACTCTATTTGGTTGCAGTGAAGGAAAAGCTTATTGTTATTATGCAACTGAAGATAAGCCAGAAAATTATATACAATTCTTTGAAACAAATGATATAGTCCATAAGCAGAGATTAGATTTAAGCACAGGCAATTATACATATTATATCAAATGTGTAGATGAAGGGGGAAACCTAGCAAAGGAATCTACAACATTTAGAGTAGAAGTTCAAACTGGGGCTCCATTAGTTGCAAGAGTATATGAAGAGGATAATATGCTTAAAATCAGAACAGTGAGAAAATCAGAATGCGCATATAGTTTAGATAACTGTGATTTTTCATTTGCTGAAGGAACACAAATGCCTTATGCAAATTCAACAGATCATGTAGCCGAATGGAAAGAAGATAAGACATATTACATAAAATGCAGAGATGAGTTTATGAACGAACCAAGTGATTGTTCAATAGTTGTAAGACCTTCTAAATTAAATGAAGAATAATTTTATTAGTAAACTTCAAATTGATGAGAACCAACTTTTCCATGGTCTTCTATATAAAAGTCAGCATTATATTTTCCAGAAATATTGGTCATTTCATTTGGTAAAGTGTATGTGTCTTTTTCCCAATCATCTGAACCAAATTTATGAGTTAAATACTCCCGCTTGCCACGAGGATTTGATAGAACTATTAAAAATTCCTTTCCTGGAGCTTCAGCTCTAACACTAAGACATATAGTTTCTTCAGTAGAAAAGACATTCGTACGTGTTCTATCTTGCAAGGCAGTATAAATTTCATAAGACTTTCTGTTTTGTTCATTTGAATAATTAGCTAATTTGTCATGGGTATCCCGGAGTGTTTGCTGATTACTCATAGTATAAGCATAATTTGAAGCAGCAGCCAGTTGAGCTTGTTCGAGAGGAGAATTATTTGGATTACATGAACCAAGAGACGCAGCCAACCCTGCCAAAGCCATTCCATCTGAACCTAAGGCCTGATTCATCCCGTCTCTTACTCCAGAAGCAAATTCAGCGCATCCACTGAAAAATATGCTTCCAAAAAATAGGCTTGAAGCACATACTATACCGGCAAGACCTGCCTTAAGCCTGCTAGGCTTAGTTTTCTGTGTCATGGTGAGGGATTTTTATTTTAGGTACGAATTAAGGGTATAATATTCAATAAAGAGAGATTTATCTAGTTATGTAGTCTTTTTTTAGACATCTCTTTTTAGAGAACTTAAAAATAAAGAGACTATATTTATAAAGACCTTTTTCCAGATTAGAATATGAAAGAAAGAGGAGAGAGGGTTTATAAATTTAATTATAAAAAAGCACAACAAACTATGGCTCTACCCTTCGGATTTATGTTTGCATTAATATTAATTGTGATTTTCATTATATTTGCATTTATTGCAATAAATCATTTTTTAAATTTGGGCACATGTGGGAATATTGGTATGTTTTATGAAAATTTTCAAAAGAAAATAGACGATGCATATGCTTCGCAATCCTATTCTGAATCTTTTAAGATTGAATTGCCCTCAGGAATGGAAAAAATTTGCTTTGCCAACTTGTCTGAAAAAATAACAAATTATGAAGATTATAAAAAGATAAGGCCTAAAGATAATGCAAATTTATTTTTAATTCCTCAAGAAAAGGCTTGTGATATGCCTTACAAATTGATTAATCATTTAGACATTCAAAAAATTATTGAAGATAAAAATCCATTTTGTATTGGAAAAGATCAGAAGATAAGAATAGAAAAAGATTTTTATGATAAATTTATAACCTTAACAAATGGATAAAAGAGCTGAATTTAATTTTGAATGGATTTTTGCAATTTTTGCGGGAATTGCGATTTTATTTTTAGCTATTTATGGAGTATCAAAGATAGGAGAGACACAAAAATACCAAACAGATACAGTGGCGGCAAAGGAATTTACAATTTTATTAGATCCGCTTCAAACAAATTTTTTTGAAGACTCTGCTTATAATAAGATCATCTTTAAGCAGGAAACGCAAGCTAAATTTAAATGTTATTCTGAAGATTTTGGGAAAAATCAAGTCTCGATAAAGACGGTTTCTAATATTGGAAAAAATGCACCTGAAAGCGCTTTAATCTCTGTTAAAAATAAGTATATTTTTTCAAAAGATGTTGAACAAGGAAAAAGTTTTAATGTTATTTCAATGCCTTTTGAATTTCCCTTCAAAGTAACAGATATTGTCCTTATTACGGCTGAAGAATATTGCTTTTTAGAACCGCCATTTTCAATAAAAGATAATTTAATTGGGATCAAAAATATAAAGTTTGAAAATTGTTCCGAAGATTTTGTAAAAGTATGTTTTGATTATGAAGACGATTGTGACATAATTATCGATGAATCTTCTGGTTTTGTTGAAAAGAATGATCAGAAGCTTTATTATTCAGGAAACTTATTATATGCTGCAATAGTTTCAGACAAAGAAATTTATGATTGCAATGTAGAAAGATTGTTATATAGAACAAAGATGATTTCAGACATTTATGCACAAAAGGCGGATTTAGCGACAACAAAAAATTGCAATACGAATATAAAGGCGGATTTAGAGCATTTTTCTAATTTATTAAATGAAGCGGATCCTTCTAGTTTATATTTATTGGAAAGGTTGGCAAAGGAATTAGATAAAAGAAATAACAAAGAGGTATGCAGTTTATGGTAAAGGCTCAGCTAAGAATACAACAAATGGCATTTATGATATTAGCATTATTTTTCTTTTTTATATTGATAGGATTATTCTTTTTTAGTTATCAAATAAAGAGTTTAAGAACCAACTATGAAGAATTGCAAAAGAGTGAAGCAATTAGTTCATTGGAAACACTTACCAATATGCCTGAATTTGCATGGACATATGATTCGTCATGCAATTTATGTGTTGATAAAGATAAACTGTTAATCTTAGTCAATCAGAATTTGTACGATAGTTTTTGGCCAGTTTCATCAATTGAATTTATTGAAATAACAGACAATAAAACAATTTCATGCCCTAATCAAAATTGTAACTATTATTCAATATCCAATTCAGGTCAAAAAATTGCTAAAAAATATTCTACTTATATAACTATATGCGAAAAATTCCCTCAATATGAAAAATGCAAAATAGGAAAAATAATAGTGGGAGTCAAAGATGAAAAGGAGTAAAGGCCAACAAGAAATTGCAGGATTTGCATTGATTGTTGTTGTCGTTTTAATTGCAGGATTTATATTTTTAATTATAACCGCTAAGAAAGGTAATGACAATGTTAATAGCAAGGAAATAGATAACTTTTTATCTGCAATGATGCATTCAACAACTAATTGTGCAATAGAATATGAACCGAATTATGATAATATACAAGATCTAATTCAAAGTTGTTTCAATAATAAAAAATGTTCAAATTTAAACAGAAATTCATGTGAGTATTTAAATGAAACTCTTGATAATATGATGACTGAAATGATAAAGAGTGAAAATCAAATTGCGAATTATAGCCTCAATATTAATTATGAAGACAAAGATAATAAACAAGGAATAATAAAATTAGGGCATATTGATGTAAGATGCATAAACAAAAGAGGGGCAATGAATATACAAGCTGTAAAGGCTGGAAAAATAAAAACAGAATTAATTTTTTGCTATACCTAAATATTAACAGAAATCTTTAAGCTGTCGATCATAAGATAGGGAATAAGACATTGCCGTTTGCCTGTTTTTTGGGCATAATATCCTATAAATCCAAATCTTTCCAAGAGTTTCAAATCCTGCCTAACTGATTTTAAATCCCTATCTAACATTTTAGCAAGAGCATATATAGAGCTTATTTTTTCATTTTTGATTATATGCAATATTCTGGACTTCTCATTGCTTAAAAGTTTTCTCAATAGAGAGATGTCAGAAAAATCACAATCTTTTTTACCAGATATAAATTTCCCAATAAAATTTTGATTAGCATTTAATTCGACATAAATTGTTTTTTCTTTAGCCATACTAACTAAAAATCCTCTTAATTTTTAAAGTTTACTATATAAGGATTTTTTTACCCCCCATTAAGAAAAATAAAGATAAATGATAGGGGTTATAATATAAATAATTGTTGTAATACTTAAGAGTACCAAAAAGTTTATAAATAAACCTCAAAAATCAATAACTTTTTTAAAATTTGAATAACTAAATAATAATAAGCTTTATAAAGCTCCATCTTGATTTAGTATAATGAGGGATTTTTATTTTAGGAATTACAGAGAAATTCTTATGATACTCCCTAATCATAAGGGAACGGCTAGACTTTCAACAAGTCGAACTTACTTTTGTAAGGCCTTGACAAAGGCGGCTAATCTCAAAATGATGAAAGGAGGTTTTAAAAATGAAAATTAATTTCAAAAAGATTGCAACAGTTATCGGAAGCACATTGTTAATAGGTGCAACTGCTGGATTCGCAGCTGCTGCTTCAACATATCCAACACCATTCGTACAGGGTGGCAATGCAAATTTTGCATTAGTTGTTGGAAAGAATGCAGCATTAAGCGACGCTGTTGCTGGTATTAACATTGGACAAGGGTTATCAAATTTGGTAAGCACTAAAACTACAGGTACAACTACAACTGTAACAGGTGAAGCTGTTGAGTTGTTCAGTGGTGGAACTAAGATTTATGTTAATGATAGTTTAAATCAAGTAAAAACTGTTTTAACTAAATCAAATCTTCCTTCAGTTTTAGCAGACCAAACTTTTTCAGGAAATGTCGATGCTACTATTACACAGACAATTGAATTAGGCTCAAATCCTAAGATTACTTTCAAGAAGCATCCAACAAGTTCTGATGATCCCGAATTTGCTTTAGAAACAAGTACAAGTACTACTAACTATATGTATAATGCAACTGCTACATTTAACAAAGCTGTTAACATGACACATGCAGATTCTGAAGGAGAAACAATAACACTTTTTGGACAAAAATTCACAATTGCTTCTGCTACAGATACTAGTGATTTAGTATTGTTAAAAAGTGCAGAAAAGTTGAGTCTAGATAGTGAAAATCCTACAGGAGAAGTTACTGTAAGTGGAAACAAATACACAGTTGAATTAGTTTCTGCTTCTGACAGTGCTGCAACTATAAAAGTTACAGACAGTGCTGGCGTAAGTGAACAGAAAGAAGTTAATGAAGCAGCTTCCAAAAAGATTAATGGTGTTACAATTGCAGTTATAACTGCAGATGAAACAAATCTGAAATTATCTGCTTCAATAATAGCAGGTTCAGAAAAAATAACCATGACATCAGGAAGTGCAATTACAGTAGGAGAACAAAATACAGTAATAGATGGCACAAAAGCAACATTTATCGGTGGCACAGGTGCCTTGACTAAATTAGTTGTTAGTGTCGCTGCTCCAAATTCTGATGCAGATGCTGTCAAGCCAGGGACATCTTTCGTAGACCCTGTTTTTGGCTCATTTAAATTAGATTTTACGAGCTTGAATATTCCAGAAGTTTCAACATCAAGAGAAAATATAGTTGTCAGATCAAATGGCGATGATAAAATGGATGTAACTTTTTCAGACTATCGTGGCAAAGAGGCAACAGTCACATGGGCTAAAAATACATCTACTCAACTTCAATTGATGCATGATGATGATGGAAGAAATATAACTGTATTTGAAAAAGAAATCTTGAGATATCAGGATTATGTAGTTGTCGGAAATCAACAAGAAGGTTATCTTTTGAAACTATATGCTGTTAAAAACTCTACAACAGGAACAAACAACGATTATGCAAAATTCCAGGATATATTTTCTGGTGATGTTTATGAAACAGTTTGGACATCTGATGGAGTTGGAACAGTTTCTATCGGAGGAAAATCTTATGATGTAACCTTAAGTGGTAATTCAGAAAATGCTTCTGAAGATTATACAGTAAGATTAGGTTATCCAGACAGCTCAGGTAATAACGCTGTTATTTACCCTACTATTGAAACAAATAAAGGGGCAAAATTTGCATTTTATGAGCCTAAAACAGTACAATTGGACTCATGGGATGGTTCAAGCGTTTTGGCTGGATTAAAATTCCCAGATGGAGATGGTTACGAAGATATAACTGTAACATCTGTTGGTAATGATTCAAACGGGCTATATGCAAACGAATGGAATATTACAGATGGATCTACTGTTACTACCTTATCAACAGAAAATGCAGCAGATTCAGTAGTTGTTAGTATAGGCCAGTTATCTTATAACATAACTGCTACAGCAACTGCTAATCAATCTATAGTCTACCTTCAAACTGTAGCTGGGGGGGAAAATATAAAAAATCCCGCTATAATACTGTTCAATGAAAAAGACGACAATAATAATTATGAAGCCTTAATCATTGAATTAGAACCAGGTACAACTGGAGATGATGGACTTGGTGTTGATTCTGTTGAAGATACATGGAGCAATGCTTTATCTGCATGGAAATCAACTCTTGCTTCTGACAGTAAGAAAGAAAAGAGAGGAGATTTATGGGGAGACATAATATTAGTTGATTCATCAGACTCTGACCAAAAGAGTGCTACAATAAGCTATCCTGATGAACAAATTTATGCTCTCTTGTACATGGCGGAAGAAGCAGCTTCTATAACAGCAGGCACTGATTCGAGTACAAGTACAACTGCTGTTAATGTAGTTCCAATTTACGACGACGAAATCAGCTCAGTTCAGGATAAAAACCTAATTGTAGTTGGTGGAAGTTGTATAAACACAGTTGCAGCTAAATTATTGGGCGCAACAGCCCCAATATGTGGAGCAGACTTTACTGCAAAAACAAATGTAGGTGCTGGACAATATTTGATCCAGGCATTTAATTCACCTTACACTACTGGCAAAATAGCTATGCTAGTTGCAGGATATGAAGCTGCAGATACAACAAAAGCTGCACAGTACGTAAGAGGAAATGCATTCAACACAGATATTGGTACAAAGTTAATTGGTACATCTGCAACTGAAGCAACTGTTGTAACTGAAAGTTCAAGTACTAGCACTGAAACAAGTACTAGCACTGCATAAGTGGGAAAAATTTTTTCCTTCTTTTTCTTTTTTTTATTTTTATTTTTATTATTTTAAATAATCAATAATTAATATGAGAAAAATTAAGACACAAGAAGAAATTGAAAAGAAAGAAAAAAAGAAAGAATTGTGGATAGTTTCAATTTTAATTTTACTGCTTATTTTTTCTGTTGTCGGTTACGGATTTCTTTCAACAGATAAAAAAAATTCTGAAATAAAAAAATTCAATGGTATCAAATTTGAAAAGATTAATGGAATATGGACCACAAAAATAAATGAACAACAATTATATTTTCAATATTTTCCTTCGGAAACTGACGATGTAATTATTAACGGATTTTTTAATTTAAAGGATTATGAAAACCAGCCATTATACATTGTCAATAGTAATGAAGCTTCATATGAGATTACACAGAATATTGGCGAATATGCATTAAGGATAAATGAAGCCTGCTTGCAGGATACTAATTGCACTGACCCAAGCTTAGCAAGAAAAAATTGCGATTCAAATATTATCATTTTTGAAGAAAAATTTATAAACGAAACAAGGGTTTACCAGGATAAGAATTGTATTCACATTTCGGGGAATTACATTAAAGGTGCAGACGCATTTTTATATAGGTTATTAGAGATAAAATGAGAAAAGAGAATGAAAATAATTCAAAAGCTAAAAATAACAAATTAGCAAATATAATAATTCTTATATTAATTGCAGTAATTATAATTGGAACAGCAACCTATGCCTTGTCAAATAAGAAATTTAAATATGCCGGATTTGAATGGGAAAAGGTGGATTATAATGGATTAAAATTTTATCATTCAACATTAAATGATTATAATCTTTATTTAAGAAATGATCCTCGTGAGAATGATATTCCATTAGATGCAAATTTTAAATTTCACAGAAATGTGATTGTGTCGATGGATAAGGATGCAGGGGAATGTAAAGAAGCAGTCATGGCAAATACAGTTCTTGGCTCTTTTCTTGGACCAATGAATTTAGGCCTAAATGCGCAAGGGGCATTAAATGACGAGACAGCTGCACAAGAATTAGGATTTCCTTTTGCCAATTGTTCTAATGCAGTTGATAACACTACGGTTATCTTGATGCATAAATCAGAAATTCCAGGGATATTTGAAGACAAAAATAAAGACTGCATTATTTTAAATGTTGGAGATTGTCAAAACATAAAAACTGTTGAAAGATTTATTGTCGGGGTACTCTCACAAGCGACAAATGAATAAACAAATTTTAATAAGCATATTATTATCAGTCCTGCCAATAACTGAACTAAGAGGAGGATTGCCGGTCATTTTAGATTATGCAATAAAGAATAATCAATCTATTTGGCCTTACTTCTTATTAGTGATATCCTTGAACATTTTAATCATATTTCTAGTTTTTTTGTTTTTAGATTACCTTCATGAACATTTTATGAAAATAAAATTTTACAACAAAGTAGCTAATAAATATCTTGAAAGAATAAGAAGAAAAAGTGAAGAAGTTAATAAAAAATTAGATTCAATAGGATATTTAGCACTTGCAATCTTTGTAGGCATCCCGCTCCCAGGAACAGGCGCCTGGACAGGAGTTTTAATTGCTTGGTTTTTAAATTTGGATAGAAAAAAAAGCATATTTGCGATTTCAGCAGGAGTAATCATTGCAGGATTTGTAGTTCTGTTTCTTTCTCTTGGATTTTTTAGACTGTTTAATCAATTCTAAGATAAATTTAATATCACTATATATAGGAATTTCTTCAATTTTGAAAAATTTAACAGATGAAATCCAAATCAAAAAGACGAAAATTGTTGATAAAAAATACCACGATATTAAATGAGATACATTAAAATAAACTGAATAGTCTAAGAATATTAGTATTATGAGCCGTAAAATGTTTATTAAAAATAGAGAACCAAAAGAAAATAACATTATGTTGATCCTATCTTTTAAACTAATATCAGGAGTAGATAAATTAAGGATAAACAATAAATAAAAGGCAGACCCAGCCAAACAAGCATTAATTAATTCTATTCTTTGGCTTTTAAATAAAATAACCCCATTTTTTATGGATGCAGCTGAAAAAGAACTTAAAATTAACATTATTATTTTTTCGGTTAACGGCCGTAATATAAGATAAAAAAGGTACAAATTTCCAATACCAAACAAAAATATAATAAAATATCTAAAGAATAATTTTGAAATCTTTATTTTAAAATCATTCATGCATAAATCTACACTTTATCATTTAAAAAACTTATTAAAATTCAGATCTTCTTTTTGACTTTCTAGATAACTTAATAATTAAAATCAAAATTAAGATTATCAATATTCCTGCCATAGCTGAAATAATATAAAGTTCTTTATTACCTAATTTTGAAATTCTATCAAAAAATCCTGCACTTGTTTCTTTCTCAGATATATTTACTGAAACAGTTTGTTCGTCTGTCTGGCCATTATGTAATGCATTTATTTTAAAACTGTGTGCTCCTGCTTGATTTGGCTTGAATTTTAATGTAACCTGCTTTGTTTCTCCTTGAGCAACAGTTAAACTTACAGGGTTTATTTCCAAAAGTTCAGCCCAGGACTCATAATCGACTGGCTTAATTATAAATGATTCTGATTCTTCACCAAGGTTTGTAATGCTTGCCTGAACAACTAATTCTTCCCCGACTAGGGCATCAGAGATTAAATTTGCATTAATAACTGGTTGGTTTGTTTGTTTTTGGCAGTTTCCTGAAACAGATAAGTCATATTTAAATTCTTTATCTATATCGACATGCTTAGAGTACGAATCGTCATCCTCATCATAATCAAAGAAAGTTGTAGTAGTAAGCCTGTATTGCTTCTCCTCAGCATTCTTTGGAATCTTTACTAAAAATGAAACAGTATCATAATCTCCTTGATCTAAATTATCTATCTCCTTAGATATATCTATTCCTAACTCTTTATTATAAAGCCTAATTTGAACTTGATCTTCATCGGTTCTTCCTACATTATAGACTTTTGCATTTAATTCAATAGTTTCATCACAACTTGCGGTTTGAGGACCTTCTATTTCTCTTACAAGAACCTCATTCTTTTCTTTATTTATCTCAACATATTGAACATTATCTACTTCTTCAGCAACTAAACTTGTGCATTGCTGGTCTTCATCATTTTCTTTATAGACTTTTGCATATAATTGATAATCTCCATCTTCTACATCAGGAGAAATTTTAAAATTAAATTCAAACTTTTCTTTTTGATCATTATCTACAGATACATCCTGCATTAAATCGTCTTCATCTAATACAAAATCTTCAATTACATCCCCACTAGTATCAACAAAGATTAATTCTACAGTTAAATCTAAATCTTTATCGCCCTTATTATAAATTCTTACTTCAGCAGTAATGTCATCTAATGGCTTCCATTCCCAATCATTGTCTAAATTAGATTTATCTTTAATCCATTCTATTTCTAAGCTGTCTCCAACATTTCCATACCTGCAAAATGATTTTGCATAATTTAATTGCGTTGACGCAGTCGTGCCATCACTTGCTTTTGCTTGTATTGTAATAGAATTTGTCTTTAAGGATAATTTATCCAATTGATTTGAAGATACATTTATATTTTTTGAAGATCCGGGAGACAATGAAAAGTCATTTTCAGAAAAGTTTGCATTAAAATCTCCACTAGCATTTAATTTTATACCATTTAATTGTTTATTTCCATTATTCTTAATTAAGATTGTTGCATTTTGATTTAAGGTTAATGATCTTTCGACAGATATGGATAATGAAGAAGTTTCATTAATTGAAATCTGTGGAAGGAAAAATGTGACTTGTTCGGTCCCATTTTTTAATGTTAAATTTGATTTAATAATTCCAGAAGCATATTGAGGGATTACAAGAATTCCAGAAAGCTGTTTTGTTTGGCTGGCATTGATATCAGTTGATGAAGGCAATTCTTTCCAATTTCCAATATTAGAACTACCAACCCATGTTAAGCCAGAGTAATTAGCAACTCCTAAATTAGTTAAATTAAAATAGATTGTAACTTCACTATTAGGTAAAACTGTTTCAGGAATTTTAACAGGAGTTAGTGTAACGTCCGTATTTAATGCTGAGCTAACAAGACTTAAACTTGCTAACAAGCATAAAATAATTCCTAAACTTAGTAAAGCATTTTTGTTTGCCATTTTGTTGTAATTCCTAAATTGCGACACTTTATAAACTTTTCGTTTATAATCAATTATCGACGATTTTTTTTATGAAAAAGTTATTAAAGTATACTCAGAAAAGATAAATTATTTGCAAAAAGAAAAGTATATAAGGCAAATTAATCTTTCTAAATAAAAGATGGTGAAATCAAAAGAAAATTTAATAGGTGCCTGGGCATTTCTAATTGGCATAATAATTTCAATTGTGATCGGGCTTTTGAATGTTAATTCAAGCAGTTACATTTCATCAACAAGCAGTATGCCTTATGCGATATTAGTAATTTTAGGCTTTATCATTGGCTTTTTGAATGTAGGTGATAAAGACTGTATGACTTTTTTATTTGCTTCACTTGCATTAGTTATTGTAAGCAGATTTGGACAGGATACTTTTATTTATATGTCACAGATTCCTATTCTGAATTCTCTTAATTCAATTTTATCTGCTTTATTAGTATTATTTATACCTGCAACGATTATAGTAGTTCTAAAAACAGTTTTTTCTATTGCTAAAGTGTAAAACGGATTATTTTTTTGATAGAAAACTTATTATATCACAGAGGTTCAGGATTCTTGCATCATCTATTGATAACCCAGGGCATGCAGTATTTATCCATATTTGAATATCTGAAAAATTTTCAAATTCTGCAGGATTGATATTATCTGATTCAAACAAATATACTTTTTTATTTAATTTTTCAAATCTTGATATTAATTTATCTATCGCGACTTTTTTATAATTTTGACCTGGCTTTATTGAAATGAGAATGCCTACCTTATCGGCAAGAAAAAATTTATTTAATTTTGCTTTTGATTTAATTTTCAATTTATCTATCTCTTCTTTTGAAATCTTTTCGAGCTTGTTTGTATTAAAAACGTATATTTCCCTATTTAATTGAAGCGCATTATTAATTGCATGAAATTTTCCATCGCTAATTAAAAGCAAAGTATCGCTATTTTTGTCAAAAGCAGTTGCATTGCACCCAATTACATGAGCCGGATAATATGCTCCTTTTTTTATTATTATCTTCTTTCCTTTTTTTTCGAGGTAATCCTTAACTATTGGAATCAATGAAATATATTGTATAACAGATGCTAATGAAACGGTCTTTCCAGGAATCTTATCCAGCAAATGCAAATTAAGCCCTTCATTTTCAAACTTTTTTTTAAGTTCAACATACAAAATTTTCGGCCTCATAAAATTTAAAAGGAAAATATATTTATAAGCCTGATTAAAAGGTGAAAAATGTCAAATCCCTCAACTCATGCTTTAATTTCAATTATACTTATAGAAATATTCAGAGAATATTATGTTAAGAAAAAAGAGGATTTTCCTAGATACTATGTTTTAATTGGGGCGATTGCAGGAATTCTTCCGGACTTAGATTTTATTGCATACTTTATTCTTTATTCTTATGGTTATACATTGGAACAGCTTCATCGAACATTTTTGCATTCAATATTTTTTATCCTAATATTGACAATAATCGGAATAATTATTTTAAAGTTGAAGTTTAATTTTGAATTCCTTGATAAAAAGAATATTCAATTATCTTATATTTTCATAATATTTGCCATTGCAAGCTTTATACATGTCCTTTTTGATATGTTTAATGGAGGAGTTATGTTTTTTTATCCAATTTCACATATCTTAATCGGCACAGATTTGATATTATTATTGCCACAAGAGATAAATTGGAGCATTTCTTATTTAATTGATACGTTTTTGTTATTCTTTTGGCTATGCTGGATGGAATTTAAGCTGAAGATTAATCGATATTTTTAAGACAATTCTTATTTTAATAATATTAACAAAATGACAATTTGATGAATTTCAAATGTATCTCTAAATTAAATTAATTTAACTAGTTGTAAGTTTATAAAAGTCTAGAATTAGTATCTTTCAATTTTGTCTTCTCTTGTTGGCTTATCATCATTTCCCTTGGATATTTTCACAAAGGAAGGTGCTGCGATAACCACATTTTCGCCGAAGCCAACAATTGTACCTTCTACAGCATCAACAGTTTTCTTTATTTTTGAAATTACTCTTTTTAATTCAACAACGTCCTTTTGTTTTAATAATCTTATATCAATAACAACTATAGTGTAGCCTTCTCTTAAGGCACCCAATATAGTATTAATATCATCATAAGTCTTAAGAACAAACGTTTTTACAATAACTTTTGATTCTGTTGACTTTTCCTGATTCAAGTCAATTTCAATATAATCAGGCTGTTCATCATCAGATGATTTTTTCCATCCTTTTTTGAATCTTTCAAATACCATACAAGAAAGTTATATGCAGGGCTTTTTAAAGATTTCTATACTGGATTATTTATTTGAAATACGTTTCATTATCTCGTCTCTTAATTCCTCGAGATTTTTAGAAAACTCTTCTTCCTGCTTTTCAATATTTTTAAGTCTCAATTCAAGAAGTTCTTTTTTATGCACAAGTTCTTGATTTAATTTATCCTTAGAAGTCTTAACAATAATTTGATTGCCGATTATTTTAAAGACTTCGTCGTCTGATTTTTTAAGTTCATCGATTGCCAATTCTGTTTCATTAAATTCAAAATTAAATGTTTGTTTTTGCATTAACAATTGATGAAAATTTTGCTCAAGTATCTGCAATTCTTGGATTTTTTTTTGAGTGTCCTCATCCAAATCTTCAAAAGGATTCTTTTCTACCATTATATTGCTTTGACAGTTTGCATTTTGCTTCTTGGCTTATAAAAAATTCTTGAACCGCAATTTGGGCAAACAAATCTTTTATCTAAACTAGAAGAATTAATTTTTTTCTTGCAATTAAAACATTTATACATTGCCATTTTTTTATTAATTTTTATCTCTATTTAAGTTTATTGGTGTATACGCCGGCGGTAAATTTCTTTCCGCATTTTTCACAATTCCAAATTGATTTTGCAAGCCTAATTGTTTTTCCTCGGCAAAATGGGCATTCCTGCCTCTTCCTTTGTATTTGTTCAACTGCTACAAGCCTTAATTTAGGCTTACCATAGCCTGCGCCGAATCTCCCTGCTGATTTTATTTTTTTTGTTTTTACTGCCATAGTCTATTTATTGAATAATGGTTTTTAAATTGTTTGGTTTTAAAGTTGCAATTAAAATTTTTATAATTAAATGGGGATACCCGGATTTGAACCGGGGTCTTCAGGTCCCAAACCTAAGAGGCTAACCAGGCTACCCCATATCCCCGATGATATATCATAAAAAAGAGTGTTTATAAAATTACTTCTTTTTGGCAGGGGCTTTTGCAGGTGCAGGAGTTTTTCCGCCAGCGGCAGCAGCAGGTGCAGGAGTTTTGGCCTGAGGAGATTTTTGCTCTTTAGCTTTTTCTTCTTTTTCCTTTGCTTCTTGTTCTGCTTTTTGAGCCTGAATAGCTTTATCTTGTCTTGACTTTATGTCACTAAAGAATTTCTTCAATTCATCTAATTTTTCAGGAGAAGCTTGAGATTTTTGAGTTTCTATTTCCTTTTTGTATTTTCCTTCCTCAATGTCTGCTAAAATATCTTTTGGGTCTTTGCTGTCAATTAAAATGCCCATGCTTAAACAACTCCCTATAACAGATTTTAGTGCAGCCAAAAAACTTTTGGACAACATATTTTCTTGCTTAACTTTTGCAATAGAGATTAATTGTTCAAATGCTATATTTCCTACTATTAAATTTTTTCTTGCGCCTGAAGCAAGTTCTATTCCTAATTCCTTCTTAATCAATTGAGAAGTAGGAGGGGATAAAACTTTAATGGTAAAATTTTTTGTCTTTGGATTTACGTCTAAATTTACAGGAACAGTTATTCCTTTAAAATTTTTAGTTGCTGAATTAACTTCAGAAATTACCTTGCCAATGTTTATTCCTAAAGGACCAAGCTGCTGAGCTATTGCTGGACTTGGCTTCATGTCTGCGCCCTCAACAAGTAATTTTAGTATAGGCATTTTATTTGAAAAAAAACTTAGTTTTTAAAACTTCTGTTTAATTTATTTATGATTCAGAAGATTGCTTGTCTTGCTCGTCTTCTCTTCTTATGACTCTGACGTTATCAATTTTTACAGTTGTAGGGATTGGCACAACTGCTCCGAGCAGTGCGACAACAACTTCTCCTTTTGTTTTATCAACTCTGATAACCTTTGCTTTTTCTTTTTTAAAAGGTTCAGCAACTATTTCTACAATATCATTCTTTTCAATTTTAACATCTGCTGTAATTGGCTCCAACATAGATTTAACATCATCATAAGCGAGAACTTTAGGCAATATTCCTTTCACATAAGGTAGATTAAAAACAGCTTCTTCTGCATTTTCTTTATCAGGAGATTCAATAAATACATATCCCCTTAAACCATTAGGCCTTGCAAGCGTATAAATATTCAGATTTTTTTTTAAAATTTTATCTGCAATCATATCTAATGCTTTATCTTCTTTGTTTGTTGTAACTTTTACAGCGAATATCATCTCAGCTCCAACTAATCCTCAAATTCAGAGAATTAGTATTAATATTTAATACATTGAGTTTTTAAATGTTTTGAATTAATTGACCTTGCCGAAAGTAGATTAATTGAATTAAAAAATCAGCTTCATTAATACAGAAATCAAAAATCCCAGCCCTCCAATGATTAACAATCCTAAAAAGGAAACTTTTGAAACTAATTTAAATTCCTCCATAGTAGGCCTTCTCAATAATTTCCAAACTCTAAGATTTTTTTGATATTGAGAATGTAACCAATTTATTATTCTCATATAAATAACAAACATTAATTCTTTTTAAAATTGTCTATTTTATGCAGATAATACCAAAAACCTATCAGGACCATAAATAAAATGCATATTAGAAAAAATAATAATTTATAATTAAATTTTCCATCTCTTATTGAAATTAATTTTTCATTGGTTTCAGAAGAAGAAATATTTTCAGAATTATTAACAAAAGGATTTTCAATAAATGAGCCGTTATAAATAGAACTCTTATTGTTTGTTAAGCTCTCAGTATTATTAACATTCATCATGAAGCTGCCTCCTCCTGACGACGAACCCGAACCTGAGTAACAAGAGCCACAATCTTCAGAGCAGATTTCGCAGGTTTCTTCTGCATTGCATATTCCATCTCCGCAGTAGGAATAATTTGTAAATTCGATTCTGA
>JBMOLG010000002.1:0-3010 GCA_049324275.1 Nanobdellota archaeon | reverse complement strand
TAACGGCGTGGTTTTTAAGCCGCCGCCCAACACAGCTTTGCTACTTAAAACACATACGCCAATAAATTTATAAATACTTTTTTATTGCAACCTACTTTAAAGAGTAACTAACTTTTACAAAGTAACGCTATAACAATACAAATGCCGAACAGTTTAAAGCGGTCGGCTTGGAAAACGGGTTATATGGCATTATAAGATCATATTTACTTTAGCAATAATTAAAAGGTTATCCCTATGATTAAATTATGCGTGTTAATAATCTGAGTATCATATTTATAGAAATATCTAATATCTAATCCTAATTTTGAAGAAATATTTAATTCAGTACCTAACCCAAAAAGTATTCCAAAGGAATTAGAGGGATTATCTTCAATATTTTTTGTTTTATATTCATTTGGTATACCTTCCAATGATGGATAGGATATTGACACTGTAGGAGATTTAAAATATTTAGTATCAATGATAAAATTGTAACCAAGATTAAACAAAAAATATGGTGATAATGTGTTTTGCTTAAAAATATATTGTACTCCCAAATAAAGAGGAATTAAATCATAGCTCTTTTCATTAACATTATATTGATGTGTATAATAGAATTGAATACCGTTAATCGTATTTATTGAATAGGATTTTACAGTATAGGAGGCGCCGGCAAATGATTTTGAATATCCTAGCGCTAAATTCATATTAAAATTGTGTGTTAATTCTGGCTTAAGATCTAGAATAAAAGTGCCTCCAGTTTTAGAATCATTGCTAATATTAATTCCACCATAAACTCCTACGTCCACATTTGAAAAAAAAGAGGAGGACTTATTTTCTTGCGCTAAATAAATATTCATAGAAAAAACGAATAAAAAAAAGATTAATGTTTTCATAAACTATCACCTTTTGTTATTAAGAAACAACAAAAACGGATGCTGCATTTTATAACCATTATTTTGGAAAATTGCTTTGGAATTTTCCATTTCAACATACTTTCCAACTTTCCTTCCTTTAACACTAATGTAATTAACAAGTAAAAATGAACTACTGTCACCTATTACAGAATATCCTAAGTGACCGAAATATTTTGTATAATAAATTTCTGAAACCTCGGTACCAGATATACCTTTGGAGGATATAATAGCAAATACATCCTTAAATTTGCTAGCTGGCGTATTAAAATCATTCAAATGTTTTGCAGTCAAATAATCCTTTGATGAATCTGGATTTAGATATCCAACTGTTTGCAACCAAACATCTCCATCGTTCGGTATAATTTTGACTAATCGTTGTTCAGAATATGGATTTTCAGGATAGGTGGATGTTTTTTCAAGTTCGGTATAAAAAAGAAAGCCATCTCGAATGAAATAATATGAAACATATTTATTATTAGCATCATAACTATAATAGTACCACTCAGTTATAAATACTTCTGTACCGTCAGAACGATGAGTTTTGCCTACTATTTTCCAAACAGTATGAATTTTAGGATTATTTGAATATGGCATAAAGTATTGTCTAATATCACCAACGTTTAATGACATATACTCATTAGTTAAATCTAACGGTTCATTTGAATTTTCACAACCAAAGAGAATAAATAAAACAGCAAAAAAGATAAAATTAATTTTCATATAATTTTTGAATGAGCTCATCTTGGACTCTCAATTTGAAGGGCAAGCTTAAAAGCTTGCCCTAATTAATATTTTCTAATTAATTGAGTTATTTTGATAATATCATTTTCTTAATTGAACTAAAATTATTCGATTTTATTTGATAGATATATAATCCACTAGCAAGATTTGAAGCATCAAATGTTATTGAATATCTACCTTTGGTTTTAAATTCATTGACAAGAGTTTTTATTTCACTTCCAAGTAAATCAAATATCTTTAGCGAGACAAATCCGTCTGATGGCAATTGATACTCAATAGTAGTAGTTGGATTAAACGGATTTGGATAGTTTTGTTTAAGTGTATACTCTGTTGGAACTGAGTCAAATAAAGATTCTTTCGCCAACGAGGCCTTAGGGACGTTAGAATTATTTGGTACAATACTCATTTGAGGTGGATATTCAGGTGGATATTCAGAAAGTACATCTACATACCATTCATTTGAGGTCTTGGTTGTGTTGCTTGCATCTGTAACAATACATCTTAATTTAAAATCTCTTGGATCCGAGCCAGTATTAGTGCGACTGAAGGTAGGTGAATTTGTGCCAACAGAAAACCAATACTCGCTTGGTGGGGCATTAATTATAATTCCGCCAGAGCCGATTTTCTCTGTGCTTGTTAATGATTTACTTTCTAACGATAATGATGAAATGCTACCAAGATACATTATTTGCCAATTATAGTTAAATGGAGCAATACCATTTGTTAAAGTAGCATTCCAATATCCAGTACTTCCTAAATAAAGAGAAAAATCGCCAAATATTGATACATTTGTTAGAGGTTGTGGTGGGGGTGTAACGTAAAAAGTAAGAATGTTCGAATACATGTAATAGTTGTTTCCACCATTTAGATCACTAACAACATGTACAGCGCCTTGAAGGTGATAGGTCCCAGCTTGAGTAAATACCCAGCCGCCACTCTGACCCGTTTGCCAAGAACCCCAGTGACCATCCGGATATTGAAATCTTGCACCATACCAATCAGTTACAAAAAACAATGATACTGTTAGTATATGATAACTAACACCAGCATTTCCATTTGCATCAATTTGAAAAGATTGATTATTTGAAGGTAAATCGAAATAGACATTTGCACCATAAGCAAATGATTGAATTAAAATAAAAACAATTAGAATTAACTTTTTCATAACATTACTCCATAAATTATTTAATAATTTTATGGTGGAATGGTATATTTGTATCGCAAACAAATCTGTTTCTACAATTTGCAAGACTGTAGTAATAGAAGGTCAAATTATTTGTTTGCATTTACCCCGGTGCCACCAGCGCCGGGGTTTTTATAAAATTATTTATTTGCAGTACCTCCTTAATTAATTTATGATTTAGCCATATAAC
>JBMOLG010000001.1:0-128139 GCA_049324275.1 Nanobdellota archaeon | reverse complement strand
AATCAGATTAATTTAAACAATCCCGTCTCTTTTAAAATTTCAATTCTGGTTTCTAATTCTATCTCTTTTCTTTTTTCCAATTCTTTAATTTTATCAATTTCATAATCATGAATCTTGCATTCTTCAACGTAATTCAATTCTTTTAGAAGCTTTTCCCCTGCCTTTTCTGATGATGGGGCTCTTATTAAATAAAAAGGAGAATAATCAAGCTTCCTTGGCTCAATATCGCTTCCTGTCCATCGTTTCCCCCGTCCTAAATATAAATTTTCTTCCATAAACAATAAAAGCTTCTAGCATTAAAAAACTTTTATATTAGACAAACTATATTTTAGAACACGGCCCATTTTCCTTCTTTCTTTTGCTCACGGTCTAAAACAGAATCTTTTTTATTTATTCTGGGTCTTCCGGACTCCTTGTCTTTTCTTAATGTGATATCAAGCTGTTTAAGCAACTCAGAAATTCCCTCTTCAAAATCTTTTATCTCAGAAGATTCTCCGAATTTTCCTGATTCGCCTGAAAATACCAAGATAGAATCTGCAAGATAAGAAATTAATAGCAAATCATGATCCACAATGAAAGCGGTTCTTTCTTTTTCAGCCATCAATTCTTTTATGGACTTTGCCACGCTGATACGTTCTTCAACGTCGAGATAAGCAGAAGGCTCGTCAATCAGATAAATATCTGCCTCTTTTGCCAGACATTGGGCTATCGATAATCTTTGTAATTCCCCTCCAGATAATTCTTTCATTTTTTTTGTGCTTAAGATTTCAAGATTAAATCTTCCTGCTAATTTTTTTGGGATTTTTTCTCTTCTGATAACATTCATGATGGTTTCATCAGAGTCTGTAAATAGATATTGGGGCTTGTAAGAAATTTCTAATTTTAAATTTAGCTTTTGCTTTTTTGAATTAATCTCGATCTCTTCCATACCTGCTAAACATTTTACAAAGGATGTTTTGCCAATTCCGTTCTTTCCTAAAATTCCAATTACATGATTTTGTTTAATCTCGCCTGATTTAACCTCTAAAGAAAATCCCTCAAAATCTTTTTTGAAATCCGGCCATTCAGAAATTTTTTTCCCTGCAATTCCTCTGTTTTTCGTAAAATTAAAATCAAGTTCTTTGTCTCGGATTCTTATATTTTCTTCCTTTAAGAATCCAGATAAATATGAATTAATTCCATAGCTTGTTGATTTTAATCCGGAAACGCTTCCAAAACATCCTTGCTGACCATAAAAAATATTTAAGTAATCGGTTAAATAATCGAGAATTAACAAGTCATGTTCAACGATAATGACAATTTTTTTTTGTGATAAATCTTTAATGAATTCACTTATCTTTAATCTTTCTTTTATGTCTAAATATGCCAAAGGCTCATCAAAGAAATAAATGTCTGCATCGCTTAACGTAGCTGCAATTATTGCAACTTTCTGCAATTCCCCTCCGGATAATTTGTTAAGGCTATTTTCGAGGATATTTTTTATCCCTAATCTTTCAGCTAATTCGTCTATCTTTTCAGTGCTCCCGCGCTCTTTAAGCAAATCTTTAACTTTAACATTTACCGCAAGAGATGAAAGATTTTGAGGTTTGTAAGAAATTTTTTTATTCTTCAAATCATCAAAATATCTTAAAAGTTCAGAACCCTGCAAAAAATTCCTGACATCATTTTCCGTAGCATTTTTTCCGAGATTTATTTTTTTTCTCCCCGATAAGATTTCAATCGCAGTTGATTTTCCAATTCCGTTTCTTCCAAGCATACCCAGCACTGATTGCATTTTAGGTGTTGGCAACCCATACAATGCGAATCCATTTTCACCATACCTGTAAATTAAATTCTTCTCATCAATTGAAGGCAGATTGATAATCTCAATTGCATTTAACGGGCATCGGTTTTGGCATATCCCGCACCCAATGCACAATTTTTCATCAATTATTGCTTTTTGCCCTTCTTTTAATAATACGCATTCGTCTCCTTTTTTATTAATAGGACATACCTTGCAACAATTATGTCCGCATGAATTCGGCTTGCATTTCTCCTTATGAACAATTGCGAGTCTCATGATTAGAAATAAAATTTAGATTTTAAAAGGCTATTGTATTAAAACAAGGGAAGATTTTGAAAGTAATCTGTAATTAATTCTCTATTTTCCCGGCGCATTTCAGAAATTATTTTCTCTATCCTAATTATTGATTCATATCTAGAGCCTGTTTGAAGAGCATATGCAAATCTTTCTGGATTATCTAAAATTCTTATTGCATTGGCGCATGCAAAATATAGCTCCCTGTTCTTTGTTGTTCTGCTGTCTCTTAAATCCTTCCTTGACTTAACATATTTTTCTAAAGTTTCTCTGGGTATATTTGCATAAATCATATCAATTGCATTTATCTTTTCAACTGGATAAACATCTTGAAAATCATGTCCGAATTGTTTTAGATATTCTGCAGTTCGAATTAATTTAGTTGTCCAGTCTAGCATGGTCTTTAATCTTGGACTATTATATTTGTTGTTTAATCTCCATAAATATAATCGTTGCTTTTTATACGCCCTTTCTTCTCTTTTTAGTGTTCCATCTTGAATTTTATCCTTTTGATGTTCTGCTTCATGTTTTATATAGCTCCCTGCATCTTTTATGTCTACTAATTTAAAATGGTCAGATAATGAATCAATTATAATGGTCCTTTTTTGATTAATTGATTTTCCTGCTATTTCAGTCCAATTTCTATAAAATGAATTTCCTGCAAAATTTATGTCTACTAGTGAAATTAATCCTGGTGAAAAAGTAATATAATCTACATTTTCCTCAACCAATTTCTCTAAAGATCTTGATTCTTTGTAAAAAATATCCATAAAGCTACTTTCAGGCCTGCATATAATATTATATCCCTTTTGTAACATCTCCTTAAAATACTGTTCGCTATAGTCTTTTGCCTTAAAATTAACCCCATTTGGGTCGATAATAATTTCTTCTAATTTTTTGTTCCCTTGAAAATATGTTAATGAATCTCCAAATTTTGCAACATTGCTAATTGTCTCTTTACTTAAAAAATTTAAAATTATCTTTAATTGAAATTTATTACCCTCCTGCGTCTCTGCCCAGGCACTGTTAACAGAAAAGTTCTTAGTATCTTTAAATTTTGGAGTTCCTGCTAGGATATATGAAGCGATTCCCAGACTTATTAAGTACTTCTTTAGATTCATGAGTATTACTTAAAAGGAGTATTTTTAAATTTTTGGAAACTGAAGCATAAAAGACAATTAGTAAAATTGCTTGAAACCATTACAAACTTTAGAAAGTTTAATTTACTTTTTTTCCGCATTCAGGACAGAATTTTTCATTGCCTTCAAGAATCTTTCCGCATTCGCATTTTTTTATGTCCTTACGCACTTCAATAATAGGTTCATAGCCATCTCGGCCAGAAAGAATTTTTCCCATGATACTTTTAACTTTATCATGATCTTCACCCCCATATTGAAATTTTCTTAAGTCTAAGCCATCCATACATAAAATAAATAAAATTTATTTTTAAATCTTTAGTTTTCAGTTTTCAATTCTTTCAATTATTCTAAACTTCTTGTCAAATCTTTTTTGTTTTACCAAGGAAATCGTTCCCTCAACTATTAATCCTATTCCTGCCAAAAACCAAAACCAATCTGATGAAAAATCATAAAATCCAGTTAATTTAACTAATGTTCCGCCTGCCATTAAAATTCCGACTAAAATAAATATTTCATATCTCATAAAATTTGGCATTTTCATGTACGAAAAGATTTGTCATGATTTATAAACATTTATAATACTTGAAATATACAAATCAATATGGCAGAAAAATGTGCAATTTGCAATGAAAAGATTGAAAAATTATTTTTGGAGAAAGTAAATGGAACAATTGTTAAAATAAAAAAAGATGGCAAAAATGAAAAAATATATATCTGTTCAAATTGCCAGAAAAAATTTGGAAGAAATTTAAAGAAAGAAGTTGAGAACAAATCTAGCTAAATTTCGCTTTTCCATTCTTTAATGAATCTTTTACGAATTCTTTCATAAATTTAAATCTCTCTTTTGCTAATTTTCTTGCCGTAATTGTATGAAAATTTTTTGGATTCAATTTTTGGTGTGCTTTATTTTATAAATTAATTAGTGAACTGCTGAATTTGTTTTCATTTCCATCATAAATTTCATCTACATAAATTGGCCTTTTATATTTTTTAGACTGCAATGAACTAGCGATTAGTCTTGCAATGTCCACCGCACCAAATGCATCTAAATAATCTGCATCTTGCATAATTTTCTTCTTTTGTTCTAAAAAATTTTTTTCAGATTTTCTATGAATCAAAATTGCATCACAAACTCTTTCAATTTTATTTTCAGGAAAGCTAATCTTCTTTAAAATTTTCCTTGCAATCTACTTCCTGCTATTGCATGATTTTTTACTTTCCCTTTGTCTTCAGGAGGTCTAGAAATATCAAGCAATACTTGCAGCTTCTATAATCTCTACATCTGCATTTTCTTTATGGCAAATCTTTTTCGCGAGCCTTTCAACGCGCATAATATGTTCCAAGTTATGGCTGATCTTCTTTATTTAATTTATCATAATAAGGCTTAGCTAATTTTAAAATGGCATCTCTATATTCTGTCATTTATTTTTTGAGTAAGAATAATTAATAAATTTAATCAGGAGTACATAGATATGAAAACCGGCCAAGTAGATTTGCCTTTGCACCCTGGAAAAGCTCCTAGATGGCTTTTTAGCCGAATGGTTAAATTATCCAAACCCATCTCTGAAATTTTAATTATGGAATACGGACGTGATGAATTTTTGAAAAGAATCTCTAATCCTTATTTTTTTCAATCTTTGGGCTGTGTTTTAGGTTTTGATTGGCATTCTTCAGGCTTAACAACAACATTAACAGGAGCATTGAAGCAGGCATTTAATGAGCAAGAGCTTGGAATAAAGATTGCAGGAGGCAAGGGAAAGACCAGCAGGAAAACTCCTGATGAAATTCAAAACATCGGGGATAAATTTGGGATTTCAGATGAAAAGATCCGCAATTTAATAAAGTACAGCAAATTAAGCGCAAAAGTTGACAATAATCTTATTCAGGATTCTTACAATCTTTATCATCATACCTTTTTTTTATCTGAAAAATCAACATGGGCAATTGTCCAACAGGGCATGAATGGAAATAAATATGCAAGAAGATATCATTGGCTTTCAAATCAAATTAAGAATTTTGTAGAAGAACCCCATTCAGCAATCATCTCCGATAAACATGAACAAAGCGTTATGGATTTGACAAGCAATGAAAGCAAAGAAACAAGAAAAACTACATTGGATATAATTAAAGAGAATCCAATTCATTTAAAAAAATACGAAAACAAAAAAATAAGATTAAATCATGAACAAAAACAACTTTTTGAATTCGAAAAATTTACAATGCCAAGACGCCATGAAATATTTCAGGTTGACCTTGGAAATTTTAAGGCACTTGAAACTGCATATGAAAATCAACCAAAAGATTATGAAGAATTGATAATGACAAAAGGAATGGGCGGGAAAACCATTCGTGCATTATCTCTTATATCTTCAATAATTTATGGCACGCAGTTAAGCTGGAAAGACCCTGCAAAATTTTCATATGCGCATGGCGGGAAAGATGGGATTCCTTATCCTGTAAATAGAAATTTATATGACAAAGATATAGAAATCTTAAATCAAGCCTTAAAAGATGCAAAACTTGGACAAAAAGAAAAATTAAGTGCATTAAAAAGATTAAATCATGCCTCTGTAACTCAGCGGTAGAGTACCTCACTCGTAATGAGGAAGCCCCGGGTTCAAATCCCGGCAGAGGCTTATATTCCATTAACTATATGAATTTGATTACAAAGATTATTAAATAAAATAATAATCCTATTTTGATGAAATTATGTAGCGCTTGTTTAATAGGGCTTGAATGCCGTTATGATGGAAAAAGCAATTTAGAAAAAGCCTCAGTACAATTTCTTGAAGAATTTAAAGAAGGAAAGTTTATCCCAATTTGCCCTGAACAATTAGGAGGAATGCTTACACCAAGGATCCCTGCAGAAATTCAAGGAAAAATGTCAGGAGAAGATGTACTTGACGGAAAAGCCAAAGTAATCAGCAAAACTGGAGAGGATGTAACTTCTCAATTTACTAAAGGGGCTTATGAAGTATTAAAAATTGCACAAGCCGTTGAAGCTACTGAGTTTTATGGTGTTCAAAAAAGTCCTTCTTGCGGTTGCGGACAGACATATGATGGGACCTTCACAAAAACTCTTATTGAAGGTAATGGGGTAACTGCTGCTCTTCTAAAAAGAAGTGGCCTTGTGGTCAAAGCATTTTAATCAAATGAATAGCAAATTTAACATTATGTAACTCAGTAGATGGATTAGCTAGTAATTAAATCTTAAAACCTTAAAATTTATATTTCTTAAATTTTTTCCTGCACGTAAATTTTACAATAGTTTTCTTTTTTTTCTAACATTACATCCGGTTTTTGAAGATAATCAAAAATATTTTTTAAATTTGCTTCAAATTCAGCGGGTACAGCTCTTTCAGGAAGCTTATATAGATTTTTTTCTAATTTTAATCTTTTCCAAATTTCTGAAGCTTCTTTCTTTTCTGTCGATTTGACAAAACTTTTAAACATTTCTTTAGGTAGAATTAAAGTAAGATTAGCAGGTCTTTCGATGTAAGCAGATTCTATTTTAATTTGTTCTTTATACTTTTGAAATAATTTGTCATTTATCTTCGTCTTTCTTCTAATGTTAAGGATATAGTGGCCATTTTCCTGTTTGAATGTGCCACTATTCCATTTTAATGATTCTAATAAACTTATAACTTTTTCTTTAGGGAATCTTGAAAATTCTTCTTCTGGTATAGCCAATAATTTTTCCTTGAACTTCATATCACTCCAAAATTTTGGTGCGCATAAATGTTTTATATCGAAAACTTTTTTATATTTATTAATCATATTAGAAGGAATTTTGAGCTCAAGGCTGAAATTTTCCAAATCTAATTTTCTAATTTTAATCTCATTTTGGCAATCCATATAAATTTGTTCTAAAATTGTCATAAAAATTTATTTAGAAGATGTTTTAAAAGTTTTATTAAACTCAAATATATGTTTTATCATAAACTTTATAAGCCAAATTTTGATTTTAAACACAAGTGGGGGTGCCGGAGTGGCCAAACGGGCAGGACTTAAGATCCTGTGGGTTAGTCCCTACGGGGGTTCGAATCCTCCCTCCCACATGCTTATTGATTATTGATGCAAACATATAAAAACTTCATAAAAAAACAATTAATATGGAAGAGGAATTATTAAAAGAGATTAAAGAAACTTTGGAAGATATGGCAAACAGCTTGTCAGATATTTCTGAAAGCCTTAAAAAGCTTTCAGGCAGGCCAATAGATTCTGATGAAGATTAAAGATTGATTTATAAACAGTGAAGTCTTTATACAAAAAGAAGTGATAAACTAAAATAATTAACTGAACAAATTTTGAGATATACGCTAATTTATTATGCAATATTGTTCTCAGAAAACTCACATCTTCTTAACATATCGACAATATCCTGTGCATATTTTCCTTTTGTATCTTGTATTTCTTCACTTTTTAATTTGTGATATTTGCCTTCAAAATAATCAATTAATACTGTAAACCATGAATTGACCCCGTTGATATCATTATTAGAAAATCTCGCTTCATTAAAACTAAGTATTCTTATATCATAAATTTCTCTAAGTTTTTTTACATCGAACTCGCCTGATAAATTTTTATCCAATATTTCAAAGCCAAGTTTTCTCTCTGAAAAAGGAGCATAAACTTCTCCGAAAATTCTTGTCCCGATCAACTTTTCATCGTCTAAAAAATTTCCCTCCGGAAAAATAATGCAATTTTTAACGTCTGGAGAACTTGGAATATTGGCATATTTTCTTTCTTCAGAAGGTAGATAAAATCCATAAGATTTTAAGGCATTTAAATAATCTTTGGAGTTTATCAAATCAGAATTAGGCCATCCTCCTTTTTCTTCCTTGAAAAATTCTAGAAATTTTTCTTTCGGTAAGGTTATGCCCCAAACCGGAATTTGGTTAGCAGGAGAATAAATTGAAGTATGCGCAATTATTTTTGGTTTAAATTTTTCCATTATATTTTCTAGAAAAAAATCTTAATAAAGATTCTTTTCATTTAAACTATATATTACAAACTATTTCTTTATAATCAACCAGCTTTTTTCTCCAAGTTTTGTTTTAATTAATGCATATTCTCCTTTGATTTTTTTTCCAATTAAATGGATTTTAATATTTCCTTTTTTATAAGCATCTCCAATTTTATCTTCACTTAAATTTTCATAAGAGCCTTTATCCCAGATTATCACTTCCCCTGCACCGTAATTTCCTTGGGGAATAAACCCTTCAAAATTTGCATATTCTAATGGGTGGTCTTCTGTTTCAATAGCCAGCCTTTTTTGTTTTTCTTTCAATGGAATGCCTTTAGGAATAGCCCATGATTTTAATACGTCTGAAATTTTTAATCTAAAGTCATAATGAAGATGGGTCGCATGATGTTCTTGAATAACAAATATATTTTCGTCTTTTTTATTCTTATATCCAACGGGTTCACCTGTTTTCTTCAAATTTCTTTTCTTCCTGTATTCTTCTAATGGCATAGAATTCTTAATAATAACAAAATAATAAATTTATTGTTTTATATACAATCTATAATCTGTCAATATTTTTTCCTTGCTTTTTTTTTCAAAATCTGAATTTTTAAATTCTTCTAACGTATAAAATTTTTCTTTTTCATTCTTTAATTCAACAATTTCAAACCCTAAATCTCTTCCTATTTCAGAAAAATAATTTGGTAAAAATTTAACTCCCACTAAAGAACTATTGCCCCAAAAAATCCCTTCACTGGCGTATTTTTTTGAACATGAGCCCCCGCTTATTGTAGGCATATAAGGGCCAAATCTTCTAAAGGTTTCATCAGTTACTAATTCTAGAAAGGGCCATTTGTCAGAGGGTTTATTGTCTAGTTTTAAATCCAACCTTGTATCTATTTTTTTTTCTATTTTGAAAAACTTTAAAAAAGTTTTTTTAGGCAGAATAATTCCTAACATATTATTTAATCCATTAAAGCCATTATAAGTGATTATTTTTCCTGTGCAATCTTCCATAATCACAAACACTAATTTTAATATAAAAAGCTTCTTAATGTGGAATATATTAATTATGAAATATATTTTCCTCTTTAAATTCGCAAAATCTTAGTAATTCAACAATGCCTGAAATATATGAGCCTTTTTCATCTTTGATCTGATTATTATTGACTCCCTTAAATTTTCCGGAAAAATAATCAATAACTGTCTTTAAATAAAAATCTGCACTTTTTGCAATGTGATTGCTATTGCAGCCAATTTCTTGAAAAGCATAATTTCTTCCAAATATTATTACCGGTAAATCTTTAAGCTCAAAAACTTTTGAAATCCCCTCATAGAATGTATCTAAAATTTCAAAACTTAATTCTCTTTTAGAATCATAATGATAAATTTCTCCAAAAATACGTATGCCTAAAAATCTTGGATTTGCAAGAAAAATATCTTCCCCTCCGTATCTCTTTATATTTTGGTTATCAATATCCAATGAAGCAGGCATATGACGGCCAAATTCATGTTCTGTTTTATTATTAACTTCCAAATTTTCAGGCCATTCTTTAAGATTTCGGCTCTCAAGAAATTTGCTCGCAAATCTTTCTTTAGGCAAAACAATTCCCAAAATTGGAACCTGGCACATATTTTCACTATAAATAATTTTTCCTGGATTATAAGGGGTCATATATAAAATTAAGATAATTCAAATTTAAGCTTTGTTGATTTTGAAAATATATAATTGAAAAATATAAATAGCGGGGGCGGGATTTGAACCACGCGACCTCGAGGTTATGGGCCTCGCGAGCTAACCAGGCTGCTCCACCCCGCTATGTTCTTCTTATAATAAAAATTTAGAGAAGATATAACAAAGATATTAGCTTAAGCTTATAAAGTTTTTCTATTTTTATGGTGAATGGAAGAACTTATAATAGGAATAGATGATGCAGGACGTGGGCCGATAATTGGACCTATGGTGCTCGCAGGAATTTTAATAAAAAAGTCTCAGGAAGAACGGCTAAAAAATTGGGGAGTCAAAGATTCAAAATTATTAATGAGCAAAAAAAGAACAGAAATCGCCCAAAATCTTTTGGAAAATTTTGAAACTCATGTGGAGCTTACAAGTGTTGAAGAGATAGATTCAAGAACAAAAATGGGTACGAATCTTAACAGAATAGAAGCAATAAAAACTGCAAAAATCATTAATTTTTTAATTGAAAAAATACAAGAGCCCGTTGGAAAAATTAAAATAATTGTAGATTGCCCTTCGACAAATATTCTGGATTGGGAAAATTATCTAAAGAAGTATATTGATAATTTGGATATAGTTCAATTATTTGTTGAGCATAAGGCTGATTTTAACCATTTATCATGCGCCGCTGCCTCAATAGTTGCGAAACATACGCGGGAAATTGAAATAGCAAAAATCAAAAAAGTTTTAGGAATCGATTTCGGCTCAGGTTATTGCTCTGACCCGCTTACTCAGGAATTCCTTGAAAAAAATGCAGATAGATTTAAAGATTTAAACATAATCCGTACATCATGGGATACCTGGGATAAATTAATAGCAAAAAAAGAACAAAAGGCTCTTGGCGATTTTTAATTAAATTTAAAAATTTCTTTCATTTAACTGTAAAATGGAAAACTATAGATTTGACTTAGGAATTCATGGGGATGTTATTTTAATTTACAAAGATGAAAGAATAAATATGGGTTATAGTTATAATTCAAAACTTCCAATATTTTTTTGGCTTTATAATTTTCAAGTATTGGGGGATAATTTATTTTCAGATATAAAAAATCTAAAAGACGATTTTAAAATTTCAGATGAAATCATAAAATTAATTTCAGATGCCAAAGAGTTTAAAGCTCAATTGCCAATGCATTATAATGAATTCAATTTAAATTGCCCTCATGAATTAACCGCTTTTTCTTCCGGAAACAACAGAATTTTTTATACTTTTAGAGTATTTGAGCAAACTCTTTTATTAGAACGAAACATGGGGAAAAAAGAAGATATAGCTTTAGAGCTTAGTGCAGGATCTTCAAAAAATCTATTCCAAAATTTTGTTGGATTTATTTTTTCAGAAAGATGCAGGCTAAAAATGCCGAGATGTATTGATGAAATAACTGCGATAATTAAATCTTTTAACTGATAATATTAAAATGCAAAATAAAATTACAAAAGAAAAACTTGAAAAATATTTTAACTTGACTGAGACAGCATTAGTTGAGATTAAAAAGCATATTATTAAAGGAAAGGAAAAACAAGCAAAAGAAATCATAAGCATGGCTGAAAATTATCTTTCTGATGCGCATCATTTTTTTAATAAAGATGATTGGGTCAATTCATTTGGAGCTTTAAATTACGCACATGGCTGGATTGATTCTGGTGTTCGCCTTGAGGTTTTTGATGTGCATGATGATAAGTTATTTACTATAAGATAAATTTATATTTTTAATATGCTGTTGATTCTATTCCAATTTATCACATGAAAAAATGATTCAATATAATCTTTCCTTTTATTTTGATATTTTAAATAATAAGCATGCTCCCAAACATCTATTGTAAGTATAGGTTTTTTATTTTGTATAATCGGGCTCTCATGATTTTTTGTTTTTATTATTTCTAATTTTTTCTTATCAATAGTAAGCCAAACCCATCCGCTTCCAAATAATGTTAACGAGGCTTCTGAAAACTTTTCCTTGAATCTTTCAAAGTTTCCAAAATTTTTATTTATCAAATTTAAAATTTCTCCTAATGGCTTAACATCTTTTTTTAATATTTCGAAATAAAGATTGTGATTCAAGAATTGCCCCCCATTCTGCAAAATCTTTGTTCTTGCTTCATTAGGAAGTTTTTTAGGATTTTTTATTAACTCATCAACAGGCTTTTTCTGTAAATTCGGATAGTTTGCAAGAGCTTGATTTAAGTTATTGAGATAAGTTTGATGATGGCCTTCATGATGGACTTTTATGGTTTCTTTGTCTATATATGGCTCAAGACTATCATAATTATATTTTAATTTTGGAAGTTTAAGCATTTAATAATTAAGGCATATTTGTATTTAAGATTAGTGGTTCAGATTAGCATACCCCTATTCAGAACTTTTAAAAATTCAACTTACCTAAATTTTAAAGAGGCGACATGCAAAAGATTCTTCCGACATCAGAACTGAATAATTTTTTAGATACTCTAATGAAAAAATTTGAATTGATTGCGCCAATTAAACATGACAATGTTACAAAATTTGAAATTATACAAAACCTTAATGACATTTATTTGGATTCAATAACTGAAGTTCCTGCAAAAAATTTTTTCATGCCGGAATCAGAAGAATTATTCAAATTCAAAGATAAAAAAATAATTGAAGCAAAAAATCCTGAAAAGAAGAGAGTAATATTCGGATTGAGAAAATGTGATTTAAATTCTTTGAAAATTTTAGATAATGTAATGCATGATTCAGGCTATTTGGAAAAAAGAAAAAATACTATCTTGATTGGAATTCATTGTAAAAATCCGGATGATTATTGCTTTTGCAATTCAATGAAGCTTGAAGATTATTATGACTTATTTTTCTATGAATTTGACAACAAGTATTATGTCTCTGTCGGTTCAAAGAAAGGCCTGAAAATTGTAAAAGATTTAAAAGATGCAAAGAGAGAAATTAAAATTCCAAATCCAAAAAACAAAAAAGCTTTGAAAACTCTGGATATTGAAAGGCATTATAAAAATAAAATTTGGGAATCTGATGCTGAAAAATGCTTGAGCTGTGGGGTGTGCACTGCTTATTGCCCTACTTGTAATTGCTTTAACATAGAAGATAATTTGAATATGAATCTTAACCAGGGAGAAAGGATTAGAGAACAGGCTTCATGCCAACTAAAAAGCTTTTCAAGGTTAGCCGGAAATAAAATTATAAGAGATTCAAGATTATCAAGATTCAAACATTTTGTTTTTCACAAAATAGTTTATTATCGAAAAAAATTCAAGCGCCCAATGTGTGTTGGTTGCGGAAGATGCCTGCGGGTATGTCCTCCAAAGATAGACTGGGTTGATACTATAAATATGCTTAATGATTCTGGGGTTATGAAGAAATGAAACCCGACGAAGAAGAAGCAAAAAATAAATACAATATGATTGCAGAAAGCTATCACAATTTTCGTGTAAATGAGCATCCTAACGGATGGTTTTATAATGAAATGCTTGAGATGCCTGCAGTCCTTGAAATGCTGGGGAATGTTAAAGGAAAAAAAGTTTTGGATTTTGGCTGCGGAACAGGAATATATACAAAAATCTTGAAAGAAAAAGGAGCAAATATAAAAGGATTCGATATAAGCCCTCAAATGCTAAAGATTGCAAAAGATTATGTTTCAAATGTTGAATTTAAATTAGGCTCTGGATATAAAATTCCATTCAATGAAAAGTTTGATATTGCTTTTGCATCATTGGTAATGCATCATATGAAAGATTGGGATAAAGTGTTTGGACAATTAAAGAAAGTTCTAAAGCCCAAAGGAGAATTTATTTTTTCCATCAGCAATCCGGTTGCTGAAATAACAAAAAAATCAGAAGATAAAAATCCTTTAATAAGAAAATTTGAAAGATATTTCGAGGAAAGAAAAATCTTCGGATATTGGAGAAACATTTTGAAGAATAAAAAAACAAAAATAAAAATGCCTATCTATCATAAGACTTATGAAACTATAATTAAAACAATAGTCAAAAATAATTTTGAGATAATTGATTATAAAGATTGTTTTCCCTCACAAAAATCAAAAAAGCTTTTTCCGAATGAATATAAATTTGCTTTAAATTATCCTTATTTTTGCGTCTGGAAAATTAGATTGAAATAATATTATTCTACTCTACTTTTATAAAATATCTTGGATCAACTTTTGCTTTTTTTGTTCCATATTCAAATGCTAATTTCCAAATTTTTTTGTCGCTTTCTTTTAATTTGAATTCTGATATCCCATAAGGATTTTCTATTCCCATACTCTTTAATTTTATTTTAAATGATTTTTTAGCAAAAACAATGAGCAATTCTTTTCCATTAGTAAAATGAGCATAATATTCTAATTTGATAGATTCTTCAAGCATTTTTGAAATTTTTTCTACTTCTTTATCTTCAAATTCAACAGTAGATAAAGTCCAAACCTCTTTCTCAGTCCCTTCATTATTTTCTTCAATTACTGATTTGACAATTCTAAAATTTGATAAAATTCTTTCGTCTTTCAGGCTTTCATTAATTATCCATCCTTTCCACATTTTTCCATGTTAAATATTTTAATTTAAATTTTTCTTTTAATTAATTTGTTATATTTTCTTCTTCATCCAATTAACAATGAACAAAATTCCAATTAGGAATGCAGGGCCTGAAATAAGAACTATCCACCAAGCTTTATACCATTCAGGTGAATTCATTACTACTAAAAACATATATAAAAATCCTGCAGAGATAAATCCAACTCCTCCAACAATCTCATGCTTCCATGAAATTACCAAAATGATTATCAATACGAAAGCAGGAATATTATGAATAAGCAATCCAAGAATTGTTCCCCAAAATCCGAGTTTCATGTCGAAAATGTCTAAAGAAAACAGCATCAAGAATAAAATGAATAAAATCGATAAGATTCGCGGTGTCCAATATAAATATTTGTTAATTTTTTTCTTTTGAATCTTTTGCATATTTTTATTTGTTCAGTGAAGTATTTAATTTTGTTGTTTATTTTGTGAGTTCCCAAAGTTTATTGAAAATCTTTTTTTGAGTATTAAAGTATTCTTTATTCTTTATTATAATTCCATAAGGTTTATCATTTTCATAAGTTATTTGAGCCACTTCATTATTGAAAATGTATATTGTATTGCTAAAATCAAAGTCTTTAAGATACTTAATTTTTCTGTAATTGTTCCCAAAAGATAAATTCTTAAGCCACTTTTTTGTCCAATCATTTTCATCAGTCAAAACCCTTAATGGAATTTTATGCTCTATTCTGGTTTTTGCATTCTCTTCTAAAAATTTTTGGAAGAGCTCCCCAATATTTTTCGACCAAAATGAACAAATTTCATCCTTTTGTGACAGGATTCTTCTTAATAAATTAAAAACAGAATAATACCCTTTAAATTCTAAAATTTCAGTTTCTGAATTACAACTTTTTTTAATCTTGTTCAATCTCTCTAATTCTTGTTTTGAATCTGTATATGCTTTTTCTATCAAGATTTTTAGCTGTTCTATTGAAACTGCCTGATATACATTTTTAGGCCCCTTATTTTTTAATAAAATTCCTTTTTTTATCATTTTTTCTATTAAATCATAACAAAAAGTTCTATTGAGATTTGTTCGCTTAGAAATTTCTAATATGCTTAATGGGCCTGATTTTATTAACTCTGTATAAATCTCCATTTCTTTTTCAGATAATCCTAACATTCTCAATAATTTCGGTTCCATTCTAATTTTAGGAATATTAGATTTTTAATATTTTCGTTTGTAATAAGACGACAAATATTCAAATATTGTAACTATCAAAAAGTAGTATGGAAATTATAAAAAATGTAAGTAATGCAATTCATTTAATAAGATTAGAAGAAAGGGATATTAACCTATATTCAAGAATATTTGAAGATAATCCGGAACTTTCTTTTAATAAAGATAATTATCAAAACGCATTTGCAGACCATAATACTAAAATTATTGGTCTGTTAAGTGATAAAAAATTAATATCTTTATTAGGTATTAAAGAAGATTATGAAATGCACTATAATAATTTTAATCATGTTCATTCTACATTAATGTGTGATTATTTATTTTCAGGATACACAACGCCTGCGTTAAGGGGCAAGGGATTTATACAAATTTTAATTGATGAAGCATTAAAATTATATACTAATAGAAGAATCGGAGTAAAATTAATTGGGAATGAAAAGGAATTTTATTCTATATGTCGGGGAAATACGTTTCTCGGAAATATTTTTGAAAAAAGAGGCTTTGAAACAATAGGATATGAACCAAAACATTTTGGCAGAGTTTACAAAAAAGAAGCTAATAATGAATCTATATCAAAAATTTATGAAAGGTATTCTCAGGCATATGATATTTTAGCTCAATATGCTTTTTGTTATCAGGAACTTAAAAATGCCCACGTTGATGCCTTATTATGTTCTTCAAAAGAGTTTGATACTATTTTAGATTTTGGTTCTGGAACTGGCAATGTTACAAAGTCTTTATTAGAAAAACAAAGAGCTATAATCTCAATTGACATAAGCCCTGCAATGTTAGAAATTCAAAAGCAGAAATGTAATGGATTTAATAATTTTAAAATATTTCAAGAAGATATTCTAGATGAAAATTTTAAACCTGAAATTATGTTTTCTGGAATCAATATGATGGATGTTTTATACCATCTAAAAAGCCCTGAAAAATATTTAGAAAGACTGTATAATGTTTTGAAATCGGATGGAATCATAACGGTTTCAGGCCCAAAAAGTTTAATTTCAACTGAAGATTTATTTAATAATATAAAAATAGACTTAGAAAAGAAAAATTTATTTAATCAGCTTAAAAAAGAATTTGAGTTAGTTTATGAGGTTAATAAGCTTAAACTTATTCCTAACGCAAGGCTTTATGATAAAAAATCTTTAGAAGGATTATTCAATCCACTTGGTTTGAAAATGATTGATTATTCTGATAAATTTTATTATGGTCATAACTATTTTTCAATTTTTCAAAAAAGATAATTTTCACATATTGAAAAGTTTAAATAAAATAAATTCTACTATTATATAAAAGAGGAAATTAAACTTACATGTACATTCCGCAAAAATACAAAATTATCAATATAAAAAAATTCACGCCTGACGTCAAATTAATCCGGGTCAAATCTAATTTAAACCCTTTGCCTGGGCAATTTTTTGAAGTCTCAATTTTGGGAATAGGCGAATGCCCTCTGGCTTCATGTTCTTATGAAAATAATTATTTAGACATTCTTGTAAGGGATGCAGGTTCTGTTACCTCTGCTTTATTTAATCTAAAAGAAAATGATGAGATTTTTATCCGCGGACCTTATGGAAAAGGATTCCCAATCAAAAAGTTAAAGAAAAAAAATTTAATTACGATTGCAGGAGGAACAGGGATTGCGCCAATTACTTCCTTGATTGAATATGTAGAGAAAAACAGAAAAGATTTTGGAAATGTAAAAATATTCTTTGGATTCAGAAATGAAAACTATATTTTGTTGAAAGGTAAAATTGACAGATGGCAAAAAAAATTTGATGTCACAATTTGCCTGGATAAAAAAGAAAAAAAGAATAATTTTCAAGAAGGATTTTTGCATCAAATAATCTCAAAAAACAAATTTTCAGTAAAAGATACAATTGCATTTTTATGCGGGCCTGAAATAATGATGTCCTCTGTTTCAGAAGTTTTGAACAATTTTGGATTAAAAAATAACAAAATTTATTGGAGCATGGAAAGACGGATGGAATGCGGAATGGGTAACTGTGGAAGATGTTTGATACAAGATATTTATGTCTGCAAAGATGGGCCAGTATTCCGCTATGATATTTTGAAGCCCAAATTAGAGAATGAAGCAAGTGCAAATAAAACAGAATATCTTTAGTATTTTTAATTATTAAAAAGTAGTTACAAAAAGAAAGATTTAAATAGGCGAATTATTATTAGCGTCTATGGAAAAATCAAAAAACAAAAAAGATATTCTTAGGCCGGAAGCCCCAAAGGCAAGACTGCTTAAGAAACCAATAATATCACGTTCTTATATGGCTAGATCAAAATCTGATAAGCCACTTTATCAAAGCCCTTCAATTTTGACAGTAGATGATAATTCTGATGAGATGCCTGACTGGATTAATAACGAACCTGTTGGCAATGAAGTAGTGAGCAAACAAGAACAAAGAAAAATGGAGGCTGAAGCAATCCATGAGAAAATTTCCCCTGAATTATTAAGACATTTTACTAAGAAAGAAGCTTATAATTTAATTAAATATTTTATTTCAGTGCCTTCAACATCTACTCAAGAACCGGGTGCATCTTATGATTTGTACACAATATGCAATTCAAACAGAAAATTCAGGGAATATTTAGGAGAACAAATTAATGGACGCAATATTATAGAATTAGGAGATGCCGGACGACAAATTAATAAAAATCTTTTTTTGAAACTTGGAGCTAAGAATTATGAATCTGTTGATCCTAATTATAATTTCGATGGTTTGACTTATTTGATGAGACAAGATGATAATTCTGCAATAATATGCAGTTTTGGTGTTTTAGAATCAGGAGTTTTATATGGTGCAGAGTCAGGATTTGAAGCGCTTGTTAAATATCAACAAAAATTAGCCGATGAAATTTATAGGGTAACACCAAAAGGAGCTATTACATTGCATGGATTGGAATGTAGTGTTGATTTATTAAATGCAGGATTTGCCAATGATAATTATGCCAAGAAAATCAGTTGTTCAAAAAATAGACTGACTACTCTTAGTAAAGTATAAGCTAATGAATATTTTATTTAGTTAAATTTAAATAAAATTATAAATTTGGTTTGATGAGGTGAATAATGACTCTCTTATCAATATTAGCGACAATTTTTGGGCTTGGCGAAGGATTTTCAAACATTCCGCAGGCTTATAAAATTTTCAAAAGGCAAAGTGCAAAAGACCTTTCAATCTTAACATATTCATTTCAGACTACATCTATAATCATTTGGTTATTATATGGTATCGAAATAAAAAGCAGTCCAATTATTATCAGTAATACATTTGCGACTTTGACAATTTTATTTGTTCTTTATGGATGGTTTTTATATGGAAAAGAGGATAAATTAAAGAAAAAGAAAAATGAAAACTAAAAATAAAAAGCCAACAATCGGAGTATACGGCATATCTGGATGTGCCGGCTGCATGCTTTCGATCCTTTTTGAAGACACATTCAAGGAAATCTGTGAACTTGTTGAAATAAAAGCATTCCCTCTTGTTAAGGAAAACAATTATAATGGAAATTTTGATTTATTGTTTATTGAAGGAACCGTGTGTTTTGATGAAGACATAATTGTTTTAAATGATTTAAGAAAACGGGCAGATAAAATAATTGCTTTAGGGTCATGTGCATGCTTTGGCGGCGTCCCGTCAATAAAAAATTTTTCAGATCAAGAAAAAGTAATGAGTTTTGTTTATCCGAGATATAATCATTTAAAATCAGAAGACCCTACGCCTATAAACAAGCATATAAAAGTTGATTATTATATCCCTCAATGCCCGCCTTCAAAGGAAGAAATCTTAAGATTCATTAAATGTTTCGTTTTAGGAATCCCATTTAATCCTTATGAAGATCCGGTCTGTTTTGAATGCAGAAAAAAATCAAATGCATGTCTTCTTGAAAAAGGCGAGATATGTCTTGGACCGATAACAAATGGCGGATGCAAAGCATTGTGCCCTTCAAATAAGACTAAATGCTATGGATGCAGGGGTCCATGCAAAGACGCAAACATAAAATCATTTGTAGAAATCTTAAAAGAAAAAGGGTATTCTGAAAAAAGTTTTCAAAATCAGATTCAAACTTTTGCAGGCTTAGATTTTCAAGGCTAATCTATAATTCAAAAAATATAATACTATGTCAAAATCTTTAAAAATTAACTTAAAGTGTAATTATATGGATTATTTTACAAACAAGCATTCCCAAGGCATATATCTCAAAACTATTCAAACTCTGCCTTTTGATGCGTGTATTCAAAGACTTGAATTTCTGGCGCTTGGTATTGATTTTAGTACTTCTCAACCTGAAAGGTATGCTGTAGACTGTAGAAATAATGGGGTTATACCTCATTCGACTATCAGTTATGAATTTAATGAAAACAAAAAAACATTTCAACCTAAGGGATATTGGCCATTTATCCCAGTTCCTAATGAAAAAGATAATGCAACAATATTTGAAGGGGGAAAAATAAATCAGATAAATTTTTTTCCAGCCAAAACTGCAACTTGTAACTCTTTAAAAATTTTCAAGACTCATTTCTTAGAAAGCCTGATAAAAAATTTATATCATCTAAATCATGCTTTATTGCACATAAGAAATGCGGAAGATAAAGAAGTGGGGAAATTAAAAATTTTAGAGGGAATAAGATTGTGGGATATTGACGAGAGCAATAAAACTTTAACAAATTGGTTTGAAGGCCTGATGCAAAAATATTCTTAATTATAATTAAAAATTAAAGGCTTATTAGTCTCTTTTAATGGAATCTCTCTGACCTATACACTAGATCTTCTAATTTTTTATTTTGAATAAAACTTAAATCATTCCAAATTGTTTCATAATCTCGTTCATAACTACTTTGCCTTTCCTTAAATTTCAGGCATAAAATTGTTTTTGGATTAAAGTCTTGTGTTTTCAATCCCATTAAATCATGAAAACTTGCTGTCAAGAATACTAATTTCCCTTCATCATTAAATCCAATAGGCCTTTTCCTGCACGCTTTATCGGAAAATTTAAGATACGGGTTTAAAGAGTAATCTCCTAATATTAAGTCATTATAATTTGAAAATGGATAATCTTTTCTAGATAAACTAGTGATAAAATAACCTGAATTCTTGTATGGCAAAATTCTTTTAAAGCTTGGATCAATTACCTGAAAATGTTTTTCAAGATCTAAATCTTGAATTCCTGTTACCAATGATGTAAAAAGAAGATAAAAAAAACCAACCAGATAACATTAGTACAAATTAGGAAAATCTTAGCTATTAAAGAAAAATGGTATTTTTTACAAAAATAATTGATACTCAATACCGAGAATAGAATCCCTAACCCTAGCCTTAGAAAAAATGAGAGTAAAAAAAGGATGATAGCAAAAATCCAGTCATACTGTAAAGGCATCTTTGATAACCCAAACAATATCAAAATACCAATATAATTACCTAAAGTTGAACAAATAAGACTTGCAATTAAGGAATAAGAGTATTCTTTCACCTCTGTTTTTTTATCGTTCATCTTTGGGATTTGTAATCCGTACTATTCACCTCTTTACAGATGGTTAATCAATTGACTTTAAAATACTTCCTCCATCTCAATTGCAGGATGCAACTTTACAGATGGTTAATCAATTGACTTTAAAATACTTTCGTTTCTACTGTTAAAACCTATCAATCTTCCAAAGTCCATTCTCATCCTTTACAAAATAAATATAGTAAGTAATGGTCTCTGACTGTCCATCAATAAGTTGTTCTCTCCGAATCCTGTATTTTGCTTCGTTATCTTTGAGGTATATCAACTGTATTTGACCGCCCTCTTGCATTTCTGATGCTCTGTTTAATGCCTTTATCTTTCCATATGTATACTTATCAAATAGTTCTGTTATTATTCTTTCAAACTTAACCATGTTTCAAAAATATCTTTTATTTCCGCCCTGAGTTCTAAAGATTTTTTTCTATTAATCATGCTTTTTGTTCTTGATGAAAATATTTTATTTTTTGATTTTTCAACCATTGAATCTTTTCCAAATGGACAGCACATATAATTGGGGATGTAATTTAAAGCATGAAAATTTGTTTTATCTTGAAATTTAATTTTTCTCGCTAATACTGCTAAAATGTTTGGGCTTTTAGGTTTTGATATTCCTAGTTCAATATTTTTATATCCTGTTTTATTCATAACTTTCTTTACAGAATAAATTGTGTCCCCCGTACATATATAAGTGTCAAATAACATGATCTTAGATTCTTTATTCTTAGCTAATCTTTTGTATTTCCCATCAAATTCTTTTATGGCAATCTTTCTATTTCTCTTATACACTTCAGGATTTGTAAAATAAACATCGGGGCATTTTTCATTAGGGTACAAGTCGCTCCATGCGTATCTAAGTCCGATATAGCCGAGCCTGGCCGACCGGTCTAAAAAAATAATGCTTTTGATTTGATTTTCATGCAGATATTCGGCTAAATTATTTGAGATAGCTCTTATTTCATTTCTCGCCTCAGATGATGCTAAATATTTATATTTCATAAATAAAAATTGTCCAATGAGTTTTTAAACTTTATTTTGTTATTTTTTTAAAGTAGTACTAATTATTCGAAAATTCTTCTTGCAACATTTCTTCCAAACTCTTTTGAAAAGCATCTTGGACATATCTGCATGCCATTCTTATCTTTCTTGAAATTTCTTGGAGCGGAATATTCAAAGCACTTAGGGCATTGCTTAAGGCAGTTAATGCAACTTCTTCTTCCTGTAATTGAATCATTTTTCATGTGATTCTGGCAAAAAGTTTTTCCGCAGCTAAAGCATCTTTCCCCGCAATTATTGCATAATTTAGCCCCGCAATATTCACACCTTTTTTTAAGGCATGGCTCGCAAAACTCGCCACTGCAGCTCATGCATCGATTCATGCATTTGATGCACGATATATGGCCTGAGGAGCATAAATATAAATCATCAGTTTGTAATTTGCATGACTCGCAAAACAATGAATTTGTTTCTTGGGTCAATGGATTATGAATTATTGTAACAACTCTGTTTGCAAACTTATTTTTCAAAAGAATTTCAAAATGATACACCGGATAATATATTATTGTTGTGTTAATAAGTTTATTATGGATATTGAGGCTGTGCTTTTGTGTTTCTCCGTTGATTGCCGAACTTTTTTCTTTTTCAATTTTTTCAAATGTTTCTCCTCGCTCCAATGAATCAATTTTTTTCAGCACTTCATTTATCTTATTATTAAGCTTGTATTTTTCATCTTCATTTGAAATTTTTTCCCCGGCTTGCTTCAGTTTATTGAGCTCTTCAATTAATCCTGCCTTTAATTCTTCTGAATGATTAATATAATGCCCTTGAATTCTGGAAATTTCTTTTTCCAGTCTTTGATTCAAAAAATTCTTTACCTCTTCTGTTTTCTTTTCAATTCTCAGCTTAAGATTTTGCTTCGCAATATTGCAATCTTCTTCAATTTTTTCAACAGAAACATCTTCTTTTCTTCCCTCAACCACCTCATACCCATGCAAATCTCCCTCTACAATTTCTCCATTGTGCACATAAAGTTCATTTAAGATTTGTTCTTTATCATTAAGATATTGGAATGTAGTCAAAAAAGTAAACCTTGAAAAGAAATTATTTTTTTTCTTCACCTGAACATTTGAAATCTCTGCATTTTTAAAACAATATTTTTTCACAAAATCTTTATAGTCAACATCAAAATCTATTTTCAATAATGTAGTGCTTCCGCTTTTTTCTAAAAATGACCGGATTGCATTCAATAAACTGCTTCCTTTTGCAACTAAAATTGATTCTTCAGTTTTGCTTTCTTCTGAAAAGGCAAGTTGATAAGGTGATTTTTTTTTGAAGAATTCTTCAAAATCTTTTGGAACATTTTCTATAATTATGATTTCTCCGTCTGAAATTTTGCATTTCAGATTTTTGAAGAAATTAATTGTAAATTCCTGTATTTGTTCAATTTCGCTTTTCATCTAGTAATTGTGAGTTTTGTTCATTTATTTCTTTATAATCGTCTATTCCTCTTTGTATAAGCTTCCCTATTTTTTCAATTTCCATTGCAAATTTGTCTAAATTGTTCTTTGAATCTATAAACGAATTCATCAAATGCTCTTCTATTCTGCTCCTTCCTGTAACTCCTTCGCTGTCAAGCCCGAGGTTAAACAAGATAATTGGAAGCTCTCCAATTACTAAGCCTACACAACACATCTTGTTTATTATCAGGTCTACCACATGCTCTTCCATTGTGCCTTTTGTTGCGAGGCTGAATATGTTCATGTCTTTCTTTTGCCCGATTCTATCAAGCCTTCCTATCCTCTGCTCAACAGACATGGGATTCCATGGCAGGTCATAATTTATGAGATTGTTGCAAAACTGAAAATTAAGCCCCTCTGAACCCGTCTCAGTGCTAATCATTATTTGTGCATTCTCTTTGAACTCTTTTATCTTTTCAGTTTTCTCCTCTCTGTTAAGCCCCCCTGTAAATTCTACAACCTTAATATTGTATGGCTTTAATTTTTCTGCTATATACTCAAGAGTGGTAGGATGTTTTGTATAAATTAATATTTTTGATTCAGCATCCTCTTTTAAGATCCTTTCAACAATTTCAACTAATTTTTCAATCTTAGAATCTCTTTTCAGCTTTTTATAATCTTCTAAAATGCCTTCTGCCAGTTCTCTTGTTGCCTTATGGTACTTCTCATCAGAAGCAATCTTGTTCAGCGATTCCATTGCTGACTTTGATGAGCTTGTTATCTTCGGTAAAATAGCATAAATTATCAAATGCCCGTTAATCTCGCTTCCGCCTGCTGAAAAATAATTTGACTTCAGAAGCTCGCATGTATTGTCATAGATGACTTTTTCTTCATCAGTTAATTCGACAACTTCAATTCTTGGTATTCTTTTTTTATAATTAATTCCTGTTTCATATCTCCTTCTTCTTATCATCACTTCATCGAGCTTTGCTTTCAATTCCTTTGGATTTAACGGATATCTTTTGTTTCCCTTATGCAAAAATTTTTTTCTGAACTCTTTTATTGTCCCGAGATGCCCTTTTTTCAGCAAATGAAGCAGATTGTATAATTCAATCAGGTCATTTTGGAATGGCGTTGCTGTTAAAATTAAAAATCTCTTTTTTGGAATGCTGTCAATAAACTTCCACCGAATTGTGTTTTTCTCTTTCAACTTATGAGCCTCATCGACAATCAAGATATCCCATGAAATATTATGGGCCTCTTCATGGCGGAATCTTCTTAATTCTTTATCATAAGCCTTTACTCTATCTATCGAAGCTATGGCAAAATTGGCTTTTTTCCAGTCTGATGGATTCTCAATAATCTTAAAATCAAGCTCAAACTTTTCTTTTAATTCAGAAACCCATTGGTCCACAAGCGACGGAGGAGTTAAAATCAAAGCCTTAGTTACAAATCCCCTCACAATACTCTCTTTCAATACCAACCCTGCTGTTATTGTTTTGCCGAGCCCGACCTCATCAGCAAGAAGAGCAGAGCCATTAAAGTCCCTCAAAATTCTTAAAGCCCCATTAGTCTGGTAGGGAAGCTTATACTCTAGATTTTTCTTTATTATGTCATAAGAAATAAGCTCGTTGATTTTTTTGTCCTTCACAATCTCCTCTGCATCAACTTTCAGCTTGAGGATTTCAGGTGATTCAAACTCCCCATTTTCAACCCTGTCAAAAAGAAAATCATCGTCTGAAAATGATTCATTGATAATTATCTCTGCCATCTATTTGATTTGCGTATGATGTTTAAAAGTTTTGTTGGGTTTTTCAGGTTAACTGGATGTAAGAAGGATAGTTCGGTAGACTAATTTATAAATTTTTTAGTTTAGATAATATTTCTTCAATATTTCCATTATGGACTAAGAAAAAATGCAAATTTTTATCTATTGATTCCCATATTTTTCCTATTTCTTCCTTATATTGTGTATCTTCATTGCTTTTTCTATCTTCTCCTTTCCACTCTAAAACAATAATATTATTATTCTTAGTTACAGCAATAAAATCTGGATAAAATTTATTTTTTTTCCAGCCTTGTATGAAAAAAGGATCTTTCTTTTCTCTATTTCTTATCCAAAATTTAATATTTGGTAATGTTTCTAAATCTAATCTTTCAACAAATTTTAATTCTTCTTTATTCAACCTGTCTATTTTTGAATAATAATTTTTATTAAATCCCCGAAATATCTCTTGGAAAAGTGTTATTTTTTCCGGGAATTTTTCAAAATCTTTCACACTTATTTTTTTATTTTTAATGAATTCATCAAATCTCTTTTTAGCATAATCTTCCAATATATGATTTATTATCTCACTTAATTTTGTAACTAAAACATATCTGTTTACTGAAAGTTCAGAAAGAGATTTTTTCTTTAATTGATATTCTATAACTTTTTGTATAAATTTAATTTTGTCTGATTTTTCTAAAATAGTAAATCTTAGTTTTTTGTCTAACCATTGGATAAGTTCCTCTTTTGAAAAATTTTTATCTTTGTAAGTTATCTTTAAGATTTGTTGAGCACTTTTTACCCATTTGTCTTGGCCTTGAATATCAATTAATGCTCTTCCATCATTATCATAATTAATAGTAAAATCAAATTCTGCATTTTGTTTTGCAAGTTCAAACTCTTCTCCGATTAAATCTTCAAAAGATAATTTTTCATCTTCAAAAGCGAGCATGGGAACAAATAAATTTTCTTTTACAGCTTTTTCAACATCTAATTCATGTGTTTGATCTTCGTTTGTTGCATTGATTAAATCTAGCTTGCTAAATCCGTTGCTCTCTAATCCCAAAATTATCTGTTCGCTTGCTTCCTGAAAATTCTTTGCTGATGCAAAAATATAACTCCTGTTTAATGCTTCGTTTTCTTTTCTTCGAGCATTAGTCATTCTTACAATTCTTCCAATAATCTGTTCAACTGCTATTTTTGAGCCAATATTTGCGACAGAAATTAAAACATAAGCAAAAGAACAATCCCACCCCTCTGCAAGAGCATTAACAGTTATAATATATCTTATTTTACATTGTTGGCTAAAAAGATTAATTCCTTCTAATTCATTAATGCTTGAAGTTTTAATTGCAATTTCTTCTTCTGGAATTTTTCTCTCTTTTATCAAAAAATCTTTGATCTTTTGGACAGTAATTTTATTATCTGATTCTTTTTCTTGTTCTGCTTGTAAAAGTGCTATTGGTCTTATATATTCAGATTTGTTCTTTTTTGATTCTTTTTCTAGCTCTTCTCTTTTCAAAACTCCTCTTAAAATTGAATTTTGCCATTGAGCTGTACTTTCAAGAACAATCGGGAGCTTAACCATTTGTTCTCCTTTTAGTTCAGAAGAGTGAATCTCAACTAAAATATTGCTTTCTGGTCTTGGCGTTGCTGTGTACTCAATAATAAAACTTGGGTTCAAGTCTCTCATAAATTCAATAGAAAGTTTTGTTTTTGTTTTATGCCCTTCGTCTATTACAATTAAAGGATTTGATAATTTTATGACATTTGCAAGAGAATTTATTATTGTATTATGTTCGTCCTTTTCTAAAAAATCTTTTTCTTCTAAATTTTCAAAATGGCTTAATAGTGCTCCATTTTCTTGATAAACTTTGTATTTATTTTGAATTGCTTTTTCTTTTCTAAATGCTTCTAAACTTGAAATTATTATACAGATATTATCTTCAACATCTTCTTTTCTTATTCTTAATGCTTCTTCGTTTGAGAAAATTCTTATATTGTTGTCAAATGCTTCGTCTAAAACTTTTCTGTGCCAATCGTTTCGGTCTTTGAATTTTTTTAGGGTTTGTGATTTTATTGCTTCTGATGGGACAAACCACATAACAATACCTCTATCCATTTTATGTTTTAAGATAGAAGACATAATCTCAACAACAGAATGACAACCAACAAAGGTTTTTCCCCCTCCTGTAGGTATTTTTATGCAAACAAAAGGAACCTCATTAAAAAATTCAGATTTATACGGCGTTTCAGTAATATACATAAACGCCCTCTTGCTTCCATTTTTCTCCAATTCCTTAAGATAATCTTTTAATATGTCTATTGATTTTCGCTGATATTTTTTTAGTTCTACCATTTTATTTAATTGAGTTCTTTGTAAATTTAACTATTTCTTTTATTTTATTTGTGTTAATCATTTTCTTTGAAAAATATAAAATACCAAATTTCTTTAATTAATATTCCTGTTAGAAAACTAATAAAAATTCCAATTAGTATAAGGGATGCAGGTTTTGCCCAATTTGATTTTTCCAAATTCAATAGAAATATAAAAAGAGTTACTAAAACATTTAAAGCTGTTGCAATTGTAATTATTATTGTTGCCTTAAGAGTCTTATGATTAAATTTCTCTTGCTGTTCATTTTTATTAAATTCTTCTAAAGAAGAGAACCCTCTTGGGGCTAATTTAATATAAAATTTTTCTATCCAATTACCCCCTTTATTTTTTTCTCTAATCTTTTGCAAAAATATAAATTTCTCTTCATGCATTGATTCAAAATCTGTTAAAAAGAAGCCTAAATCCTCAAATTTTTCAATAAGGATTATTGAATTTGGTTCTTGTTCAGATAATTTTTCAAAAAGTTTTATGTAATTATTTTTTATCATTCAATAAACCTTCACCTCATAAGGAATCTGTTTAAATTGAATGTTAGAAATTTTTAATGTATCTTCATCAATCATACAAAAGTCAGCATAAATGACTTTTTTATTTTTTGTCTTTTTTAACTTAGATAAAAACTTCTTATCTAAAACATTTTTCATTTTTTCTTTATAGATAAGATAATATTCTGTTTCTCCAAATTCTCCGATGAAGTTTTTGTCTATTTTGTTCTTGTCTATATTTGTTTGGGTTTCGGTAAAATAAATATAAGTTGCAAACTGATTAAACTCGCAAGTTTCCTCTATCTGCCCGTTCTCATCGAATAGAGGCTTGTCTAATTCACAATATTCAAATCCGTCTTTGTAATCATATTTTTCTATTGCCCTTTTGATTCGTTCAGTTGTAATATTTTTAGCAATATCATCTTCCATCTCAATCAAAATAAATTTTCTGTTTCCCCCATCTTCTTTGTTCAAGTCTAAAACCGCATGTCCCGTTGTTCCCGAACCTGCGAATGAGTCGAGAATTATGTCGGAAGTGGAAGTTACCATTGAACTTAAAATTTTAATTAAATCTACTGATTTTGGATTATCAAATGTTCCTTTGTCCATTAAATTTGCAAGTTGCTCATTTGCTTTATGAGTATGTCCTACTAAATTAAATGGGAGGATGCTTCCAGATTTCATTTTTTCGGAAACTTCTGATAGAAAAGTTTTTACGGAAGGCATTGCTTTTTTATCTTTTCCAAACCATAATCGATTTTCTTTATCTAATCTTTCTAAACTTTCTTTATTAAAGCGATGATAGCGTCCCTTAGGAGGTTTCTATTTTATTCCATTTTTAAAAACATATTCAAAATTATTTTCTTCTTTTCCACTTTTTGCATGCAGTGGGGTGGCTTTCCATGGGCCTCGTGGATCATTATCTGGATTTGAATATCTATTATTTGCCTCATCAGTTCTTGGAACAGAGAAAACAGCGGATACTTTTTGAATATCTTTAGCATAACATAAAACATATTCATGTTGTCTTGAAAAGAATTTTGCATCATTTGATACTGTGTACTTACTATGCCAGACTATCTCTTGAATATAATTCACTTCGCCAAAAATTTCATTTAATAAAAATCTGAGATTATGATTCTCATTATCATCAATACTAACAAAGATCACGCCATCATCACTCAACAAATCTCTCAAAAGCTTAAGTCGAGGATACATCATGCAAAGCCATTTGTCATGTCTGCATAAATCTTGAGCTTCTCCTCCGACAACTTTTCCGAGCCATTTTTTTATTTTAGGAGAATTTACTTTATCATTGTAAACCCAATTTTCATTTCCTGTGTTATATGGCGGATCTATATAGACACATTTTACTTTTCCAATATAATAAGGCATTAGTGCTTTAAGCCCTTCTAAATTATCTCCTTTGATAATTAAATTTTGAGAATTATTTCCCACAGAATATGCTTTAACCTTTTTGAGAAGTTTGAATGGAACCTCTTTATCATGATTTATGACTGCTTCTTTTCCAATCCAGTTTAATGTTGGCATAAAAGTAAATAAAAATCTACATTATAAAAGTTACTTTTTATCTAAACTCTTCCCCCAAAAACCCAAACAATAAAAATCATTAGAACCTAAAAATATCCTTTTCCTCAACATCTAACACCAAAACCTTTGGCAAACCAACAATCGGATGTAAAACTGCCTCAACTATTAACTCTTCTTTTGATAATCCATTAATCTCATCAAATAAATCATCTGAATTAAATAGCTCAGGAAAAGGAGGCTTGCCTGCCTGATAATTTGTTAGTGTCAATTCCCAATAATTTTTCAAAAAAGGCATTCTCTTAATTGCAATTGTTTTTTCAAAAGCATCCCTTAAAATAATTTCATAACCAACTCCTTTTCCTCTTAATCGCTCCTCCTCTTCTTTCAGTGCCATGTATCCTTTTTCACAACTAGCAGGGCTTATGAAATTTGAATATGAGTCTGCGTTATGGACTATCGGCATTTTCCAATCCATTAAATCAATATAAACTATTGGATTTTCTTTTGTTATGACAACCCTTGCAGGAATGTAAATGCTTTCAGGCCCCCTGACTGCATATCTCGCAATTTGTATCCAATCCCCTGTCTTTGGGTACATCCCATAATTTCTTGTTTCAATATTAGTCTCTTCAAAATTTCTTTCTTCTCTTGTCGTTCCATCTATTATTTTTACCTGAAAGTTCTCATTTTTCTCTTCTACCCATGGCAGAAAGTTTTGCAGTAAATTTTTCATCTTAGAATTCTTGCTAATTCATTAATAAAAAATGAGTTTTTAAAATTATCCAAAACATCACAGCGAAACTTAAAAACCCTGCGGGTTTTTTTAACGAATGGAAAAAAAGATGCTTGATTATATAGAAAAAAATAATCTCTCCCCGTTCAATAAAACAAAAACCAGCGTGAATGCAAAAGAAACAATATTCAAAACAAAGGATGCAAAATCTGTTTATAACAAAGTAATCAGTGCAATCAACTCTAACTTCTACTTTGCAGACACTTCTAATTTGTTAACCTGCTTCCCTTTCACGCCAGATTTTGAAGAGATAAAAAACCGCCAGGATTTTTTTAAGTCTATCGCTAAAAATATTGACAATGAATTCTTAAAAAAAATTTCTGTGCCGAAATCTTCATGGAAGCCAAATTATGATGCAGTTATTGTTACGGAAAATGAAAAGAATCTTTCAAAACTGCAGGAATTTGGATGCACAGTCAAGTTCATTGCAACTGAAAATGATATTGCCTATCTTGAGCGATACGATTTAGTTTATGTTGTTGATTGCGATCAATTTTCAAATTTCTTAGAAAGCCTCCCGCAAGCAATTTTTGTAAATAACCTAGAAGATGCTTATTTAGAGCGTTATCTTATCTTGCTTTCATCTTGGCAGGAGAATTTTGAAGTCTTAATGAATAACAATTTTGAGCAGGAAACAATCAAAGAACTTTTGTCAATCCTGAATCTTGTCAGGTCTAAAACAGAAATCTTAAGCAAAGAAAAAATCTTTGAAGAGCTGGAAAATATCAACGAAAAAATCTTTTCACAAATAAAAACAATGACTGTTTCTGGTGAATCCTTGCTTTCAATTTTAAAAAAAGGAATTCCCTGTGAATTAAAAGAAATCATCAATTCTGAGATTTCCAAAACAAAAATTCCATCTCATTTGTTCAGCATCTCAATTCCTCTTGAGGTTGATGAACGAGAGCTTGACAATTTTATAAAACGCCAAAATACGTCGGAATTCACAGATAAATCCGCAATCTTAAAGCAGAATTCTAAAAGCCTCAAATCCGCTCCTGAAAAATTAAAAAAAATTTCAGCCGAACTTTTAATATTTGATTTTATATCCGGAATCTCTAACTTTATCTCAAGCTTTGAAAATTATCCTAAACATGCTGAAGAACTTAAGTTTACAAATTCAAAAAATATTTTTTTGGAAAACGCCCAACCAGTTTGTTTTAATCTGAATAATGAGCATAAGTGCTCTATTTTAACTGGAGCAAATTCAGGAGGAAAAACAACTCTGTTGGAACATATTATTCAATTAGTTACATTGTCTCAAATAGGCCTTCCTGTTTCAGGAAATTTGAATCTTCCTATTTTTAATCAGGTCTATTATTTTGCAAAAAACAAGGGCTCAATGAGCAAGGGCGCCTTTGAAACCCTCTTGACTCAAATGTCGCAAATTAATCCTGAAGGAAAAACTTTGATTTTAGCAGATGAAATTGAATCAGTAACAGAGCCAGGCGTTGCAGGCAATATCATTTCTGCTACAGCAGAGTATTTCATTTCTAAAGATTGCTTTTTAGTTATAGCAACACACTTGGGATTTGAAATTCAAAAGTCACTTCCAAAAGGGGCAAGGATTGACGGCATAGAAGCCAAAGGGCTTGATGATAATTTTGAATTGATTGTAGATCATAACCCTGTAATCGGAAGGTTGGCGCATTCAACTCCCGAGTTAATTGTCGAGAAAATGGCAAATTCTTTTAAAACAGATTATTTTAATTTTATTTTTAAGAAGTTGAAAAGCTAAAACTTTAAATATTTGATTTAACTTTAAAGTAACAAAAAATAAAAAAGTTTATAAAGAGAGTTTTTCTGAATTTTTGCATGAAAAATAAACCAGTTGGACAGGCATTTGCATTTTTCAGTTGCAGTGCCAAGCCAGAAGACGTTGCAAGAGAATTAAATACTCCTGAAAAGAGGAGCTTAGAACTTTATGCGAGTGATGATTTTAAAAAATTGGAATTGCCAAAGAAAATTAAGCATTCTCCTAAAGCAAACTATGTATTAATATCTACAGATCCTAATTTGGATAATAGAAAAACTGCAAAAGAATTATCTTCTGTTGTGAGTAAGTTAGAAGATTCAGGACTTTATAATAATGGGGAAAGAGCCCAAGCTCAAATTTTCTATAAGGAAAGGGATTCCTATAAAGTAATAATGTAATCTTTGATGTTCTAATTTAGCGTATTAATTTGATATTTCGGAACTTAAAAAATATATTTGCCTTTGATTTTTCTTTCAAATAAACTTTTATACAGAAGAATATAATTCTGCACATGAATCAGAAGGGGTTGGGGGAAGCTTACGCATTTGTTCATCTTCATCTGGAGCCATTCCAAATTCAAAAAACCCTTGAATTAATCAGGAAAGAAATATTCGGATCCGGACTTTTTATTGACATTTATTCAATAGAATCTTTAAAAGAAATAAAAAAGCAAAGGAATCTTAAGATTCCTAATAGCCATTCGCAGGACATGAATTACCTGTTTATTCTTGAATCGCCTTCAACTAATAAAGCTTCAGCTGAATATCTTGTAGATGTTACAGATGTTTTCATTGAAGTCTATAATCACCGCAAAATAGAAAGAAGAGAAAGATTAGTCTTGTATAAAGATCATAAAAATAACTGGAAGGAATATTTGTGACGATGAATATAAAAACTCTTTTTTATTTTAGATTTAAAAGAGAATGGTCAAAGAAATAAACTTAAATCACATCTGCAAAATAGAAGGGCATGCGCATTTAAGCCTGAAAATTGAAGGCAATAAAATAAAAACCTGTGAATTGAAAGCCGCAGAAGGCGCAAGATTTTTTGAAGCATTAGTTTTAGGCAGAAATGTGGAAGACATTCAGGAAATTGTTTCAAGAATTTGCGGGATTTGCTCTTCTGCCCATACAATCGCATGCATTCAGGCGCTCGAAAATGCTTTGGGAATTAAGCCAGCAGAACAGCAGAAAATTATCCGTGAATTATTAATGATCGGGGAAAGAATACGAAGTCACGTAACTCATTTATACTTTTTCTCGCTTCCTGATTATTTTGGCTTTAGTTCTGCTTTAGAAATGTCAAAAAAACACCGGGAAAAAATTGATAATGCATTATCTTTAATTTCATTGGGAAACAAAATTGTTGAAATCTTTGGAGGAAGAGAAATTCATCCATTTTTATGCATGAACAAAAGCCTGCCTCAAGATCTAAACTTTAAAGAATTGATTGAGAAATTAGAAGAGTCAAAAGAATTGATTGATGAAACAATAAATTTATTTTCGAATTTAGATTATCATGGTTTTGAAAGGGAATCTTTTTATCTGTCATTAAAAGACTCTGAATATGCGACAATTTCTGGAAAGATTGGTTCTGCTGATAAATTAGTCGAAGTCGATGATTACAAGAAATATCTGCAGGAGAACATTAAAGAATATGCCACATCAAAATTCGTTTTGCAGAACTCTAAACCATTTATGGTCGGTGCAATCTCCAGAATAAACAACAATCTCGAATCTTTAGATGAGCATTCAAAACATTTCCTTAAAAATAGATTTCCATCTAAAAATCCATTTCACAACATTATTGCTCAGGCTATAGAACTTTCTTATTTCAGGCAGAGAGCATTGGTATTATTAAAAAAATTAAATTCAGACAACAAAGAGCAAAAGATAAAAATAAAGTCCGGAAGCGGAATTTCAGCTGTTGAAGCCCCGCGCGGAACTTTGTTTCATGAGTATAAAATTGATAATACTGGAAAAATTTCTTATTGCAACATTATAACTCCCACTGCCCAAAATCTCGCAATGCTCGAACAGGACATTAAGAATTTTGTCGAATATCTTTTAGAGAAAAACAAAAAAATAAGCAAAGAAAATCTTGTTCTTGAGATAGAAAAATTAATCAGGGCATATGATCCCTGCTTTTCGTGTTCTACTCATTTTTTGCGGGTTAATTGGATGTAAAAATAATAAGAAACCTTTAAATAAGTGCTATTTTTTCACTTAATATGAGCCTGTAGCTCAGCCAGGTAGAGCACTGCTCTGATAACATCAAAATCAAGATTTTGGGTGTCCGAAATCAATTGATTTCAGACAGGCAGGGGTCCGCAGTTCGAATCTGCGCAGGCTCATTAATTGTTATATTAAATTCTCAAAAAGCTTTAAAAACCCTATTCATTATGTGTTAAAATGGTAAAAGGTTCATATTACTATCAGAGAGAAACATGGAAAAATCCTGATAATGATACATTAAAACAAAGGATGGTTGAATGGAGGAAATCTCCTGTAATTGTCAGAGTTGAAAAGCCATTAAAATTGCATAGAGCACATGAACTTGGCTATAAAGCAAAAAAGGGAATCATTGTTGTCAGAGTTAGATTAATCAGGGGGGGAAGAAAAAAGCCAAGGCCTGAAAAAGGAAGAAGAAGCAAGAGAATGACTATAAAGAAAATTCTTAAAATGAATTATAGAGAAGTCGCAGAACAAAGAGTGGCAAGAAAATACCCTAACATGGAAGTAATAAACTCTTACCAAATTGGAAAGGATGGCATGCATTATTTCTTTGAAGTAATATTAGCAGATAGAAATGCTCCTGAAATAAAATCAGACAAACAGCTCTCTTATGTTTCAAATTCGCCAAAAAACAAGTCCTTTAGAGGGATAACTTCTGCAGGAAAGCGGGCGAGAGGATTAAGGAATTCTTCAATAAAAGCTCCAAAAGTTAGACCTTCATTAAGGGCAAATAGAAGAAGAGGAAATTAAATTTTTCTTATATTAAACCCTCCAGAAGGTATGGCTTGTTCAATATCTTCTAAGGAAAAATTGTAATTTTTTAAGTTTTGTTTTATAAGCTTTGAAACTTCTGCTTTGGGAATCATTCCAGGGCTTAAAATGATCTCCGGCAAATTTATTTCAGATTCTGCATTAAGCGGGATAGCCCTAATCTTTTCATCCTGAACAGCAATCTTTAATTTTAATTCAACATTTTTTCTCTTCGAATTATTTACACCAAAAGTTCCTGTCTTCATGCTTTTCTCTTTATGAACATCTTTTCCGGAAAAAATATTGACTTGAGCCTTTGATTTTTTCTTTTTCCATTGTTGGGAAAAGCTGGCTGTAAAAATTGATGCTTCTTCTATATCCTCTCTGCTTGCTTTTTCATTCATAATTATGCAGAAAGGACTTCCTGGCTCTTCAGTATGTATTATAATATTATTCTTTCCGATAAACTCTTTGACAATAGCTTCATTTTGATCTTCATTCTTTCCGCCAATCACAATTTTTCCAGAAGAAGTTTTAAACCAGCGGAACTTTTTGTAATCCAAATCCATAAGATTAAATAAATTAAAGATTTATATTTTTATTGGGCAACCCCATTAGCAATGATAATCAAGTCAGAATCCGGAATTTTATATTGCTCTCTTGAATTATCTAAAGGATAATAATCAATTTTTATTCCTTGCCCTATCTGAAAATGCTTTTTTGAGATTATAATATAATCTTCGCCATCTTTTGCTTCAATATGCAATACATCTGCAGATTCTAGGTTCTGCTTATTGTTTTTGCTGTGAATTAAATATGGGTATTTTTCAATGTCCATAACTGTGCCTTCTAATTTCGCAGTCCTTTGCGTATTATGCTTAGTCATATAATTTATTGTGTTATAACCTTTATTCAAGGGCTTTTTTTCCAAATTTGGCTCATGCATGCTAAAAGCTAGAAATGCTAATGCTCCTATACTTAATATTGCTAATTTTTTTCCCATATTACTACTCTAAAGTTATATTAATAAGTCAACTTTATTTATAAATTTTTATCATTCTTAAATTTCAATAGATTTAAAAATCATTCTTTTTTGGGATATCTATGACACATCATAGAGGATTAAAATTTAATTTTACATTGAAACCTGCAAATATAGAAGAAGCTGCCAAGGAATTGTTGGAATTATATCAGCACATAGTGCCTGGTTCAAGCCTGGAATTTGAGAGCAGGGGGGATTTTAGGGATTATTCCATATGCGTAGATAATGGGCGAAGATTTATATTTAAAATTGAAGGAAACATGAAAAGTAGAAAGTCTCAATATCTAATTTATCCGTATCACGCAACCTTTGATGATTTCAGTTCATTGATGAAATTAAGGGGAATAAGGTTGTGCTAAATTTTCATATATTCTTTTCTAAAAAAATCCCCTAAACTTTTAATTCATTCTTTAATAACATATCTAGCGATTCTGACTTAGGATAATCATTCTATATATATTGTTAAGTTGGTCCGCCTATAAGATAAGGAATAAACCCATACTTCGCATGTGAGATAATTTTCGATTTTCTGCCTTCTTTTACAGCTTCAATCTCCATCCATTTGCATCCATAAAGAAAAAATCCAAAAATAGAAGGGAAACTGAACGAAGCTTTAAATGATTCAACCTTTTGTTCTTGTAATAACCAATTTAAATCATTAATAAAATTAGTCTGGATTTTCTTTAATTCAGGCCCATTATCTCCTGTTAAAATCAATCTGCAATCAGAATTTTGGTCTATGTCATACATTACAGTTATAAGTTTGTTAAGTTTAAATAACTTGTAGTTACAATAAATTAAAAAATTAAACAAAAAATTTATAAGTTATCTTTCATAATTTTAATATAAGGTGAAAAATGGCAGACTTTTTTGGAGAGAAAGATCCGTTTGAAGATTTGATTAGAGAATTTTTTGGACCTCGAAGGGGTGGGCGAGAGAGGGAAACCATAATAAAAGGAGAAGAAGAAGATAGAATAATAGATTTTATTGAAACAGGAAAACATATTTTTATTGTATTTGAACTCCCTGGCTATGATGAAAAAGATATAAGCATTGATACAAAAGGGAAAGAACTGATGATAAAAGCTTCAAAGTCTGAAGATGGAGGGGTTCAGGAATATTTAATGTCTAAGCTTAAGCACGGAATTTTGATTAAGAAAATTCTCCCTCCATTTGTTGATGCAAAAAAATTCAGCCATACAATGAAAAATGGAGTACTTGAATTAAAATTTGAAAAGAAAAAATGAAAAAATTATTATTAACTTCCACTGGCTTTGATAATGAAAAAGTTAGAGATAAATTTTTTGAGATTATTGATAAGCCTAAGGAAGAAATAAAAATATTATACATTCCTACAGCTTCAAACGTAGAGAAAGATAAATTCTATGTAGAAGAAAATAAAATTGAAATATTCAATTCAGGTATAAGCAAAAAAAATTTATTTGAATTTGATTTAGATAGAAATCCAGATTATAAAGTGTTAGATAACATAGATTCTATTTACATCGAAGGAGGTAACACTTTTTATCTAATGAAGAGATTAAATGAAACTAAATTTTCAGATAAAATTTGTGAATTAGTAAATAAAGGAGTTGCATATGTAGGAGTAAGTGCAGGAACGATTATTGCAGGTCCGGATATTCGGATCGCATTTGATAATAATAATATTAAGTTAAAAAATTATGCAGGGATAAATTTAACGGGCATGATAATTGCTCCTCATTATGCAAAGGATAGGGAAAAGAGAATTAGTAAAATTGAAAAAGAAATTTCTCAATCAATATATAGATTAAAAGATGGTGAAGCATTGTTAATTTTAAATGAAAAAGTTAGGCTTATAAGATGACAACTGAAAAAAATCCAAATCAAATAGAGCTTGAAATTGCAGAATCTATTCAGGAAGATATTGATAAGGGAATAGCTAGAATTCCATCTAAAGTTATGGATTATTTTGGTTTAGTATCAGGAGATATTTTAGAAATTAAAGCTAAAGGAACAAGCGTTGTCAAGGCAATGAGATCCCTTAAAGATGAAAAAAATGATATCATTCGCCTTGATGGGACTGTGCGTTCAAATATAAGCGCTTCAATTGGAGACAAAATTGTTGTCAGCAAAATAAAAATTGAAGAAGCAAAATCTATTGTTCTTTCCCCTCTCGAAGAGGTAAGATTCAGCGATGATCCAACAGAATATTTTCATTCAAAGCTTATGCACAAGCCATTGGCCCAAAATCAAAAAACAGTTATTGATGTCTTTGGCACAAGATTGGGTTATGTAGTTTCAAAAACAAATCCAAAAACTTATGTAATTGTCACGCCTTCGACAAAGATCACTGTTTCCGATGTCCCTTACAGCGGGGAATTAAAGGCGACAGGCGTATCGTATGAAGACATTGGGGGCTTGAAAGAAGAGATTGAATTAATAAGAGAAATGGTTGAATTGCCGATGAAGCATCCCGAAGTTTTTCAAAAATTAGGGGTTGGCGCCCCTAAGGGAGTTTTATTGACAGGGCCCCCTGGCACAGGAAAAACCCTGTTGGCAAAAGCAGTCGCAAATGAGACTGATTCTGCATTTTTTTCAATAGCAGGGCCTGAAATCATGTCGAAATATTATGGTGAATCTGAAAAACATATAAGAGATGTATTTGATAAAGCTGAAAAAAGTGCGCCTGCAATAATTTTTATTGATGAAATTGATTCAATAGCTCCTAAAAGAGGGGAGGGAACAGACCAGACAGAAAGGAGAATTGTAGCCCAGCTTTTAACTTTGATGGATGGGCTGAAAACAAGAGGACAAGTAGTCGTGATGGCTGCGACTAATAGACCCGATGATATTGATGAAGCTTTAAGAAGACCGGGAAGATTTGACAGAGAGTTGAGAATTAATCCCCCTAATGAATCCGGAAGAAAAGAAATTTTGCAGATCCATACAAGGGGTATGCCCCTTGATAAAGATGTGAATTTTGAAGAAATTGCAAGAAAGACTATTGGATTTACGGGTGCAGATATCGAAGTTCTCTGCAAGGAAGCGGCATTAAAGTCCATTAAGCCTTATTTTAACGAATTGAAAAATCTTCAGGAAAAAGTCCCTACACAAATTTTGGATAAAATAAAAGTAAAAAGAAATCATTTTATCGAAGGCCTTAAATCAGTGGAGCCTTCGGCAATGCGTGAAGTCCTCATACAAAAACCTCACGTGACTTGGGATGATGTTGGAGGCTTGGAAGAGGCAAAGGAAAAATTAAGAGAATTGGTTGAATTGCCTTTGTTAAGGCCGGACTTATTTGTTTCAGCAGGAATCAAAGCTTCTAAGGGAGTTTTATTGACAGGGCCCCCTGGCACAGGAAAAACCCTGTTGGCAAAAGCAGTCGCAAATGAAGCAAATGCAAATTTTATTTCAGTAAAAGGCCCTGAATTAATCAGCAAATGGGTAGGAGAATCTGAAAAACATGTTCGTGAAATTTTCAAAAAAGCAAGGCAGGTATCTCCTTCAATAATATTTTTTGATGAATTTGACAGCATATCAAAAGCGCGTGGCAGTTCCTTGACTGACTCTACAGAAAGGGTTGTAAATCAATTGCTTACAGAACTGGATGGCATTGAAGAACTTGAAAAAGTAATAATAATTGCTGCAACTAACAGAAAAGATTTGATAGATCCGGCATTATTAAGGCCAGGCAGAATTGATTCTATTCTTGAGCTTCCGTTTCCAGATAAAATAACGCGAGAAAAAATATTTGCAGTGCATACACGAAATATGCCTCTTGATAAGTCCGTCAATATTAATGAATATATTGAAAAGACAGAAGGCTGGACTGGTGCGGATATTGAAGCAGTCTGTAGAAATGCAGGGCTGAATTCCATCAAGCGATTTTACAAAATAAAAAAATCAGAGTCATTAAAAATTTTAAAAGAAGATTTTGATTATGCATTAGAAACTGTTTCTAAGTCAATAGAAAAGCCTATCAAACAAAGTGCCAAAAATTCTGCCTCAGAAAAAAATAAGAATTTAAAAAAAGATAAAAAATAAATGGAAAATAATTTTGGATTTATCTTTTGGGTCCATTTAGTTTTAATAATCACTGCATATTCATCACCATTCCTTTTTAATTGGAAATTAATCTTTATCGGAGTAGTTTTTCTCTATTTGCAGCAATTAATTTATCATGGATGCATACTAACCCAAATACAGTTTGGAAAAGATCCTTACATGACTTTTTATTATCAATATCTGGTCCTTTTAGGAATTAATGTGGACAAGAAAAAATTAAAATTTTTTATGGCTTGGATAATGCCTGTTTTAGTATTTCTTTTTGCTTTACTTTGGCAGATTTTCTTAAAAATGAATCCTCTTCTCTTATAATTTCGAAAGCCTTATAAATTAAAACAAAATAAACTTCGATGAATAGAAAATTTATCAAAGAACTTTCATATACCGGAATAAATTTAGCTCTTGTAATTGTTACTTTTAGCATTATCCCTTCTGAATCTTCCATAAATGTTAATCAAAAATATATAAAGCCGGGCAAATTTGAATTAACAATTGAACAAAAAAATCCACTTGAAATAATTATTAATGATGAGAATAATAACAAGAAAATTGAACAAAATGAAATTCATATTTACTATGATGGAAATTCTTATGAAGTTAAATATTTGAAATAATTAAAAATTTCATAAAATGAAAATAACATTATCAAAAAATAACTTAACATTAATAATCCAGCTATTGGAAATTTCTGTTCTTCATTCAAATAATTATCAATGCGCCGTTTTTACAAATCATTTCTTTAGAAAATGTTATTCGCAATATCCTTATGATATTAAAATAAAATCTGTTCCATTAGATCAATCTGGGGAAATTGATTTTAATGGATTAAGAAAAATCATTGAAAATACAAAAGAGCCTTCAGCACTTGTCTTAAGAGACAGAGATTCAAATTTTGTTTATACATTTTTTCTGCCACAGGCTTCAAAAGAAAATATATATGTTCGGGAATTATCTGATTATAGATAATCTTTTAAATTCCTCTTTTCTCCAACAGATATGCAATTAAAAGACATAAAAAATTGGTCTGCTGAAATTGAAAAGCCAATTGCTGAAGAATGGAAAAAATCTGAAAGATTTAATTTCAATGCAAAAAGCAAAAAGAAAACTTACTCAATTGATACCCCTCCGCCTTATGTAAATGCTCCAATTCATATCGGCCAGGCAATTACTTATTGCTACATGGATTTTTTTGCGCGATACAAAAGAATGAAAGGCAATCAGGTAATTTTTCCATTAGGATTAGACAATAACGGGCTACCTATTGAAATTTCTGCTGAAAAAAAATTTAACATCTCTGCATTGGAATTAGGAAGGGATAAATTTATTGAACTCTGCAAAAAACTATTGGATGAAGCAGGTACCGAAACTCAGGATACTTTTTCAAAATTGGGAATCTCATTTACATCGTACAAAGAAGGAGATCATATCGGTGCAGTATACAAAACAGATTCTCCTGAATTCAGAAAATTAACGCAAGCTACATTTATCGATTTATTTAAGAAAGGATTGGTTTTTGAAGATATACGCATCAACAACTGGGATACAAAATTGCAGACAACAATTGCTGATTCTGAAATTGAATATAAAGATATTCCTTCGACATTTAATTTTGTTAAATGGAAAGTTAAGGAAACAAAAGAAGAGATTATCATTGCAACAACACGTCCTGAACTGATTTGCACATGTGGAATGGTAATTTTTAATCCTGAAGACAAAAGATATAAGCATTTAGAAAATAAAACTGTCATTTCTCCTTTGTTTGGAAAAGAAATTAAAATCAAGTCCCACCCTATTGCGCAAATTGACAAGGGAACAGGCCTGGTTATGATGTGTTCTGCAGGCGACTTATCAGATATTCAATTTTTCAGAGAGCAAAATTTGAAGCCAGTTATAGCAATAAACAAAAATGGAACTATGAATGAAAATGCAGGATTCTTGAAAGGCTTGAAAATAAAAGATGCAAGGCTGAAAATTATCTGCGAATTAAAGGAGAAAAATCTTTTAATCAAGCAGGAAAATATCTTGCATAGGACGCCTGTTTCAGAAAGATCTGGAGCAGAGATAGAATTTATTGAAATGCCTGAATTTTATTTGAAGCAGATTGAATTCAAAAAAGAAATGAAAAAAATTTCTGATGAAATCAATTTTTACCCAGAAGAATCTAAAAAAATATTAATTGATTGGATTGAATCTGTTTCCATAGAATGGCCAATATCACGACGAAGATTCTATGCCACCCCTATTCCTATATGGCATGCAAAAGATGATGAAAATATGGTTGCATTGGGAAAAGAAGGAAAATATCATGAGCCTTGGAAAGTTAACCCTGAAAAAGATTTTGAAGTTTACAAAAACGGAAAAAAGTTAGGCTTTGCAAAAGATTTTAACAAAGAATGGATTGGCGAGACAAGGGTATTTGATACTTGGATGGATTCATCTATTTCTGAATTATACATGATCAAATATAGGCAGGAAAAAGATTTTTTTGATAAATCCTATCCTGTTTCATTGAGGCCACAGGGCAAGGAAATAATAAGAACCTGGCTTTATTACACATTATTAAGGGGATATTTGGAAACAAGCAGATCTTGCTTTAATGACGTTTGGATTAATCAGCATATTGTTGATGAAAACGGATTAAAAATGTCTAAATCAAAAGGCAATGTCATCAGCCCGCAAAAATTATTGAAAGATTATGGCGGAGAAGCTATAAGGTTCTGGTCTGCAATAGAAGGAGATTTATCCAAGCAGGACTTAAAATGTTCTGAAGAAAGAATCAAAGCAGAATTAAAAACAATTAATAAAATTTTAAACATTTCAAAATTTGTTTTTTTATTTGAAAAGCCCATTGTCAAACAGATTGCAGATTTAGATCAACTATTCATAGATTACATTGAAGATTTGACTTCAAGGACCGAAGAGTCTTACGAGAAATACGATTTTTATCATCCTGCTATTGAATTAAGAAAATTTGTCTGGGACTTATTTGCCTCACATTATATTGAAGTTATTAAATCAAGAGCATACAATCAGGAAAATAAATTTACTAAACAAGAAAGTGATTCTGCCAAATATACTCTTTATTATTTGCTTGAAAGATTATTAACTCTGATTTATCCTATTCTTCCTATGTTGTCAGGCACGATTGCAAATGAGATAAAGATTGATTTATTCTCAATTGAATTTCCTAAATCAAAAAAAGGAAAATCTAATCTTAAATTAATCGAAAGTTTAGTTGAATTTAATAGCCTGATTTGGAAAATTAAAAAAGAAAAGGGAATAAGCTTAAGAAATGAGATTTCAGGAATAAAAATTCCTATTGAACTAAAAAAATTTGAAAAAGATTTAATTTCTGCACATAATCTTGTAAATTAAAATGGTTCTTCATACTTTAGAAGAATTAGAAAATGGCACGATAAGTCTAATGATTGGTGGAACTCCAAAAGATTTGACAAAAGATTGCGATGATTGTGAATGGCATATTTATATAGAAGATAAAAATGAAAGAAGATGCTATTGGGGGATTACCATGAAAGTCCTGAATGAACCAAAAAAATTTAGAAACTGTCAATATTATGGGAATCCTCGGCCAAAAGATATAAAATATCAACTAAAGAGATTAATTATTGAATATGTTTAATGAGATAGATTTTGCCTTGTCAGAAGAAATGAAACAAATTGGTTCTAAGAGCAGGTTTTATGGAAAATTCAAATATATTACAAAATATTGTAGTTTTTGCCCATGGTGCCAGAATGAAAAGAATGAATGGAGATGCTATTGGGGATTTGCAATGAAAAAATTAATCGCTAATAAACATAATCTAAAATCAAGAAAATGCGAATATTTTGGCAAGCCAAGCCCTCGCGAAGAAATTTATTATAATCGTCTAATTTCTTCTAAATTAGACGAATTATATGCAAAAGAAGAGAAAATTGTGATGAGAATGAATTATCCAAATTATGATTCAAATCGCAAAAACAGGACTTATCCGGGACTTATTGGAGAAAGAGAGTTTTGGTAATATTATAATTTAATCTGAATTTTTTAATGTTTTAATGCAAAAATTTAAAAAAAGAGTTCTACTATTAAATAGTAACATGACTCTATTAAATATCATTACAGATGCAGGAAACACTTTTATAGATGGGAATATGCCGGTTTACATTTCTCAGGGAGATACTTATGTAAAGATTACCGGAAAATATCTGGAAAAGGGAGACGTTGTATTATACAGAAAAGAATACATAAAGATTCCCTTGAACAAAGTTGATGAAACATTAGAATTACGTGCGGAAAATTACAGGGAAGCGAAAAAATTGCTCTTTGAAAAAAATAATAATGGAATTTGGATTCCAAAACTAAGATGTTTATTGTTTAGGGGATTTGATTCAAACGAAGATAAAATACTAAAAAATAATGATGATTTTTCAACTGAAGAATATCTTGCATATTCAGATTTAACCTATGGGCTGATTCAAAAATATTCCTCAAAAACAAATACTTCATGCGTAACTTGGGATACAATTTTAAACTGGCTGAAAGGAAATGTTTGCGCTCCTTTTAACAAAGATTATTTTGAAGCATTATCAGAAATAAATCCACAATTTGAAATTATAAGCAAGGGATTCAAAGAAGGCAATGGCGAATTTAGAAATGCTTATGAAAAATACATGGCAGTAAGAAAAGGCCTTATGGCTTATATTGCAAAGGCAAAACAAAAAGATTCAGAAAGAAAACTTGAAGAAAAAGCTGAAAGAAAAACATCACACGGGATTGACGAAGAAAAATTAATTATCCTGGAAGAATTTGGCCAAGATTTGTTATCAGATTATTTTCCTGCATATGTAAAAGATATTCAGCATATTAATAAGGCAAAATCCGGAAAGTTGAATAAACAACGGCAAAATACTCCTCATTTATTTAAAGGAATTTATACAGAACAGGAACATCCCCCAGATATTAATGCTATAAGAATCGAGGACATTGCGATTAAATTAAAAGAAAGATTAAATGGATTAAATTGGATTAATGATAAGGATAAATGGGTAAAAACTCTAAAAGAAATTGCAATAGAATGTAATTTCCCATTAAAAATGCTTAAACAAAGCATTCTTGAAGACTTATCTAGAAGGCATGAAAGATTATTAGATCCTCATGTCCAAGAATTACTCTTATTTGATGCAAAATTAATGCCACATCAGATTAAAGAAGCGGAGATAAAAACAGCCGAAAGAGAATTTGGATGTAAATATGAAAAATTAAGCTTTGAAATTAGATCTAGATTAGAAGAAGAAATGTCTAGAAGAATAAAATTAGCTAAAGAGCTTTTCCTAAAAGAAATCGCAGAAAAAGAAGGAAATATAAGGGCTTTAAAAAATATATTAAAAAAAGAATTACAATAAATAATTTTCATTAATTCAATAATTTAAGAACTTCATATTATAACAATTATAGACTTAAATTGCTCACATCTATACTAGGCAAGAAAATTCTAAATACATCATAAATTTCTGATTTATCTTTTTCTGTTAAACTTGTTTCTCTTATGTATCTTGAATAAGCATTTGTTATTGCCGTAATTGCTTTTGATTGATATTTTATGTATCTGAAAATTGCATTCTCTGCGCAATCTACATCATCAAGTTCTGCTTCAGCAATTTGGTATGCCTCCGGGATAGCAAGCATTGCATTATAATGTCTTGTTTCAATATGCCCTCCTATTTCTATTCCGTTTTGAATTATGTAAATTCCTTCGTCATAGATCTCTTTCGAACCATTTTTCAATTCTTGATATATTTTTTCTTCTATGTTTTCCATTTATCTAACTAAAAATAAAATTATTGAAAAGCTCCGGCATAAACATCTTTAGCTAATTCAAGTACATATCTTGAGGCGTTAGCATAGTTTAATTGTGCTTTTTCTTTTAATCCGACTCTTTCGCTCAAGATTCCTGCATTAAAATATGCACGAGCAATCTGTTGAAGATTGCCGGTTGATTTGGATTGTTCCAAGTTCTTAGCTTTGTTCTCTAATTTTTCAATTGTTTCGATAAGTTTACTATTTTCCATTTTTATTTTACCTCCTTACAATAAGTATTAAGTGCATCTGTTACTTTCAGAGATTTAGTTGGTTTTTTCATGTAAGTCTGAAGATTATACCCAAGTTCATTTTTGATGGGAAAAAGCTTGTCTGCATAGATTTCAAGAAATGTAGAACCGCTACTTAGATAGATCCCATCTTCAGGAACTACTCGAAATATTTCGCCAACTAACTTTTCAGCATAAGATTTGTTTTGTATTATGAAAGTGTCTAATCCAAAGGTAATAATATTTGCAGAGTTGTCGGATTGTTTAACAAGATAACCGAGGCCATCTATCTTTTCTTTGTTAGGTAAATCCCATAAATTTTCTGAGTAAGGGTCAACACCAAGGTATTTGGAGATCTTAAATGCCTTGAAAAGAAAATCTGAAAGTTTCGCTGAATCAAGGTCATGGCCACAACCGATATTGATTATCTGAGAATTTTTTAATATTTCTGCATATTCCGGAAAAGGTTTACCATTGTCGGTCAAGCCATTGATTGCAAGATTATAACTATCATCATGAGGGGCACAAAAAGTTCTGAAGTTATCAATCAGCCAGATAGTCTCAGAATCTATGTTTCTTTCAATTTTTTCTTTTATGTCTTCCATCTTATTCTTCGAGAAGATTTACTTCTTAACAATAATGACAACTTGAATATTATTAAAAATTTCTTTTAATATTTTTAACAAAAAGAAAAAAATAAATTAAATATAAGGATTATATTAAATTAGTATTGCCTATTATGATTTATTTTATTACTTTTTGAGGATCTTCTCGGGGAGCTAGTTAGGAAATTTCTTTACTCGCTTAAGCTTAAAAAATAAAAGAAAAAATAAAAATTATAATATGAATCACTAATAGTCATCAAAGTCAACTCCTGGAACAAAAGGTTCATTCTTTTGAGGGTATTCGCCATCTACGAGTCCATGCTGATTATAATACTCAAATACTTTGTGCAATCTACCCATTCTATCATCATGAATTGTACCTATTATTGTTTCTTTTACAGGACTTAAAAATTCAAAACTTACTCTTGATAAATATAAGCTATCATTTACATAGACATCATAAACTGGACATAAACTTTTACACTCTTCAGGAAATTTGCAATTTACAACTAAAGTATATTTATCGTTGTCTCTGAAACTTGTAAACTTTTGTTTTCTTTCGTTACATCTTTCTGAATTTTCATTTCTACAATTAACCATTTTCATTTTCCTCCGTTGTTGACCTTTTGGCCTGCGTCATTGCGTCGTGCTTCATTTTTTATAATATTTTTGTTTCTAATTAATAGTAACAAATTTAACAAATTTATTAAAGATTTTGCTAGAAAATTTTTAACAAAAAGAAAAATTTATATACTAAAATAGTCATTTTGTTTCATGATAGAAAATTTAGATTTGAAAAATCGAAGAATACTCTATGAGCTTGAACAGGACAGCAGGCAATCTCTGCAGGAGATTGCAAAGAAAGTTCGGCTGAAAAAAGAGACTGTTTTTCATCGTATGAAAAATCTTGAGAAATTGGGGATAATCAAAAATTATTTAACAGAAGTGGATATTTACAAGCTTGGATATCAGTTTTACCCTATGCTGATAAGATATCAGAATACAAACCCTGAAATTGAAAATAAAATTTATGATTTTTTGAAAAAGAATAAGTTTGTTTCATGGCTGACAAAGAGCGAGGGGAATTGGGACATTAATCTTGCTTTGATTGCTAAAAATAATTTTGAGATAAAGAAGTTTTTAGATGAGTTCTATTCTAAGTTTGACGAATATATTGGTGAAAAACATATTTTAATCACAACAGAGATTTATTATTTTAAAAGAGGTTTTTGGCTTAATAAACCCTCAAATGAAACCGTAACGACAGGACAGAATGATTCACAAAAGATTAAACTTGATGAATTGGACTATAAGCTTTTGAAGATCTTGTCGTCAAAAGCAAGAAAACCGTTAATAGAGATCGCAGATGAATTAAAGATGAACCCTAAGAATATCTCTTACAAAATTAAAAAGTTAGAGAAAGAACAAATAATACAAGGTTCAAGGATTTTGGTTGATTTCTCAAAAATGGGCTATAAATTTTACAAGGTTTGGTTTTCTTTGAAAAATATTAATCCGGAAAATTTTCAGAAACTTCTTTTATACTTTAAGCAAAATCCAAATATAATTTGGGCAACAAAAACAATTGGATATTACGATTTGTCTATAGAAATGGAGGTTAAAGATGTGGATGAATTCAGAAAAATTTTGGACGAAATAAAAGAAAAATTCTCAAATTTTATCAAGAAACATGAATCCTTATTGATTTTTGAAGAAGGCATTCTAAATTATTTTCCATAATATAAAACAATTTAAACTATTGTTTGACATTAGTCTTATGAACGGAAATAATGAAAAAACCAAAATTTATTTTGCGGCTTCGCTGTTTAGTATGCGGGAAATATCTTTTAATTTGGAATTAGCTAATGAATTAGAAAAAAAATATAATGTTTTTCTTCCTCAACGAGATGGGTTTGAATTCAACAAATTATCTGACAAGTTAAATGGAAAATTGCCTCCAGAAGAATTAAGCCAGGCGGTAAACACAATCATTTACATTTTTGACATCGGATATAATCTGCCAAAAAGTGATATCATTGTCGCAAATCTTGATGAACCAATTGACAGTGGAGTTAATGTTGAAATATGCTATAGCGCTCTAATGGGCCTTCCAGTAGTTGCTTTTAGGACAGACGTGAGAAGCCCTTATGGCCAATTAACTGATAAAACCGGTGGGATTCATCCATTTCTGCCTTTTCAATGCAAGACTTTTATAAAATATACTGAAGATTCGAATAATAAAATCAAATCATTAAGCAAAAAAATAGCAGAATCAATTGAAAATATGAATATTCAGTATCAAAAAAAACTTCCTGATTATGTGTTATCAAATCCAAATATTCGCCCAATCTTTAAAGCATCGGATATTCTATTTGGAAATGGGAATGCGAGAAGTTTAGAATCTATAAGCGATTTATACATAAAAAATAAATCTCTACTGCAAAATCTTTTTCCTAGAATAATTTAATTACTTCTTCAATGATTTTCTGTGAAACTCTTCAGTTTTTGCTTGTTTTGGCTTTGCTTCATGTTTCATTTGATGAGCTTCTAATTTCTGTTCTTTTAATCCCATCTCAACCGCAGCTTCTTCTTTTTCCTTTGTCTCTTTGGTAATTTCTTTTTTCTCTTCAACTTTTCCTGTTTCTTTTTTATCTTCTTTTTTAATTTCAACTTTTTTCTTCTTTTCTTTTTCTATATCCCATTTAACCTTTTCAGGAATTTCTGCAAGCTCTGCATAAACAATGCCATTTTTTTTAATTGCTTTAACTTTTATTTTTGCAGGAGGATTCTTAATTCCTCTAAACCAAATTTCTTGATTAAGGAATTTGTCAATTTTTATTTTTCCAAAATCCCTTTCCTCAACCTTCATATTTTTTGCCAAAAATTCTTTTAAGACTTTTACAGCTTTTTTTGCTCTTCTATATCTGGGAACTTTTTGAACCTTACGTCTTAATGGGATGACATATTCCCTTTCTAATTCAATTTTTTCCTCTTGTGTCTTTGCCATTTTAACCTAAATAATTCTTTACAGCCCTTCTAGGCTTGAATTTTAATTTTCTTATTCTCCAGCTTCTTTTAACATGGGTTATTGAAGATGGATGAACTTTTTTTCCATTGCCGAATTTTCTCATAACTGCCCAAAATGGAGCCCATTTTGTCTGCTTTCCGACTTTTTCCAAATGTTTTTTCTTGCTTTTTTGATTATGCTTTTTTGCCATTTTTCGTTTTTTCTGAGATTAAATCTAAAAATTTTCTTCCGTTTGGTGTTAATCTTCTTCCATGTTGCTGGTTTGAAACTTTTTCTACTAAATTTGCTGATTCTGCTTGTTGCAATATTGTCCGGATAATTTTTCCGCTTGCTCTCTTAAATTTATCAGGCCTTACTCCTCTGTTTTTCCTTGAGCCATATCTTGTTCTCAACCTGTTTACCCCTATAACTCCTTTAATATAAAGTTGCCTTAAAATAGATGCAGCTCTTTTATACCAAAAATCTGGATCTTCAGGAACTCTTTGCCTTGAAACTCCGGATTTAACATAAAGAGACCATTCGGGAATCTGAAATTCCTTGATTTTTTTAAGCTCTTCTACTAATTTTGCATTAAATTCCACAGGATTTTGTTCAAAAACTACCTTTGTCATTTTATTAGTTTAGGATTAATATTTATAAACCTATTGTTTAAAATTTCTTGAATGATAATCTACTTCCTCAAGAGTTATTTCATACCTTAAGGATTTAGCTGTTTGTCCTCTTTGAATTAAATATTTTTTACCTAACAAAAAATCTAAAGCTAATTCAAAACTTTCAGCAGACATATGAGATAAGGCCTTCACGTTACCTTCAAGTTTAAAATCTAATAGATTTAATGCATTTTGTTCAATTTGTTCTAAATTTTCCATTTTATTTTTGCGTTTTTTAGATTTTTAAAATTTATTATTAATCATTTCATACCTAAGTTTTTTAAACTAAACACTTTTAATTTTTAATGAGGCTCTGTAGCTCAGCTCGGTTAGAGCACCAGGCTCTTAACCTGGGTGTCGGGGGTTCAAATCCCCTCAGGGCCATTGGATTTGAACCCACATTAATTCAAATAAGTTCTAGTCGGGGGCGAGCAATTCGCTTTGAAAAACTATCTTATTAACATTATTTGAAATGCAAATTGTGAGTAAAATCCCCTCAGGGCCATTGGATTTTTTCTTAGGCTGCTGGACTCCTAGAACCCGCTGGAGGTTGTGTTTTGGTTGCTGGACTCCTAGAACCCGCTGGAGGTTGTAGGTTCAAATCACTTCAATTTGTAATAATTGAAGTTCCCAAAAATCGAAGATTTTTTAGGACCCTCAGGGCCATTGATTTCTTTGATTAAAAAATTTAAATTCTAAATGATATATTGAAATTGAACAAATTTAAAAATATATAAATAATAATACATAAAAGAAAAATATGAAAATTCATACAATTGGCGGTTTTAGTGAAGTCGGTAAAAATATGGTTGCATTGGAAACTGGAGATGATGCATTTATTTTTGATGAAGGATTTCATCTTCCGCCCATAGTTCAGTTAGAGGAAAAAGAGAAAGTCCACTATAACGAAAAAAAATTAAAATCTATTCAGGCAATTCCTGAAGATTCAGTTATAAATGATATAAGGAATAAAGTTCGGGCACAGTTCATTGGACATGCTCACCTTGACCACATTGGTGCAGTTCCATTTATATCAGATAAATATAATGCCCCTATTTATGGTGCTCCATTCACACTTTCAGTTTTGAATTCTCTACTGAAAGACAACGACCTTAACTTAAAAAACAACATCAAACAAATTCCACCAAACAATTCTTTTTTCATTAAAGGGAAGGAAAAAAAGTATAAAGTTGATTTTATCAATATGACGCATTCAACGTTGCAGACTTGTTTGGTAGCAATTCATACGAATAAAGGCGTTGTTTTATATGCAAATGATTTCAAATTAGACAATAATCCTATTGTAGGTTTAAAGCCAAATTATAGTAAGTTAATGGAAATCGCAAAAGAAGGAGTATATGCTTTTATTGTAGATTCCTTATACTCTGGCACAGATAGAAAAACTCCCTCTGAAAAAATCGCGCGTGCCCTGCTTGAAGAATCTTTGCTTAATATTCAAAATAAAAATTCTGGGATAATTGTGACCACATTCTCTTCCCATATTGCGCGTCTTAAAAGTGTTGTTGAGTTTGGAAAAAAATTAGACCGTGAAGTTATATTCTTAGGGAGAAGTTTAGATAAATATGTAACTGCAGCGAGAGAATCTAATTTGGCTCCATTTTTAGACGGGGTAAAGATGTTTAAATATCGAAGGCAGGTTGAAAAAATTTTGAAGAATGTTGAGAAAAATAGAAGTAAATATCTTGTTGTCTGCACAGGCCATCAGGGAGAGCCAGGCTCCATATTGGAAAGGATTTCAAAAAATCAATTGCCATTAAGAGTAAATCATGGTGACAATGTAATATTTTCTTCAAGTGTAATTCCGACAGATGTTAATATAGCCAATTTTGAAAAAATGGAAAATCGCTTAAAAAAAAGAAAAGCCAGGATATTTCGTGATGTTCATGTTTCAGGTCATGCTGGCAGAGAAGACTTGAGGGATATGATTAATCTGCTTTCACCTCAGCATATAATTCCAGCTCATGGGGGATTGGATAAAACACAGCCAATGGCAGAACTTGCATCGGAATTAGGATATAAATTAGGTAAACAATGTCATTTGATTGAGGATGGGGAGGTTTTAAAATTATAGATATTTCGGCAAATTCCGGAAAAGCAAATAATTCTAATATTGATGATTTGATTGGCGGGATTAAAATTGCACTTGAACACGATAATAATCTTGAAAGAATAAAACAGAGTTTTATTAATGCAGGATATAATGCGCAGGATATTGAAAAAGCTTTATTATCTGTTAAGCCAAGCCAAGCTGAGCCAGAAACTAACCAAAAAAATTTTCCCCCCTTGCCAATTGCCGCACAACCTCCTAAAAAGTCTGCAAAAAAACTTAAATATATCATAATAATTTTAATTCTTGCATTAATCTTGATTTCTGCAGGCCTCGTCTGGCTTTATTGGGATAAATTAATAGGTTTATTTTAAAATGTATTTTCCAGGGGAAGATTCTTTGTTTTTTGCAAATTTCCTTAAAAATTATTTTATTCGATTATCAGACAAAAATATTAATTATTTAGATATGGGGACTGGCTCTGGAATCTTGTCCGAAATTGCCCGTGATTCTGGAATCAAGAAGATATTAGCTGTAGACATTGATGAAGAATCTGTTGATTATGTGAAGAACAAAGGATTTGATGTGATTAAATCGGACCTGTTTTCAGAACTTCCACAAAAAAAATTTGATATAATAACTTTTAATCCTCCTTATCTTCCAGAACACAGATTTGACAAGCAAAAAGATACTTCAGGGGGTAAAAATGGAGATGAAACTTCGTTAAAATTCCTAATTCAAGCAAAACACTTTTTGAAAAAAGAAGGAAAAATTTTCTTGTTGATATCCTCTCAAACTCCATTTACTCAAATAAAAAAATTCAAGCCCAAGATTCTTGCAACAAAAAAAATTTTTTTTGAAGAATTGATGATTTTAGAAATCTCATTTTGATTATTTTTTTATACTAAAAACCTTTAAAAAATCAGAATTCTTCAGTATATTATGGGAATTCCGATTTATAATGAAGACCCTGATCCTCAATATTTAACCTATGCTGCAAAGCTATCGGAGTTTTTTAGAAAATGTGAAATCCCTTTTATTGCACAAGAAGTCTTAAAAGAATCAAACCATTTTTTAGAGGCAGGAGAATTAATCGAATCATTTGCCCAGAAATGTGCATCAATTGGATTTTACTCATTAGCTGAAAAATTTTTTTCAAGAGCAGTTTATCCTTATTCCTGTGCTGGGGATTTGGAAAAAGTGGGAAGATTAGGAAAGAAAATCATGGAAATGCATAATATGGAAGATTCTCCAAAAAGAATTGAATTTACCAAATTTATGAATTTAGAGAAAGACTTTCAACAAATAATTAATTTCTTTGATGGCCTCATTTGTATTACACCCACAAGGGACGCCGACAATTCTCACATCCGCATTCAATAATTTTAAAATGAATTGTGCATCAAAATCATGTGCCGTTAAAGTTGGATTATCTTTTAATTCGTCTATTTTTAATTCCTGAACGTGATTTAAATTTTCAGCAACATCAAGTATGATTATATCTTTCTCTTTTAAATGTAAAATCAATTCAAAGCTATCCTGAATAAGTATAACTTCATAGCCTAAATCTGCTAATTCTTCTCCGATTTTTTTTGCTGAAGAATCCTGTTCGATAAATTCATTGCCGAGGCATAATATTTTCATAATTTTTTCACAAAAATTTTATTGTGGCTTATAATTTTATCTCCAACTTTTATTTGTTCTGGAAAATATTTATGCACAGTATAGTCTAGTGAACCATCTTCACATTCAATCAAATACGTAGGTAAGTTTCTATCAAGGATTTCTTTGACAATTCCTTTTTTTGCCTTGCATATCTCGCAAATTTCTTCAGGGCAATTTGCATATTCCTCCTCACGCCGGTCAATTAAATTATTGTGTTCTTTTAAGAAATAATCTTCAACTGCTTCAGGAGTTTTTGGATGAATTTTTTTTATGGCATTTTGTATAAATTCTTTGATTAAATCGATTGGGGGGATTTCACTTTTTTGTGCATATTCCACAATTTTTTCAAATCTTTGTTTATCCATTCTTCCTGAATTATATCTATCTTCTAAGCATGAAATACTAAATCTAAACAAAACTTCCTCATAAGTCCAAATCTTTTTTTCTAACATTTTTATAAATTCTTGCGCTCTTTGCTTATCAACTTTTCCAATTATGATGCCTTCCTTAACAATAACATAATCCCCTATACTAATATCAACAACGCTTGTTTCTGCTTTTCTTTTTTCATCCCCATAGTCTATTGTAATTTCTTGGTTTATCTCTATAATCTTCCCTGGTAAAGTTAAGCACATATATTTATTCTTATTTTTTCTTATAAATATTTATTGTAAATTTTGAAAAATTAAACTATTAATAGGTTTAATCAAAATAAATAATCTTCTTAATAATTATCTCTTTTCCGGCTTTTGCTCGAGGTAGCCCCTTGCATTGCGGACATTCATAAATCACAAAATCCTGATTTCTTTCTGTAATCTTTGGCCTTCCAGTAAATCCACAGCAACCGCATTCAACATTTGCCAAAACATTTTCAACAATTACCTCCCAACCCATTAAATCTTCTATTACATTTCTAAGTTCTTCTGCTGTGATCTCAGCTAATTCTCCCACTTCCAATTCAATGCTCTGAACATTATCTTTATTTTCAATCTGATTTAACAATTCCTGAGCAAACAATATTTCATGCATATTTCTTTCCCTGAATTTTGAATAATTTTATGGAATTTTACATTTTTAAATATATATTTAAACCAACGACTATTATAAAGTAATCACAACTTTTGTGTAAAACAATCATCCGTAAATTAACTCTTTTAAAATTTTTTCAGGATTTTTAGAAGTCATAATCGCAGATGATAAAGCAATACCTGAAGCGCCTAACTTCAATGCGACCTTTAAATCTTGATTTGAATGTATTCCTGCCCCGACTAAAAAATTTGTTTTAAGACTTTTAGCAATATTCTTGATTAATTCAGGTCTTGAATCTGAAACAGAAACATTTCCTGCAATTAATTCCGGTGGTTCAATTATCAGCAAGTCGGGTTTCAGTTTTTCAATTTTTTTTGCTTCGTTTAGATTTTTTGCAAAAACTGCTGTCTTTAATTTTATTTTTTTGCATCTGTCAATTGTCTTTTCTAAAACTTTGAAATCTAACCTATGCTCTGAATGATTCAAAAAAGTCCCATCTGCACCATTCGCTTTTAAAGATTCAGGCAAAATAAATCCTGTATTTCTCCCAGGTTCAAAGTAATCAGTATGTTGTGCATAAATTTTTATTTTTGTATTATGTGACATTTGGAAGAGATCCGTTGCTTGTATGCCTATAATTATGTCTCTGTTAATCTTTTCAATTATCTTTGCCCATCTTAAGACTTCAGTGCCCTGTTTGTATGTTTTAAAATTTATAATTATTGTAGGTTTCATTTCATGATTATCCCCCTAATTTTTTCGCTTATTTCCAACGGGTTTTTTGCCTGCCAAATATTTCTTCCAATCGCAAGGCCAATTGCTCCTGTCTGCATAATTTCTTTTATTTGCTTATACAAATCATTTGAATCTTTTTTAATTCCCCCTGCGATTACTACCTTTGTTTTGCCTGCATTTTTTATAGCCCATTCCAAATCTTTTTTATCTCCATTATATTGAATCTTTATTATATCTGCCCCAATCTCAAGCCCAACTCTGCATGCATAAGCCATCAAATCTTTGGAAGATTTTTTTTCAACAGATTTGCCTCGTGGATAAATCCATACTATAACTGGAAGATTCTTTTCATGAGCTTTTTTTTGAATTATTTCAAACTCTTCAAGCATCACGTCTTCATGAGCACTTCCAATATAAATTGTATATCCAATCCCTGAAGCGCCTAACTTCAATGCTTCTTCGACTGTGCATAATAATCGCGATATGGGCTCTCCTTTTACAAGATTTGTTTTTCCATTTAATTTGACAATCAAAGGAACTTTTGATTTTCTTATTTCTTCATGATACTTTTCAGCAATACCTTTTTGAAAAATTACAGCATTAAATCGTCCTTTTTTTGCAATATCAATGATATAACATGGATTTACATTTTTATCATTAAAATCTGCAGGCCCATGCTCAAGCCCCTGGTCATATGCCAGGTATATCGCTCTTCCATTTGTTGTGATTTTTTTAAGATTTGGAATTTTCATCTCTTTTCAAAATTAAAGAATCATCTGCTTATAAATTTATTTTTCTCTCATAAATAGCAAGGGAAAAACAATGTCACTAAAACAGCAAGGAAGCAGGACAGCTATAAAAACAATGCAGAATAATACTATGATTGATGAAAAGTTTAGATTAATGCTAAATGCAAGAACATAGAATAAAGTAGCAAATACTGATAAAAATACATGAATAGAATGGGGGAATTTAGTTGTTTTTATAAAAATTCCTGTTAAACATCCTATGAATGAGACTCCAAAAATTAAAATTGGCTCTTCAATCGCTTCTAAATGAAATGCAGTATTAAATCCTAACAAAGTTCCGCCTAAATATGGGAGAATAATATCACTTAAACTTCCAATTATAATTGAGCCTAAAATTCCGACTATTACTGCTGGGAAAAAATTTTTTTTGTATTTGTAGAATATAGCTGTTGTAACAAGAGATGAGAAAAATATATGCATCGGATGAAAAATATAGAATAACGAAGTTATAATGCTTATAGATTCTTTATTGGAAAAATAAAAAATGCCTGTTATAACTATTGCAATAAATGTTGCCAATGCTGTAAAAGGTATGTGTTCTTTTAATTCAATAAGAATGTTAGATTCTTTTTTCATCGTTTATCTACTAATCTTTCTTTTAAAAATTTTTTTTGCATAGATTCTTAAGATCTTTCCACTCAATAATATCTGCCCAATGATTTGCTTTTATTGTCGATAAGATTATTTCTTTTTCCTTTATTCCCGAATAAATAAATGTGTCAGTTGCTTGCTTTAAAATTTTAACTTTATATCCTCTCCATGTTAATTCTTGTGCTGCAAATGAGACACAGCAGTCAAGTGTTAATCCTATTAAGGCAATAAAATCAATTTCTTTAGGATTTCCTATTGTTGTTTTAGCCCATTTTGAAAATTTTTTGGGATCTTGATAAGGCATGCCGGGATTTTTATTCGGATTTCCAATATTTTTCCTTATCCATATTGGTGAATTCATGCATTTTACCCAAATGTTTTTTCCTTTTATCTCTTTAGGAATTTCAGATTCATATCCAAATTGACCGGATAACATCCCTTTCCAGGATCTCCAAGTCTTGGTGGGCGATAATCAGAAATTATTTCTGCAACCTTAATGTTATTTTTAGCTAAAAATGGCAAAAATGTATTTTTCAAAAATTTTACGCTTGGCCGGGGTTTATACCAATGTCCTTTTTCTGATGTAAAATCTTTTTGAAAGTCAACAGAAACAATTTTTATATTAGCCATCTCTGTTCGCAAAAATTCTATTTTTATATATTTTTCCTCTATTGTTAATTAAATATAAATTTATAAAAGCTAAGGAAAGATTTTATTATGGCAATATTTTTCCTGGATTTAGAAATAAATTTTGAAGGCGAACCTGTGCAGTTACATTTTGATGTAACTAATAAAGCTGTTGTTTCAGCCAGGGATGTTACATTGGAATATAATTATGCAAGAGCAAAAGAAGATCCAACATATATTTCTGGACAAATAATTTCACATGAAAAATATCTGGGAATGGTAAGGGAAAAATTATTCATGTTGTACTCTGATTTTGAAAAAATATCACGTCAGGAACGCACCTTGGAAAAGTTAATTGAAATTGCCCCGCAGGAAATTGTAAGTGCGGCATTTAAATGTTCTAAAATTGTTCTGAATCCTGTTGCATGGAAACGGGGATTTAAATCATCTAAGCATTTGCTCGAATCAGAAATTCAAAAAGAAGAATTGCGCATCAAAACATACAAATATTGCAGGGGTTTTTCAGATTACGGCCAAAAGTTTATTGATAATCTTGATGGCATAGATGCTTCATTGGATGATTTGTCTAAATGGAAAAAAATCCTGGAAAGATTATCTGACTTATATTCAAATGCTATTAATATTTCATTTAAAAAAATTGAAATGAGCAAAATGTGGCTGTAAAAAATCTATCTTAATCTTATCCTTAACAAATTATTTTTAGCGCCAAAATATCTGATTACAGATTCGCTTTCCTTTAATCCTAACCCCAGACTTTCAGGAATTGTTTTTCCAACGATTTGCCCTGCAACAAAGCCCGAAGCAAAAGCATCTCCTGCCCCTGTTCTTTCCACCACTTTAATCTTGTGAGGTTTTAAAAAATATTTTTTATTTGAATAAGAATCATAAGACTCAATCAACTTATCTTTATCTGTTATTACTATAATCTTTGGCCCTAATCTCTGCAAGCCTAAAAATAAATCATTTTCTTTTGTTAATAATTTTGCTTCATCTTTATTCAAAATTAAAATTTCTGTAATTTTCAGCAAAGAAGACAAGTTTTTTTCTTTGATTAAATATTCGCTAGGATTAAATGCTAACTTTACATTTTTTTTAGTCAATATTTCAGCAAGTCTTTTCTGAGCTTCAAAACTTTTTTCCAGCAAAGAAGAATAATATAACCATTTAGTCTTTACTTTTTTAAGATTTATATCTTTTAATTCAAGATTATCATTTGCCCCTTTATAAGTTAAAATTGTCCTTTCCCCTCCTTTGCTGTCAAGAATAATTGAATGTCCTGTAATTCCTTCTTGTGTTCCTAGAAATTTTATATGCTCTTTTTTTAGCAATCTTAAAACTTCATAAGCATTTTCATCTCTTCCAAGTTTTCCAATATATCCTGTTTTTAATCCCAACCTTGCAAAGGCAACAGCAGTATTTGTTCCTCCTCCACCAATATCAAATTTTAAATCTTTAATTAAAATCTTGCTTCCAACAGGATAACTTATAAAATTTTTTTTCTCGCTGACATCTGTATCTACAAAAATATCTATGACTGCAGAACCAAAAGTTATAACGTCAAACATTTTCACCTCTAATTTTAAAATAATATTAAATTATAAATGTTTTTATTTTTTTATAATAAGATAAATATAAAATCTTTCAATGCTAAAATTTTAAATGAAGATATCTGAAATATCTAAGGAAAATCGCCCGCGTGAGAGATTTCTTAAATTAAGCCCTTCAGCTTTATCAGATGCCGAACTTTTTGCAATCATTCTAAGAACAGGAACATTTGAAGAAAACGTGATTGATATGTCTAATCGATTAATAAATAAATTTGGATTGGAAAAATTATTTGATTGTTCATTAAAAGAATTGCAAACAATAAAAGGAATTGGACAAATTAAAGCAATGCAAATTCTTGCAATTTCAGAGTTGGGAAAAAGATATAATCAAAAGAAAAAGAAAATAACACAGATAAAAAATGCAGAAGATGTTTTTAATTTATTCCATGAAAAACTTAAAAGTGAGACACAGGAAAATTTTATCGTTCTTTTATTGAATAATAAAAATAATATTTTGAATGATTTTTTAGTTTCAAAAGGAATTCTTGATTCAACAATCATCCACCCAAGGGAAATTTTCAGGCCTGCAATAAAAAATTCGGCATCTAGAATAATCATTGTTCATAATCATCCATCAGGAGATCCGCATCCAAGCGAAGAAGACATCGAGATAACAAAAAAGATAATTGAAGCAGGACAAATAATAGATATAAAAGTATTAGATCACGTTATCATTGGGCGGGATAAATTCTGGAGTTGGATAGAAAATAATTAGTTTTTGATTGTCAAAAAAGAACTTATAATTGGAGAGCATAAAAGATACTGCAGTCTTGAAAGTTCACAGATATAATGAAAGAAATTAATTTCTTTCAACTTGGATTTTTGAATTTTTATTAAGATATCATTTGCCTGCTTTTGAAATCCGTCCAATCCTTGGAAATCTTTTTTATAAAAAGCTTCATAAATCCCCTGAAAATTTTTTTCTATCTGTAAAATAAAGTCATATAAAATTTTTTCATTTTTTGCCAGATTGCAGTCTTCGTAAATATGAAAAAAAGAATGCTGTATAAGCAAGAGAAAATTACAGATTTCCCAATTGAAAAATTCTTTTCCGAAAGCTAAATTATTCTTTGCGAGATTTCTTTTAAGGAAATTGTCATATTGAGTGACTTTTTTTGTATTCCTGTTGATTTCTTTTTGATTTTCCGGCTTGTTTTTTGCCAAATCATTTTTAAGAAGCTCGAATGAATTTTCTATTAATAAAAAAATTCTTCTTAGTATCATTGGCTGTTTTTCATCGCTTGGTTCAGAAACATTTTCTATTATGCAAAAATTTTTTTTGATTTCTGTAACTTCAAATCCTAATAGAAACATTTGGGAAAACTTTTGGCATAGCAAAAGCTTTTCAGAATTATTTGATTCTATTTTTATTTTATCAAATCCAAGGCGATAAAGCTGATTTAAGTAATTTCTTATAAATTCTTTACTTTCGCTTTCAATTTTTATTTCTATCTCTTGTTTCTTTTGCAATTTCTTGCTAGATAGAATAAGTTTATCTTCGGTCTCTTCAACATTAATCATATCCCCTGCCTTGAGATTTCTTTCTTTTACCCATTTGTTCGGCACATAAAATGTAAGCCCGCCTATCCCTTGTTTGATCAATTTTCTTTCCATAATTTTATGTAATCTTTGTGTTATTTAAAGATTTCTAATTTTAATATGTTTAATATTAGAGATAGCAGAAAGATATTAATTAAGATTTTCATAGAAGATACTATGGAAAACAAAATACAACAGATTGAATGGGAAAAGCTTAGCCCTGTAGAATTAATAGGAGGTATAGGGAAAGCTTATGCCAGTTATTCAAAGAGAGACCAGAATTATTTTAGAGCTTGGAAGCATGGTGCAAGAAATTTGTTAAAAAATTCAGTCATGTCTGATTGGGAGGATTTTCATGACTTTTTAGATTGGGAAGATTATTCTAATAGAAGCATTTTAGGCTCCTGGCAACCCGAAGATTTTGAAGACCATGCTTTATGGATACTTTTAGGATTAAACTCAGAAATAGATAAATATGTAATCGGTTCAGATTTTCGAAATAAAAGAATTGAGGAAGCACTTGAAAAAACAAAAGTTCAGTTAATAGAACCAGGTAGAATTGCTGACAAAGGCAAAGTCAAAAATCTCAGAGAAGCTATTGACGTTCTACACAATCCAAGGATTGCAGTATATTTTCCAAAAATAAAATTTGGAGATAAGAAATCTTCATTATATCTGAAATTGGATTATTGTGACGTTGAAACTTGTGACGGTTATGAGATTGATAGCTATGATATTCTTTGTAGCCGAGTTGAAGGAGGAAGAAAATGAACTTAGAAGAACAGTCAACAAAATTAATGAGAGAACTACAACAGTTAGAGAATGAAAAGAATATCCTAAAGAATAAATTTTTTCAATCAGTTTTCGAATCATTGAAAGGAGAGGATATCTCAAAAATTCTAAGTGAAAACTATTTGCCCAGGGATACTTGTAAGAAGGAGAACAATCTTTATGAAATAAAATTAGGAGATTTTCTAAACTATGGCGGTTTTATGCCATGTTCACACGAATCTGAAAGCTTAAACAAAAGGTATGGGAATTCAAGAGATTCCAGAGTTGGTTCTAATGACAAGTTTTTCTTTAGGGCAATAGATGCAAATCTAAACAAGTCGAATGTATTTTTTTATCGTGAATCAACCAATACCAGGGCATATCTCTATGATTATCCTGAAGATAAAGGGCTATATGACCTTGAGGATAGAGACGTTAGGATATTAAAGATAGCTGAAGCGCAAATTTCAGAATCATATTCAGAAGATTTTATATTGAATCAGGCAAGAAGATTTTTTGATGATTTTGATGGAAGGGAGACTAAGATAAAGTTTGATTTAATCTTTCAAATAAAAACTGAAGTTACAAATACAAAGTACGTCGATCACCATAGGACAGATATATTTAGCCCGAAGAAAGAATCACTAAAAGTTTTTGGAATAGAGTATCCATTTCATGGATTATCTAAATTTACAGAATATTTGATCAGAGGATTAGACTATCCTGTTAAAATCAATGACAATTCAACTAAATCAAACTCGATAGAACAAAAATGAACTTAGAAGAACAGTCAACAAAATTGAGAAGAAAGATTAGCCAATTAGAAGAAAAGGAAAAGCAAATTGACCCAGAAAGAAATTTGTTGGTTGAAAATTTTCATGCTTCTATTTTTGAATCTTTAAAGCAGGGAGAAATAGCTCAAGTATTAAGAGATAATTATTTGCAGATGAGCCCTTTGATTAGATTTACTGAATTAAGTACAGACATATACAGATTGATAGATTGGGAGCAATTAGATTCATGCAAAGTTAATTTTGTTAATTTTCTGAATCTTCGAGAAGAAAATGCAAAGATTTTTGTCCCCATTCTTAAAAAAGAAAGAGATTTTAATCAACAAAGCTCTGTTTCACGAGATCATACGATTGGAATAGAAAATAATTTGATATTTAGAGCAATAGATTCAGAAGGGCAAGTTTCAAATATATTTTTTTATTCTGAATCTTTTTGGACTCATTCGTTCAAATATTATGGAGATGCAAGAGATCTATATATTCATGAATTCAATAGATTTGAGATCATTGAAGCAGATATTTCAAAATCAAATTCAAATGAATTTATTTCTGATCAATTAAGAAATTTTTTCAAAGAATATCGTTTTGGCCAGATGGAAGAAAGAAAAATGAATGTAAATTCATTATTTAGATTAGTATATACATTAGAAGATGTTGAATATGCAGCTCATAAGCGACGGGATTTGTTTAATCCAAGAAAAGAATCTCTAAGTATATTTGATATAGAATTTCCTGTAAGCAGATTAAATGAGTTTTCTCAATTTTATATTAGGGCATTAGATTCAACTAAACTTAATCCGGGAGAACAAAATGCAAAATAATTCCTCCCTAACATATCAGCAATACTCTCAACTGAAAGATTACTCTCTAGGAAAAAATATTCCAGATAACTTTGAAAGAAAAGTTGGGGCAGGCATTTTAATTTATTCAGCAGAGACAAAAGAATTTTTAGCCTTAGAAAGATCCTTGAGAGTCAGAAATCCGGGAATTCTTTCCATTTCAGGAGGAATGAGTAAATTATATAAAAATAATTTAGAAAGCCCAATTATAACAGCAGTTGCAGAATCATTTGAAGAAATGGGATATCTGCCAAATGGAAAACTCCTGACAAATCCATTCGCATATGCAAATTCAAGATTAACTTATTACACTTTTCTTCTTGTAATTAATAAGAAAGAAAGATTAAATTTTGAACCTAATCTTAATTGGGAGCATTCAGGCTATTGCTGGATAAAAACTAATGAGATTAATTATGGCAATATTCATCCGGGACTTGAAGAGGTATTAAGCGATATTAAGAAGACATCAAATAAATTGTTGATAAGTTATAGAGAATTTCTAAAAAAAGAATAATAAATCTTATCTTCTGCTCGGAATTAAGTATTAATCTTAATCTTTTTATACCCTATTCACCAGATAGAACTATGTTACTTGGATTAGTCGGAAAGCCTTCATGTGGAAAGTCAACATTTTTCAAAGCTGCAACTCTCGCTGATGTTCTGATTGCAAGTTACCCTTTTGCGACAATAAAGCCGAATCATGGTGTCGGCTATGTAAAGGTGGACTGCATTGACAAAGATTTCGGGGTTCAATGCATGCCAAGAACTGGCTATTGTGTCAACCATATAAGATTCGTCCCGGTTGATTTAATGGATGTTGCAGGTTTGGTTAAAGGAGCAAGTGAAGGCAGAGGATTGGGCAATCAATTTCTCGATGATTTAAGACAAGCAGATTTATTTATCCATATTGTAGATGTTTCAGGAACAACAGATGAAGAAGGAAAAGAAACTCGGTCTCATAATATTTTGCAGGACGTTGAAATGCTTGAAAATGAATTAGACTTATGGTATGCAGGCATATTAAAAAAAGTCTGGAAATCATTTGCGAGAACAATCCAAAATAGAAAAGAAAATTTTGCGAAAGCAGTTGCAAAACAATTTTCAGGATTAAAGGTAAATGAAGATGATATCAAGCACGTCTTATTAAAATTAAGTTACAATGCAGAAAAGCCTGCCGAATGGAGTGATGAACAGCTGATGAATTTTGCACACGCTTTAAGGCATTTGACAAAGCCAATGATAATTGCAGCTAATAAAATTGACAAAAAAGATTCTAAGGAAAATCTGGATAAACTAAAAGAATTTTATCCTCAATTAACAATAATTCCCTGCTCTGCTGATTCTGAACTTGCATTAAGGGAAGCATCAAAAGCCGGATTAATTGAATATATTCCTGGTGATTCAAATTTTAAAATCAATGAATCAAAAGTTAATGAAAAGCAAAAACAAGCTTTAGAAAGCATTCAGAAAAATATTTTAGATGTCTATGGCTCTACCGGGATTCAGGAAATTTTAAACAAAGCAGTATTTGAAATTTTAAGATATATTGCAGTTTTTCCTGCAGGCGCAAGCAAGCTCGCTGATTCAAAGGGAAATATTTTGCCCGATTGCTTTTTGGTTCCAAGCGGGACAACTGCATTAGACTTTGCATACAAACTTCATACAGATATTGGAAATAATTTCATCAAGGCCATTAATGCAAAAACAAAACAAATCGTCGGCAAGGATCATATTTTGAAAAATAGAGACGGAATAGAGATTATTACAAGATAAAATGTAATTTTAAAATTTCTCGATGATTTTTTGTGGGGCAGGATTGACTATCTAGTTTCGGTTTAATTATTTTGATCAGAATCATTATCCTAATCGGCATTTTTATTGACAGGTTTTTATTCTTTTTATTCTACAATTATTAAAGTTATAATGGAAAAAATAAATTGTTTAGACAACAAAACCTAAATCCTTAAAAAGCCCCCTCCATCTTAAATTTTAAAATGGTAAATCATCTTGTTGAATCACAGCAGTTGACTAAAGAACTCATGTTTAGCTTATTTTCAAGGGCAGATGAGTTAAGAGATGAAAGAAAAAAATATTCAAAGATATTAGATGGGAGAATTCTTGCAACGCTTTTTTATGAGCCAAGCACAAGAACAAGATTGAGTTTTGAATCTGCAATGATGAGGTTAGGGGGAAATGTCATATCTACAGAAAATGCAAAAGAATATTCATCTGCGATTAAAGGTGAATCAATTGAAGATACTATACGAACCGTTGGAAGTTATTCCGATTGCATTGTTATAAGGCATTATGAAGAAGGTACTGCAAAGAAAGCATCCAAAATCAGCAAAGTTCCAATAATAAATGCAGGCGATGGAAAAGGCCAGCATCCAACTCAGGCGCTTTTAGATGCTTATACAATTTATAGGGAAATAGGCCGGCTTGATAATTTCAAAATTGCGATGGTCGGAGACTTGTCTTCAGGAAGAACTGTCCGGTCTTTGTGCTATCTTTTTGGAAAATTTGAGAATATTAAAATTATTTTTGTTTCGCCTGAAAATTTACGAATGAAAGAAGACATTAAAGATTATTTGAACAAACATAATGTTCAATTTAATGAAGAAAATAATTTGAATTCAATTTTGCCTGAAGTTGATATTGCATATATGACCCGAATACAAAAAGAAAGAATAAGCCTTGAGGATTATGAAAAAGCAAAAGGGAAATACATCATCAATTCTGAAAATCTAAATTTAATAAAATCTGATGCAAGAATTTTGCATCCATTGCCTCATGTTGAAGAGATAGATATTCCGATAAAAATCGAAGAAAATGATTCGAGAATAGCTTATTTCAGGCAGGTCGAGAATGGACTTTATATTAGGATGTCATTATTATCTTTCTTAATGAATTCTAATTAAATTCATCTCTATTTTTCAAAAATTCTAAAAATATCTCTTTTGCCTTTTGCATCTTCTCTTTTTTTTCTTCAGGAGTCATTGCTTTAAATTTTTTAATTAAAGCTCTTTCTTCTGGCGTAAATCTGCTGAATTCCATTTCAATTTTATTTCTTAAAATTTCATAATAATCTTTATTTCTAACAAAAGAATAATAATTTGAAAATGCGCAGGCTATTTGAGACTCATATATACAGCATGAGAAATAAGGATAATTTTTGACTAGATAAAATGTGGTTCCTAAAACACTTGTTGCAACTAATGTCTTAATGAGGTTCATTTAAAATAATGTTTTTTGCTTTTTTTTCTCTTTAATGAAATCAAAAGCCTTTTTTAACATTTCTTTATTTGATTTTATTTTGATATATTCTTTTGATTTTTCTAATGTTATGAAAATAAATTCTTCATGCTCATTTGAGATCTTAACTTTTTTTGAATCATCTTCACTTATTTCAGCCAAAAAATAAGTGCATTCTTTTTTGATTAACTCATCCTTGGCACGAAAAATCCATCTTTGAATCTCCTTAAAATCAGGAATCAGTTCAACATCTAAATTTGTCTCCTCTTTTGTTTCCCTTATAGCTGCTTCTTTTTCAGTTTCATTTTTTTCAATCCAGCCCTTTGGAAATCCCCAATAATTAGTATATTTTAAAAGAAGAAAATTTGGCTCGAATTGCTCCTTATCAAAATAAAATATTAAAGCTCCTGCAGAATTTTCTTGTTTCATTAAGTTGTTATTAACTGCAATATTTATAAACTTATTAATGGGCAAATTCAGTGCATTTGACATCTAACATATCTATAACACAATAAGCATCCTCATTAGACAAGACAGTAAAAGCGTGAGCTTTTGTATAATCAATTTTTATTTTGCTAATTTCTGCATTAAATCCGAGCTGAGTTCCAAGTTTTTCGTAGAGTTCAGCATAGTTTTTGCAATCCCCTCCATTTTCTTTTAGCTCTGAAAAATTTAGGGAATTAGAATCCCATGTTTTTTTATACTTATAAAAAGTTTTGACATTATCTTTTAAGCAATATGATGCGCTTATTATCTCTTTATCCTTGCAATTGTCAATTATCTCCTGTTCAGACGAAGAGACTTTTTTTATATTAAAATTGTATTCAGTTTCACGATAATTTTGATAAAGCTGCGCGCTTACAAAGCCTAAAAGAAAAATTAAAAGCCCTATGCTTAATAAAAAATGATTCTTCATAAAGCAAAAAATTAAAATTATTGTAAAAATGTTGATAGTATAGTTTTAGACAAATTTAATCAGTTTTCCATTCATCAATTGATTCTAGTCTTTTTTTTACCTGCCCATATCCTTCATCAGAAGACTTCAATAGATGAAAATTATAATTAAATGAATTGGGAAATACTCCTTCTTTATCAAAGCTAAGATATTTAATGTCACAACTAATTAGATATATTGAATCAAGTTCATCGCCTTTTCTTACAAATGTATAATTGCTGTTTGTTTTTTCATAAACATATCTGCCATTAAACTTTTTATGATCATTGGGATAAAATTTTAATCGTACCGTTTCTGTAAAATTCCCTTTCAGTTCTAAGAATTCTTTTTCAGATCTGATAAGCTTTTGTATTGCTTGCGTCATTTTAATTTATGTTCTTTTAATATGTCTGATTAAGGTCAACTTTTAAATATGACTGTGAACAAAAAGATAGATGGAAAAAATACGAAGCCCAATTGTTACGGTTTGCGGGCATGTGGATCATGGAAAGACAAGCATACTGGATAGTATACGAGGAACAAAAATTGCAGACGAGGAAGCAGGAAGAATCACACAAAAAATTTCGTCCACATTTATGCCAGCTGAAATAATTATTGAACGTGCAGGAGCAGTACTTGAAAAATTTAGAGTTCCTCTGGAAATTCCCGGATTTCTTTATATTGATACGCCAGGTCATGCAGCTTTTACAAATCTTAGAAAACGGGGTGGCTCCTTAGCAGACCTTGCTGTTTTAGTTATTGATATAAATGAAGGAATAAAGCCACAAACTTCAGAGGTACTTCAAATACTTAGAGCAAACAAAACACCATTTATTATCGCATTAAATAAAATAGATAACATCTCGGGATGGAAGTCATCATCTGAATTTTTTTTTGAAAACATTGAAAAGCAGGCAATCCGAATTAGGGAAATTTTTGACGAGAAGCTTTATACATTGATAGGCTCATTAAGTTCCTATAAATTTGATGCAGAACTTTACACTAAAATAACCGATTTCACAAAAAACATAGCGATAGTCCCGTGCTCCGCCAAGACTAAAGAGGGAATCTCTGAAATTCTCGCAATTTTATGTGCACTATCCCAGAAATTTTTAAAACAAAGAATTTCCCTGCATGAAAGCGCAAAGGGGGTTATTCTTGAAGTTAAAAAAGAAAAGGCCATGAATTATATTGAGTCAATTCTTTATGATGGGACTTTGAAATTGAATGACGAAATAATAATCGCAAATCTTGGGATTCCAATTGTAACAAAGGTAAGAAGCGTACAAGAAGCCCTTCCATTGTCAAAAGGATACAAATCTGTTGAAAACTCATCGGCAGCATCCGGTTTGAGGCTTCAAATAACCTCAAAAGAAGAAGTTCTGCCGGGGATGAGGTTTCAAAAAATAGAAAATAATTTTGAAGAGTTAAAAAAGGAGTTTTCAGAAGAATTAGAAAAAGAAATACAGACGGATAATCAGGGAATCTTGATTAAAGCAGAATCATTGGGAAGCCTTGAAGCGCTTTTATTTTTGTTAAGGCAAAAACAGATAAAAGTAATAAAAGCAGGAATTGGGAATATAACTAAAAAAGATATTTATCAGGCATCAATAAATGCTGAAGAGGACAAGGTGATTTTAGGATTTAATGTTGAAGTAGAAAAAGAGATTGATGAAAAAGAACTCAAAGAAATCAAGATTATTACTAATCCTGTTGTTTTCAAAATTATTGAAGACTTTGAGGAATGGAAAAGCCAAAAGTTAAAAGAGATTGAAAGAGGAAAATTAGAAGAACTTCCAAATCTTGCTAAAATTACAATACTTCAATTTGTGTTCCGAAACTCTAACCCTGCAATTTTCGGAGTTAGGATTGACGGGGGAATATTAAAGCAAGAGATAGAATTAATCAATCAAGATGATGAAAAGATTGGAAGAATAAAAACAATCCAGGAAGATAAATCTACTCTTTCACAGGCTGAAAAAGGAAAAGAAATAGCAATCTCAATTCCAGGAGTAAATTTTGAAAGGCAATTAAAGGAATCTCAGTATTTATATTCAAATTTATCAGAAAGCCAATTTAGAAAATTCAAGGAACATAAGAATCTTCTTTCACAAGATGAAGTTAAAATTCTTCAGGAAATTGCAGAAATAAAAAGAAAATTTAATCCAACTTGGGGAATTTAAGATTAATTAAATTCATTAGGGGAAAAATTCAGATTTGTTTCAGGGTTATTATCTCCCTTATCTGTTACAGATTGCATTCCATGGAAAATAACTTTTGCTAAACCTTCCTTTGCCAAGCAAGTTGCAGTGCTGGCTATAACAAAAGAAACCCTGTCCTCCAATGATTTCTGGCTTATATCTGTTATTTTAAAGATTTTTTCAGGAGAATCAAGAGTATTATAAATTATCCTTATTTCATCTGCAACCGTACTATAGTTTTCATAATTGCCTGAAACAGAAAGTGTCTGGCTTAAGGTTACTTTATTTTCAATAAATGTTTCCAATAAATGTTTGTCAAAAATCTTATCTGCCTGAAGGTATAAGCTCCAAAGACTGTTTTGTATAAGATCTTCATCCCTGATTTTCTTTTGATTTCTGGATTTATTTTCCATCCATCCATTTTTTATAATAAGATAACCCGTCGGAGAAGAAGTATTGGGGTAATCATGTAGCGTTAAATGTTCCAATATTTCAGATTCCTTATTTTTAATTGCATGAATCTCTTTTTCCGGAAGATTCTTTATTGATTCAACTAATTTTGGATTTAATTTAGCAGGGTTTGAAAGATATTGTTCAATGCTTTGTTGAATAAAATCTAAAACCTGTTGCTGGCTTTTTATTTCCAGCCTTTTTAAAGTCATAATTTCTACAACTTTAATGTCATCATATAAGGGAATAATCTTTTTTGATCTGTAAATTTCATTCGGCACAACAGCAACATATCCATCAAATTTAAGATTCTTATTTTCCATCCAAGATTTTTAAAAAGATAATTTTTAAGCTTTTATCTTGTGGAATATATATTATTATAACTATAAAGTCATGACATTATAAAGATTTATAAATTAAACTTCACTTTTTCTTTAATGGTTAATCTAGAAGTGCAGATAAATATGAATCCCGAAGTTCCTATTGGAATAATGAAAGAACGGATTTTAGAAAATGATGATATTCCCGGGGCGCTAAACTATGTATTCAATGAAGGAGTTAATTTTTACAGAAAAGTTGTTGGCAATCAAATTCATACTCAAATAGGTAGCAAATCTTGTGAGGTTCATGAAAAAGAAAAAGAGAAATTATCAGATTCCCTTTATTTAGCTTCAAATTTTTATAAAAATTATGCGGAGATTATGGGTATTTTTATTTCCGACCCATTTGAGAAACTTTCCAATGATACATTTCCTTTTAATGTAATTGCAGAGATTAAACAAACTACTTATTTAGCTATTATAAAAAAGCGGAAAGAGATTGAAGAGATTTTATCTGATTTTTTTACTAATGAAATTCAAGGAAAAATTAGGGCAGATATTTATCTGGAACAGTTTAAGCCAATTGTATTTAAAGTTAAGGCCATTGGCAAAAAAGAACAAAATGACAGATCATTTGAATTTGATAAGAAATATGTTGAATCATTAAATGAGATGGATTGGCTAGAATACATGAAATCTTTGGCTGATCCAAGTTTACGACAATTTTATAAAAATAATTCTTCAAAAGATGAAGCTGCATTAAAAATCTTTGATGCAATTGGAATGTTAAAACAAACAGAAAAATTAATGGATTATTTTAGAGGATTTAATGAAGCTTATCACATTACCATAATTCAAGGCAATAATTTTTATCAAGATTGGATGAACGAAGCTATTTCTAATTTTAATATTTTTAATAAAATATGCAACAATAGAAGCGAACTTTATTCAATGCATAAAAATTATTTGTGCCAAAATATAATTGAAAATTCAAGAAGACTTGATAAGCAAAGAATTACTGTTCCCAATTATGGTTCAGATAGATTTAATGAAGCAAATAGAATTTACGAGAAAGAAGGAAAAAATCTTGGATGCAAAAAACCATTAACTAGCGAAGAATATCTCGAAAAAATTTTATATGACTGTTTTCCAACATTAGAATATTATGATCTGACAATTTATCCTGAAAATAATGACAACAATATAACTAGCATTAGAGTTTTAATAAAATAATTTTCTTATTCAATTTTGACTTGTATTTCATTTAAGGATATTCTTTACTCAATGGATTGCTATTAAAATAGTATAAGTTTTATCAGACAAGAAAGTTTAAATAAATATTTGCAAACTATAATCTATGGCCGTAAAAATCATTTACTTTGTTCATGGAACGACAACAGACAATGAGAAAAACATTTCTTCAGGCTGGAATGATGTTGGACTTTCTGAATTAGGCATTGAACAATCTAAAAAGCTTCTTAAACAGATTAAAGAAAAAAATTTTGATGTTGTTTTTTGCTCTGATTTAAAGAGAGCTATTGATTCCGCAGAAATTAGCTTTGGAAAAAAGTATAAAATTATTCAAGACAAAAGATTGAGGGAATGCAACTATGGAAAGTTCAACGCAAAATCATCGGGAATTGTTGAGCCTATGCAGGAGAAGTGCATTGCAAAAAAATTTCCAGGAGGGGAAAGCTATGAAGATGTTAAAAAAAGAATTGAAGATTTTTTGAAATTTTTAAAGAAAAATTATGATGGGCAAAATATTGCAATTGTTGCGCATAAAGCTCCTCAATTAGCTTTAGATGTTTTGCTTAAAAATAAAACTTGGGCAGAATCTTTTGAAGAAGATTGGAGAAAAAGAAAAGCCTGGCAGCCCGGTTGGGATTATGTTTTGGAATAATTAATTCTTCCACATTAAATCAAATATCATCTTTTCTTTCAAGTAAACGGATTTGCTATTGACAAGAATAGCCACAGGCTGCTCTCTTTCAAAAGAGATTATCGCTATTTTATTATCAAATAAATATGTCCACGAGGGCATGATTTTTAGATAGTTCAGAATTTTTATTCTGGTATACTTTTTATATTCAGGTTTTTTAAAGAGTTCATGATTTTTAGCAGAGTCATCTGTTATGCATTGGACTATTATTTTACTCAAAATTCTTTTTTTTCTAAAATTTAATCCGGAATAAGATAGAATCTTATTATAGATTTCAAAAGAACCATATGCAAAAAAATCTTTTTTTGCCTTTAATATTTCAGATGTTACAAATAACCCTCAAATGTTAGAGTTTGCAAAGGATTATAAGCAATTTAGAAAAGAAGTTTCTTTGGAGAATAAAAAATTTTTTAGGAATTGGTATAATCTTGCATTGGAAGGTTTTAATGGTCAAAAATTTGAAGAACATACGAGAGAATACCTGTCAAGAATCGCTCCAAAATATGAAAAGATAATTGATTCTTGCAAAAGTAACGCTAAGGAGATTTATGATGTTTTACTTATCTGATTGTAATCAAACAAAGGGAAGCCTCAAACATCAAACAAAAATCTTTAAAAACCCTTTATCCCAGGAATAAATATGGCATTTAAAATAAACGTATCCCTTAAAGGAAAAACAGCAAAATTTGAATCAGATAACGAAAGCTTAATCGATACAAAATTAAACTCTAAAATTGATGGTAAAGAGATTTCTTCAGATTTGGATGGATATGAATTAGAAATAACCGGAACAAGTGACAAAGCGGGATTTCCCGGATTAAAGCAATTTGAAGGACCTGGATTAAAAAAAGCATTGTTAAAGAGAGGAAAAGGAATGAAAGATACAAGAAAAGGGATTAAATTAAGAAAAACTGTAAGAGGAAATGCTATTTCTCTTGATACGGTTCAAATTAATACAAAAGTTTTGAAAGAAGGAAAAAAGAAATTTGAAGATTTTTTGAAAAAAGAAGAAGCTCCTGTTCAATAATAAGTTTTCTATTTATCTAGACAACAATTAAAACTAATTAAAAAACAAAGATTTAATTTATCTGCTTAAGCTCTTTTTTCGCATCTAATAAATTGCTGATAAGTTCGGCCATTGTCTTGATAAAATCATCAATCTTTTCTGTCCATTCATCTATAATCTTCCCATTAACTTCAACAGTTTTTCCATGAATTATAGATTTTGCCAATTCATGAAGCTCAGAATAATATTCAACGTATTTTATCTTTAACAATTTTTTTTCTGCAAAATTAATCTTTAATATTTCAGGGATCTCTTCAGGGGAAGCAGGAGTTAAATCCGCAGCAATTATTGCAGCATGAGCAGAATCAACCATTGCCCAATATAATCCATCAATTGCAGCGAATAAAGATGTTTTAGTTCTTGCCATGTGAGTTGGTGCTCTTTGAAGCAAAGTATAAATTGCTTCTGGTGTTGATTTAATTTTGCCGTCTCTTAGCAGAATTTTTAATGGTGTAAAAAAACCTCCAAAGTCAATAATTGGAAGGCCATATCTTAAGATGCTTATTATTATGGGGTCTCCCTTTATTAAGTCAGACCACCAAGTTGAGAGTTTTACTGTATTTACATGAAGCTCTTTCTTATAAGGATTATTTGCAATTATCTTTCCAAGTTCTTCCCTATACCATGCTATTAATTCATCATCCCAGCTCACAGCCACGTCATCAATAATAATTATAATATCAATATCAGAGGTAGGTTGTGCAATCTTTTTTGCAGTGCTTCCAAATAAAATAATAGATTTGATGATTTTATCAAATTTTTTATAAACCTTTGTTCCAAAGTCTAATGCAATATCTTCTTCCTTCATGATGGACAAAGTTTGTTTTTGGGTCTTTTCTTCAGAAGGATTCTTATTTTTAGGAATTTTATTCACCATCTTTTAAATTTAATGCTAAAGAGTTTTATAAATGTTTTTAGTTTATTTCTGATTTTTTACCTCGGGTAGTCATGTATTTTTTAATACAAAACAGATTTTTAACGAGAATAAATCTTATATTGCTAACTAAACAGCAAATCTTAAAATGAAAAAAAACAACCATAAACCAAGCCCGGCAGAAATTCAAAAACATCTTGGAGATGTAGACTATCCAAAAACAAAAGACGAACTTATAAAAATTGCTAAAGACAATGACGCCCCAGATGAAATAGTAGATGTTTTAAAACAAATTGAAGATAGAGAATACGAAAGTCCTGCAGATTTAAGCAAGAGTATTGGAGAAGTTGAATAATTTTATTTTTTTTTAATTTTCAGGGTGGAAGGAGGGAATCGAACCCTCGCTATGCGGGCCACAGCCACATGTTCTGCCACTAAACTACAACCACCATATTAGAAATTGCTTTAAATAGTATAAAAAGATTTTTATCTGCATCTTTAATCACCGAAGTTATCTTAAATCAAACATGATTTAAGTAAAAAGTATAAGAATAATCAGTGCAACAAATGCAAATATTTTTTTCTTTCATTGAGTATGCAATTTATTGAATGATTTCCTTTTAAAAAAGAAATAAATTCCAATGGGTTAATGCTATGCCTTTCTCCCGTATCAATCCATTTTTTAGTTTTCATATTAAGCATTTCAATCGAACAGCTAGGGGCAGTAAGTTTTACTCCATAGGCAGGTAATGGAATTGGCAAATTTAAACGGTAAAATGGATTTAAGTTCAGGGTATCAAACTTTATTCTATAAAGTGGTTTTGTAAATGGCATATGCCTACATACATTATTAAATAAATTATCACTTTCATTATTCATTCTATCTAATTCTTCTCTGCTAAAATGCAAATCTTCTAAACATAAATCTAATTCCTGGCTTATTTCCCTCGCTGGCAACAATACAATTCCTGAATCAATTACATCATCATTATTAAGATACTCATTCCAATTATTGGGCCATTCTTTTTTAAAAAAATAAAAATAATTAGGATCTAATATTCTGAATAATAAAGATTTATTGCTATCTTCAGTAAGGCTCAATGAATAATGAACATTTCTTTGAAGCCCCCTAAAATTTTCCAAATCTGCAGGGAATATTCCATTAATTTCTTCCCCACTAAGTTTTTTTGGATATGTTTTCGAATCAAAATGTTCTTCAAAAGAATAAACACAAAGCTTTTCCATTTAATTAATTGGAATTTTGAATATTTAAATTTTTGTATGATTTACTACTAGAAAGTTAAATTAATTATTTCTTTTCACAAATGACCGTATAAGCTAAATGGCCGTAAGGATTTTCAGGCATGGTTATGTTGCTAAATCCGGCATCAGCTAGGGTTTTTATTATTTTTTGTGGACTTGGTCCTCTTTTAACTTCGGCAACTCTTTTGCTGTTTGCCAATTTGAATTCCTTCCATTCTTCTTGATTTTTGGGCAGGATTCCCTTTCTTGTTAATTCTCTTTCCAACCCAATTATTACTCCGTCCCATGTATTTTCCACGGGAGCCCATGCAGATAATATGAATCTTGAATTCGATTTCAAGATTCTGAATATTTCTAAAAAATATAATTCATGATTTACAAATGGAATTACAAACATTGAATTTGCTGCATCAAATGAATTTGATTTTAAAGGCATCTTTTCGTTTAAGTCCATTGTTTCAGTATCCAATAAATTTTCATAATCCTTGCATTTTTCTTTTAACAGTTCTAAAACTTCTTCATCCACATCAGTTGCTTTAACAAAATGCCCCCGCTCCAAAAGTTTTAAAGTTAGATTGCCCGAACCTGCACCAGTATCAATAATGTACTTGAATCCTTTCAATAAATCTAAATGTTTTTGAAGCGTAGCGAGGTATCTATCAGAGTTTAAGCGAAAAAAATCATAGTGCTCGAAGTGTCTTCTCCATTTCCCCATATTCGTCTATAATCCCCCCATTTTTATTTGAGTGCTGTATTTTTTTAGACATATATAAAATAGATTGATTTATCAATTTTGAGTTTTTAAATATTGTTAATCAATTTTTACTCGACCATTTGGAAATTATAATTAGGAATAAAACACAAATAACAGTGATGATTATTGCAGATAAAAATTTATAACGGATTAAATCTTTTGTTAGACCTGCTTCTTCCACAATTTTTGTTATCAGATCTGAAATAGGCTCTCTCCAGCTCAATGCGATTAAGAATCCCAATGCAGCGGAGATTGCTGTAAACGTTTGTTTTTTAAATTCTTTTTTGAAATTTGATGCTTCTTTTTTAACATTTTTTATTTGGGTTTTCAATTTTTTGCTTGGCATATAATTAAAAGGCAAATCAGAATTTAAGTTTTTCCCGAATTAAGCTATTTGTCAATAGAAATCAATGAAAGAAATATTTTTAAATAAACTTATATTTAAGAAAACATGAAAAAGTAAACTTGCAATTACTTCTTTTATCATTGGGATTTTGCAAATTTTAATTTTTGCGATATTATTTTCCAACCCTCTCTTTTCAAGAATTCCTTATATAGGAAATATTATTGAAACAATTCTAATATAGCCTATAATAATATTCGCTTTATTAGGAGTACCGGAGTTATCATGGTTTTGCCATTAGTTGGAATTATCACAGGAATTTTTGGTTTAGTTAAAATTAAAAGGCATGATTTAGAAGGCAAATCTTATGCATAGATTGGATTGATTATTTCAATAATATTCTTTTTAATATTTTTATATGGATTTTTAACAGGAAAATTTAATGTGGATATTTTTCCATTTTTATTAATGCTAACTTTTTTCTAAAGTTGTAATAACTAATTTACGATAAAGGAATGATTTACATTCATTTAGAAACCAAAAATTCTTGTCACGTTTAATAAAAATGCGCGGACCGCTGACGATAACCAAAGGGCATATTCAAGCGATGTCTTGCATATTCATTATTCAGATTTTATCTTTTTAAATATTGGCACAATCCATCAATTCTGTTGCATGCATTCAATCTCGACAAAATATATAAATGCCTTCCATGGACAACACACAAATGTCCAAAATAGACCCGCATAAAAACAAGGAAAAATATTTGACATGGAAAAATAAAACTGAATCAGGAATCCCTGAAATAAGCAAGCTAAATTCTGATTTAATAAAAGAATATCTAAGTGACATGGAAAGCGGGATGAATGTATCAACAAGCAGTAAAAAGGGCGCAAGAAGCTTTGTAAGGCTTAATGTCTTAAGGCAAAGGATGACTTTTATGGCAAAAGAGTTTGAAAAGCGATTTAATCTTAAAATTATAACTGAAGTGAACGAATCACAGCTTTTTGGGTTTTTTCTAGACATGAGACATGGGATTATTACAAGAGCGGATGGCTTAAAATTTAAGTCCACAAAGGACTTTGTAAAGGATTTTAAGGCATTCTGGCATTGGCATCAGAAAAGAAACAGAAAGGCAGGAATTGAAGTTCAAGATATAACCTTAGACCTGGATACATCTGGAGAAAAGCCTGAATGGGTTTATTTGAATGAATCACAGATAAAACAGCTATGCAAATCTGCAAAATATGAATATCAGGTATTAATCTGGTTTTTGTTTGATTCAGGCATAAGGGCTCCAACAGAATTGATGAATATTAAAGTTTCTGATTTTTATAATAACTTTAAGGAATTGAATATTCGTGATGAAATTAGCAAGACTTTTGGCAGAAGAATTAAATTATTGATCTGCTCTGATTTAATCAAAGATTATGTTTTAAACAATAACCTTTCTCCTGAAGATTATTTATTTAAGACTGCGCCATATTCAGTCAATAAATATATTAAAAGACTGGCAAGAAGAATTTTTGGGGACAAGAAAAGTCCGGCAGGTGCAAAGTATTCTCAGCTGACAATGTATGACTTTAGGCATTGTTCTTGCTGTTACTGGCTTCCGCGATATAAGTCTGAATCTGCTTTAAAGTACAGATTCGGCTGGAAAAAGTCTGACAAGATTCATTATTATTCTGAACTCTTAGGAATGAAAGATACAATCTCTGAAGAAGATTTACTAATAGATATTACTAAAATAGACCTTGAGAAAAGATTAGATAATGCTGAAAAAGAAAATCAATTGTTAAGAGAAGACAATGACCTGATGAAGATTCAAATCCAGAAAATAGCAGAACTGACAAAAAGGCTTTATGCCCAAATGAAAATAAATTTTGAGTTGGAGGTTTAAAGCAAAACCCAGAGTTTATCGTTTTGATGATGCTATTAAAAAAGCGTTGAAATGGGATCTTGAACACTCAGGATATTATTTTGTAGAAAGCAAAAATATTCAGGGCAATCATGAATCATATTATTTCAAGCCTTTTTTTCATGAGACTGCAAGGCATGGAATTCTTGTTTTTGAAGTTGCAGAATATTTAAGGACATACACAAAAAATGTTAAGGAGTATTTGACAAGAAAGCCTGACATTGTTTTTGTGATTAATAAGGAAGAGTGGGCTGTTGAGATTGAAACTGGAATTGTGCTAAAGAAAAATAAAAACCAGTTCTTGGAAAAGGTTGAAGCGCTGAAAGAAGATTATGGAAGGCGATGGTTCTTTGTGATCACTGACAGAAATTTGTTGAAGTCATATAAAAGATATGGAAAGACATTTACAAAAAGAAATGTTATTGGTAAAATTGACAGGATTATGCATGAACGTGGAGTGGCTAAAATCGATGAAAACTGGCAGTGAGATGTGAAAATGATTTTAAGAGATGATCGTCGGTAAAATCGCCAAGAGTCAGTGAAAGTGGCAGAAATGAATATATGTATATATACATATATTCTTATGTTTATGTGTGGGAGGGCGAGGAACAATGGATATAGGATATAATTATTCTAAGGCAAATTAGTTTTCGATTCTCATTTTAACATTAAATCAAAAATAATTTTTTCTTTTAAATATACAGCTTCACTATTAATAAGAATTGCAATGGGGTTTTCTTTTTCAAAAGAAAGTATCACAACCTTATTATCGAATAGATAGGTCCAGGAGGGCATGTCCTTAAGAGAATTTAAAATTCTTACTTTTGTGTATCTTTTATATTCTGGTTTATTGAACATTTCATGATTCTTTGCAGAATCATCAGTAATGCACTGAACAGTGATTTTATTTAAGATTCTTTTCTTCCTAAAACTTAAACCAGAATACTCTAAAATCCTATTGTAAATTTCAAAAGAACCATATGCAAAGAAATCTTTTTTTGATTTCAATACTTCTGATTCAACTGAGATAATACCTTTTTCACCTTCATAAAATTCAATTTCTGGTTTTAATCCAATTGTATTTTGTTTCTCTTTTAGCAAAGGGAGAATCTTTCTGAACTTTTCATTTTTTTCTTCTAATTGGCTCAGAATTTTTTCTGGTTCAATTGCATAAAAATGTTTTGCATATTCAATAACGGTATTCCCCGCAGCTCCTTTTTTTATTAAATTATCTAAAATGCTGTAAAGAGTTACACGATTAATCTTTGTAAGTTCACTTAATCTTTGTACCCCGGTTTTACCCAATTCTAAGAGTTTAATATAAACTTTAATTTCTTTATCGCTAAAATTTAGATTAGTTAATGCATTTTCGATTTCATCCATGATTTTTTATGAAATCCTCCAATTTAAATCTTTCTATTGTTTAACATTTTCTACAACAAAACGATAAATAGTCTTCTTTAATGTTACTACTAAAAAATAAAAGTAAAACTAAAATGATAAATAGCAAACAAATTCAAAAAGAATATTTAGGTTACATGAATAGCCAAAATTGGTCAATCTGGAATTCAAAAAAGTTAATTAATTCAACATTTCCAACTTGCTTTGTAATTAGTGGAGCTGTTGATTGGTTTAATAAAAAGATCATTGAAAACCCGTTAATTCCGGAAGCATATGTAACTTACCAAAGATGTTTTAGGCATTTTGATGAGCCTGATAAAACCCATCAGCCCTTTTTCTGGATGCTTCTGACAATCTCTTGGGACAAATATTCGCGAGAAAAAGTTATTGAAGACAATTATAAGTTTGCAACAGGCATTCTTGGATTAAAATCTGAAAACCTTTTATTTACTGTCTGGCAAGGCGGAAATATTTATGGATTAGGAATTAATACAAACGAAGATGCAGATATAGAGCGAATAAATCAAGGAAAAGAGTTTGATAACATGAAAAAGTATGGGATCAATATGCCGAGGGATGAAGAAGCTATAAATGCCTGGCTAAGCCAAGGAATAAAAAATAATCAGATATTAGAAGTCGGAGAACTCGATTTAATCAACAATAAGGATGCAATTTTACTAAACTCTCGAGAGCATTTTGCAGGGGTACGCTCTGAACCTTACTATCTAAATCAAAAAACAGGGAAGTACCATGAAATAGGAGTTTTTCTTCACGAATCACATATTAAGAAAACCTTTGCAAAAAGGCTAAATGTCTTATCACAAGGACTTGAAGATTCTCTTAATAAAAATTCTTTTCTATTAAAATTAAAGCCAAAAATTTCTCCAGGAGGTTTTGGGCTTGAAAGATTAACAATGGCAATGAATGAAGTCTCAGATGTTTATGAGATTGAACCTCTTACGACGTTGAAAGATATTTTAATGAATTCATCAAATGAAAAACCAAGTTATATAATCTTAAAAGATAACTCTACAACTTATGGATTTGAACATATTAAAAATTTAGATAAGGAAAAGATTGTAGAAAATGCAGCCTCATATTTACATTGTTTGCCTTGGTTTATTAAAGATTCTGCACAAAATTTGAGTATAAAAAAAGACCGACAAAGAACGGGGATTTATAGAAAAGTACTGAGAACCATTTTAGTTAATATGCAGAGTTTAGGTTGTGATAATTACAAAAACTACGATAAGCTATTAAGAGAAGTTATAAATTTTTATTCTGATTCAATTGAACGAATTGGCGACATTAAGCAAATTTGTATTAGAGAGATTGATAATCAAAGGAAACGTATAGATAATTATGCTTAAGATCATAATGGAATAAGCTAGAACAAAGTGTGAAATATACCACAAAGCCTAAATGCGCGGACCGGGACTCGAACCCGGGTCACGACCTCTTTGCCTAACAAATTTTTCTATTTGTTTTGGTATTATGGTTTATTCTTAATTTCGTTCCTAAATGACTCTAAGGAGTCTCCCTCAAGACACCTTGATAATCTTGTTAAAGAATCTTCCCTCTAAAGATTCTTATATTAAGACCTTTATTATTATAAGGAACTTAATTTTATGAATTCCTCCCTCAAGGAACTCATAATAGTACCTAATTTTTTCCAGGCTTCCTATTTTATAATCCAATCTTTAAACAATTGGATTTAAATTATAGGAGTCCTAGAACCTTGGTTCTAGTTGGCAAGGTCGAATTCTGCCGCTAAACTATCCACGCATTGGAATACTACAAATTAAATGTTTAAAAATATAATGTTTTTCCTAATACGAATAAAATGTTAAAAAAGATTGAATTATTGGCCCCTGCAGGAAACTTTCAATGCCTTCATTCTGCGATAAATGCAGGAGCAAATGCAGTTTATTTTGGATTAAAAGAATTTAACATGCGAGATTCTGCTAAAAATTTTTCAATAAGAGATTTAGATAAGATAAATAAAGTTTGTCATGGATCTAAAAGAGATATAAAGAAATATCTAACATTGAACACTATAATTTACGATAATGAACTAAAAAAATTAGAAAAAATAATATCTAAAGTAAAAGATAAAATTGATGCAATCATTTGCTGGGATTTATCTGTTATTGAATTGTGCAAAAAATATAAAATTCCATTCCATATCTCAACTCAAGCTTCTGTCTCGAATATCAAATCTGCTGAATTTTATAAAAAACTTGGAGCAGAAAGAATTGTCCTTGCCAGAGAATTAAATTTAAAACAAATAAAAAAAATTTCAAAGGCAATAGATATTGAATGTTTTGCTCATGGGGCGATGTGCGTTTCAATCTCTGGAAGATGTTTCACGTCACAATTTCTCCAATGCAAATCAGCAAATCGCGGGCAATGTACTCATCCCTGCAGGCGGGCCTACAAAATTATTGATGAAGATGGCTTTGAATTAAAACTTGACAATAATCGTGTGATGTCTGCTAAAGATTTATGCACCTTGCCTTTTCTTGAAAAAATAAAAAGTTCAGGCATATCTGCATTAAAAATTGAAGGAAGAAATAGGGATGCAGAATATGTTTATACCGTTGTAAAAGAATATAGAAAAGCAATTGACAAAAAATTATCAGATCCAGAGATTAATGAATCATTGAAAGAATTAAAAAAGGTTTACAATCGCGGTTTTTCTTCAGGATTCTTCATAAAACTGCCTACTTCAGACGATTTTTCTTATTCAGAAAATGGAGAACATCAGGAAACAAAACAATATGTGGGGAGGGTTGAAAAATACTGGTCCAAAATTGGTGTTGCAAATGTAAAGATTTTTACCGGAAAATTAAAATTAGGCGATGAGATATATATCATGGCGAAAGATTTCCCACTAATTAGGGCAAAAATTGAAAGTATGCAGATTAACAATATTTCTGTCAGTAGTGCTGAAAAAACACAAAGTGTTGGAATCCGACTTCCTAAATGCAAAAAAGGAAATGAAATCTATCTGATTAAGCAAAACGAATCTAATAAGTTTAAAAATAAATTTTTTATAAACATCAATGAAAAAGAATAAGGGAGTTTCAACAGTTGTAGCAACTGTTCTTATTATTCTTATAACTGTTGCATCTGTTACCTTTTTAGGGATAATAGTAAATTCTTTCCTTGGAGATAAGTTGGAATTAGGAAATTTATGCGAAGAAGCAAATGACATGATAATCGAATCTTCTTCGGGGTATACTTGCCTTGATCCTGATGTAAAAATTGCAAGCATACATTTGAATAAAGGCCCAAGCGATGTTAATATCTCTGGAGTGGAATTTTATGTTTCTTCAGATGGAAATACAAAAAAATTCACAAGATCCATGAAATTTAACAAAAATTCAGGAAAGACATTTTACCTATTTTTAAATGGAGATGCGGAATCGATTTCAGTCGCCCCTGTCGTGAATAATGGAAAAAAGCGCAAGGCTTGTGACGTTACTTCTGCAATAAGCTTATCGAGATCATGCGATGCTTCTGAAGGATTATCAAATGAATTTAAGGGAATCTGGAGATTTGATTACCTAGAAAATGGAGTAATTCCCGACGCTACTGAGAAAAATGCAGGAACACTATTAGGAAATACGCATATTGTCCAAGATTCAGAGAGGGGAAGTGTCATGAGTTTTGATGGTATTGGAGATAACATTCAAATTGCAGGTTCGTTAGGCTTTGGAAATAACGCTTTTACAATTTCTCATTGGATAAAGACTTCAATTGGTTCAGGCCAGGTTTATACCGTTGGTAATACCGGTTCTGGGAACGGATACAGATTTGGAATAAGTGGAGGAAGAATAACGTTTTTGATTGGGAACAGCACAAATTACAAAGAACAATCATGCGGGACAACAGGCGTTAATGACAGCCAATGGCATCTTATCACAGGCGTATTCGACAGAGGAAATTCTTTTGAATGTTATGTGGATGGAAAAAAGGAGAATAGTGTTTCAATTCTATTATATCCGGGAATGTCTGATTCTCCCCCGGGAATTGGGGCCCCACCTTGTTGTACTGACTTTAATGGCTTAATGGACGATGTTGTAACTTATGGAAGAACATTATCAGAAGAAGAAGTTAAACAATTGTATGAGGAAGGCAAATAAATTCAAATTTAATCTTTAAGAGCTTTTTTTATTGTTTCAAAAACATCCGGATATTTTTCAATATCAAGCATTTCTTCATGAAGATAAACAAATTTAAGGTCATCGCATTCTCCCTGAATAAAAAAGTTTTTTGCATCATCAAGATATGCACTTTCATTTTTTACTATGCCATCCCCTGTCCCAGAATCTGTTTCACATCCTATCCCGATTATACTGTAAAAATTTTTCCTATTCTCGGCAAAATTATTTAATTTATTTATGAACAAGCTATTTTTATCCATGTTATCGCATTCTGCTTTTTCTCCAAAAAGCAAACAATATCTTAGGATATCTTCATCAACCCCTTTATTGGGCGTTCCTATCATAATTAACTTTTCAACATTGTTATCTCCGAAAATTTCAATATATCTTCGAGAAACCAACCCTCCCATGCTATGGGAGATTATTATAACTTTATCTTTGCCGGTTTTTAATTTGATTGTTTCAATAATATCCTTTAATCTTAATGCATAAGTGTCAATATTGTCTGTTTTGGTTTCTATAACCCTTCCTTTTCCTTCAGTGTTGTAAATATCAAAGTAATAGCTTGCCCTGACAGAGATTGGCTTTTGAATCTTGCCCCATATTCCTTTTTGTGTATTTTCCGATGTGCTTAAGATTAAAGCTCCCGCATTCAAATATCCCTCTTCTTCTAGCTTCTCCTGAATCTTTTGAAAACTATCCAGGCTATGTTCTGCTGAAATATATTTGTTAAAATCATGGCCATGCATTAAAATAATTGGATAAAGTTCTGGACTTTCTGAAGAAGCAGAGCATTCTGAACAATTGTTTAAAAAACAACATTGTGAAGTTGGATTTTTCAAAATTATTTCTTTCTCAGAATAATTAAATAATTTTACATCAATCTTTTTTGGAGCTTCTGTCAAATTATTGAAATTCCTAACGGTGCCATTACCATCGTTTATATCAACATATTCTAGTTGGGATAAAGAGTCAACTATTTTCTTTTTATTTTCCAAAGAAGATTTTTGAATAAAAACACTGACATTATTGTTGAATGAATCAAAGGCAAAATTTAATTCTGCTAAATCCTCGTCTGAAATGTTTTTGAATTTTAATTTTTCTAAATTAATTTGAATTCTGGTAAGGTTTTCTAGTAACTTATTATAATTTTTAATCTCTAATGAAATACTGTTATTTATTTGCTCTAATGCATTTTGGATTTTTGTTGAATTCTCTTTCAATTTGTTTACAGAAATTGATAGATTACGATTGTATTCCTGTCTTTCCCATAATAATTTCCGATTTGAAATTTCATTCTCTAATTCATCAATTGTTTGATTAATGCTTACCAGTTGAATTATATCAGAATTGAAATCAATTGAAGAAATATTTTCAATATTTTCATTGAGCCAAGATAAATATGAGTTGGAGTAATCTATTCTTTTCATTAAATAAATTAAATTTTCTTCTGAAGAAATTTTTATTTCTTGTTCTTCATCATTCATTTCATAATTGAGGGTAATTAATAAATTTCTTTTTCGGGGAGTCTCTTCTGTATGGCAAAGGATATTTCTTTTACTTGTGCATGCAATTTTGAAAGAATACAATTTCTGTCCTTCGCCAATTTCTTCTGCAGCAATATTATACTCTTTTGTTTTTGAAACTGCAGAATTCAACTTAAATGAATCTTCTTCAATTGTTTTACCTGTGCTTATATCATAAAATTCGGATTTGCATTGTATTGTACAAAAGGGATTTGTTGTCGCTAAAATTTGAAATTTTATGGACTTTTGCTCATTATGTTTTAAGAATAAATTTTCCTGGTCTGCATCAAGCTTGATTATCAAATCATTTCCAATAAGTTGATTTATGACAAGATAAGATTTAGTAATTATCAAGGTCGCTGTTAATAAAATCAAAATAACAACTAAAAGAATTAATTTTTTTCTTCGTACAGGTTTAGATTTTGCAGCCACTCTCTTTTATAAAAATTTATTAAATAATAATTTGTTTTACAAATTTAAACTTTCCGATAATAACTTTTATATATCTGACAAACTAGTAAATGCATCACAATCATCTCTATGCTGAGATGATGAACCAGCCACAACGCGGCGTGGCTGGTTCGCCATATTTTATTAATAAAATGTGTTTGAAATATATTTATCGTAGCCTTTTACCCATTCTTTCAACCTTGTTGATCCATCTGTCAAAATTTTTTTGTTTAAAGAATTTTAATCTGCTTATTATCGTTACCCGTATAGGTTTTATTCCTGAAAATCCAAGAATTGCTTTTTTCATTGAATTTCTTGCTGGAGCCCCCCAATATCTATAAACAAAAGAGAAGCCTCCAATTACTTCAATAATATGTGCAGATCTTCCTTTCAATAATTTGTCCCATTTGCATGGACCTCTAAATTTGTATGAAAATCCCGGCAAAAGAATTCTATCCATTAATCCTTTTAGTATTGCTGGCATGTCCCCCCACCAGATTGGATAAATTATTACGATGTGATCGGCCCATTTTATATCCTGTTGAACCTCTATCAAATCTTTTTCTAATCTTTGAATTTTATCATAAGCTTCCCATAAAACAGGATCAAAATTTAAATCACCAACATCTATTCTTCTTACCTCTGCCCCGGATTTTTTTGCGCCTCTTTCATACGCTTCTGCCAATGATTTGCAAAAACTTTGAGTTTTGGGATTTCCATTCAGAACTAAAATTTTTTTAACCATTCTTTTAATAAATTATATGTTTTAATTATTTAAATTTATTGATGATGCCAAATTTGCATATTGAGAAATTGCCATGAAGTCGACGCAAAAAAGTATTGGGCTATAAAATTATTCTTTATTCATTAATTGCTTGCATTGAAAAAATGAATGGGGATATTCTTCCATAATTAAGTAACAATGCTTTATTCCCCCGTTTCCTTTGATGATTTTCAGGCAATCTTCAGAATTATCGTAATTTCCATAATCCAAACAATTTTCACAGCACATTTGTTCTTTTTGTAATGTGTAAAAATCATCAAAGTTATTTCCTGCAATATCTTGTTTTTGTTCTTGATTAAAAAATAAAGTTGCAATAACTATCACTGCAATTAATCCTATCACTATTATACTGATTAATATTGATTTTTTCATATGTTATTATAAATATTAAGTTTTAAATATCTTCAGATTTGATAATTAAATAAACTTCAAGTTTTTAATAGATAAAAAATCTAATTTTTATCAAATTAATTCCTTATTTTATTCATTAATTTATATTTTTTAATACAATAAATCTTTAAAATGTTCTAATACTAAATAGAGTATATTTCTAAAATGTCACCTAAATATGTTCCTCTTGAAGAAATTTTAAAGAAAGAATATATATTTGTAGATTCAAATCTAATCGGAAATGAACATGAATTAGCTTACATAATCAGTAACGAGGTAAATAATTTTTCAGAAATTAACCAAAATTTGAGAAGATGCATCAAAACGGAGATAGAATCTATAAAAAATTCTGAAGAATTTATTTTAAATAATAATATCCACTTATTCCCTGCGGTTTTTAAAGAAATAGAAGCATATAAAAATTGCATTAATAAAAGATTAAGATATCTAAGAAAATTTAAGCCAATCAAGGAAAGTTATTCTGGAAATAAAAGAGATATAATTGAGAAATCTGAAAGTTTATTAGAAAGTCTAAATTTAGAATTGGAAGATTTCTTGAAAAATTGCTCATGCCAGATATGGGATATTGAAACTGAATCTTGTTACCCTACTTTATTTGATCTGGTTAAATCATTAGAAAATATTATTCCAAAAAAATATAGTGATTATCAAAATTATCCTGATACTGATTCTCAATTGATTACGGGTTTATTTACTTTATCGCTAAAAAATCAAAGTTCATCTTTGCTGACTGCTGACAAGCGTTTTGAAGAAGTATTGCCTGTTATTAGCCGAATTATTTGCGCTGAAGATTTTATGCCAGAAAATGAAAAATTTAGAAAATCCTTTTTTGAACATCCCTTCAAGCTTTATTTAAAAAATAATTCGAAAAATTTTTTTCATTCAAGTTTTATCAGCAATGACGGAATATTTTTTAAGGGTTATGAAAATAAAGAGTTAAAAGATAGAGTTTATAATTTCTTCAAAGATTTAAAAACTGTAAACGAACACCCTTCCGTTATCATCCCATATAAGGATTCTGTCTCCTTCATCATTCCAAACGCATGAAAAATTTTTTGAAAAAATTCCTGAATTGATATCTTCTTTAAAAATATGGTTGGCGTTATCTTTTATCAAGACTTTTAGTTTTTGACAGGTATTATTTAAAACTAAAACTTCTTCATTATTGCATTGCTTATTTTCTTTAAATTTTAATTTTATCAATTTTAGACATCCAAAATTATTAGATTTTTTCCAAATTCCAAGATTATTTTTAATAGCAAATTCTTCTGCTTCCTTTAACTCATTATAATGGCTGTCTTTTTCATAGTAATAAAGGTTCGCAAAACCGTTTTTTATTATCTCTTTGTTGATATAAACTTCATCCAGGTAAACATGTCCAAGAATTCTTGAATATTTATCAATTTCATTTCCATGGATAGTTTCAACTTTTATGGTTTCATTATTCAAAAGATTGTTTAAAAAAATCTTTGCTTCATTATAGTTTGGCATGGATTTTTCAGGGCTGTTGATTCCTAAAAGCCGGATTTTTCCAATATTTGTTTCAATTGTATCCCCATCAATTACCTTGATTACTTGGGCTTGATTTAAATTTATCTCCTTATCAGAAATCTTATAATAAAATATGCCTGATGAAATTACTAAGATTAATATTAAAGTAAATTTTATTTCATTTCTTCTCATTATATAAAACAATATATATTATTTAATATACTTATGATCCCCAAAGATAATTGAGAAATCGAACTGTCAAGAAATACGCAAAGATTTAAAAATAGATTATTTATTTTTATTATATGACAAAAATCAGAATCAAACTTCAAAGCATAGATATTCAAAAATTAAACGAAGTTATAGATATGATAAAAAACATAGCGAGCAATGCCGGAACACCTATTTCAGGACCGATTGCCATGCCTACCAAAAGGCTAAAGATTACAACAAGAAAATCTCCTTGTGGCAATGGAACTGCTACATTTGACAGATTTGAGATGAGGATCCATAAAAGAGTGATAGATCTAATAGCAAATGAAAAAGTTTTACATAATATTATGCGAATTTCTATTCCGCGAACTGTTAACATAAAAATAGAGATGATTGATTAATTCTGTTAGATTTAAAAACATCTAAATATAATTTTATTAAATTAGCATACAAAAATTTATATTTTTGTTCTGCAAGTCTTTATAGTTTGCAGATAGAAATATTTACTGGTAAAGTTTAAATTGATGAAAATTAAGTAAGTATTGAGCCCACGTCGCATAATGGTATTGCACGGCCCTGGAAAGGCCGGCTCGCAAGGGCATCCAGGTTCGATTCCTGGCGTGGGCGTTTAGCTATAGAGAACCAGCAACCTCAGCAAGAAAAGTTTAAAAATAGCAAGATTTTAAAATACCGATGGGTGAATATCAACATAAGATTCCTTCAAAATTAATTTCTATCGGCCAAAAAATTTTAGACCCTGCAGACATCAAAATAAATGGAAACCGTGATTGGGATATTCAAGTTCATGATCCTAGTTTTTATTCAAGAGTTTTATCAAAAGGCTCAATAGCATTAGGGGAAACATATATGGAAGGGTTATGGGATTGCAAGGCTCTTGATGTATTTTTCTATAAAATATTTAACGCAAAATTAGATAAAAAAGTTCAAGATGTAAGAGGATTAATTTGGGCATCATTTAAAGCTAAGATTTCTAATTTACAAGATACATCCAGAGCATATGAAGTCGGGGAAAAGCATTATGACATTGGAAATGAACTTTATAAAAAAATGCTGGACAAAAGAATGGTTTATACATGCGGTTATTGGAAAGATGCAAAGAATTTAGACCAGGCGCAAGAAGCAAAGTTAGATTTAGTATGCAAAAAAATAAATTTAAAGAAAGGGATGAAAGTGCTTGACATAGGATGTGGTTGGGGAAGTTTTGCGAAATATGCCGCTGAAAAATATAAAGCGAATGTTGTCGGTATAACAATATCAAAAGAACAAATAAAATTAGCCAAAGAAATGTGTAAAGGCCTGCCAGTCAAAATAAGATTACAGGATTACCGTAATGTAAATGAACAATTCGATGCAATTATTTCCTTGGGAATGTTCGAACATGTTGGTCCGAAAAATTATGAAACCTACATGAAAGTCGTCCACAGATGTTTGAAGCAAAATGGACTATTCTTATTGCATACAATTGGTAGGGAAACTTCCGGAAATACTGCAGATCCATGGTTTGATAAATATATTTTTCCTAATGGAATTCTTCCTTCAGTCAAACAAATTAGCCAGGCGACAGAGGGATTATTTGTAATGGAAGATTTTCATAATTTTGGATCAGATTATGATAAAACTTTGATGGCATGGTATCATAATTTTAAGAATAATTGGAATGATATTAAAAAAACTGAAAATTATAATGAGAGATTTTTTAGAATGTGGTGTTATTATTTAACAAGCCTCGCTGGCTGTTTCAGAGCAAGGCAAATAAATTTGTGGCAGATAGTATTTTCAAAGGATGGGGTTCCCGGGGGATATAAATCAATAAGATAATTTGATTAAATTCCTTAACTATATCTTTATAAATAAAAAAATTAATTAACAATTACATGGAATCTAAATTTAAAAATGAAAAAGAAGAATCTGAAAATCCTGAAGGCCCCATAAGAGTCAAGCTTCCACGGGGAAAAGAAATAATCGGAATTATCACCCAAAGATTGGGAGGTAATAGAATGTTTGTGTCATGCATGGATGGAAAGACAAGAAATTGCAGAGTCCCTGGAAGATTGCGAAGGAGCCTATGGTTGAGAGAAGGTGATGTAGTAATTATTGAGCCTTGGGAATTTGACAATGATAAAGGGGATATTCTGTATAAATATTCAAAAACTGCTGTTCAGAAATTAAAAGCAGACGGCCATTTAAAGACCACACAAGCCGAATTTTAATATGCACAGCTTATTAATAGAAAAAAAGACCAGAATAAAAAAAGCAATCCCTTTGATTGAATCTAAAATAAAAATAAAAATTTTATTTCGGAATGGAAAACTTTTTATCAAAGGCGATGAACTAAATGAATTTGTTGTTTTAAAAATAATAAGGGCAATTGATTTAGGCTTTGATCCTAATGATGCGCTTTTATTGACAGACCCAAATTTTATTTTTGAGATTATCAATATCAAGGAACATACAAGAAGAAGAAATCTTCAGGAAGTAAGAAAGAGAGTTATCGGAACAAAAGGAAAAGCCAAAAGAACAATAGAAGAATTGACAGGAGCATCAATTGTAATTAATGATAACACTGTCGGAATCATTGTTGGTACAGAACATTCAGAAGCGGCAATTCAGGCAATTATCAGTTTAATACAAGGAGCGAAACATGCAAATGTCTTTTCATATTTGGAAAAATTCAATGCACAGCTTAAAAAAACAGATTTGGAAGATTTAGGTTTAAGGGATTTTAAAGCTAAATGATTATTTCGAAAGAGAATTAAAGACTGTTCCTGCAAAATTTTCTGAATTTTCTAATTTTGGCTTTGGTTCAATGTTTGTATATCGTGAGATTATACTTTCTCGAGTTTTAGGGTTATAGATTAAAGTTTGAAGCAGATATTTCTCTCCATGAGTTAGTTCATAAAAAATATTTAATTCATCTTCATCTCCAAAGCCTAGGGGGTCTATCTAAAACCTCTACACATCTATCAATCTCATAATTAAGAGCAGAACTTTTCTGATTCTTTTGGATTCTATAAACTAAATTAAACCCTTCTATTTTTGGAGTATTATTATTAATGACATAATCTGCTAAATCATCCAGCTTATTGGCAAAAACATTTGAAGCTAAAGCTAGAAAAATCACTGTCAAACCTGATATTGATTTTAATTTTTTCATCATTATCCTTATGATTTTTAATTTATAAATTTTTCTTTTGTTATTACTTTAAAATAAGAAAAAATTAAATCTATTCCGAAAATAATTATTTTAGACCATAAATTTTTTTAAATTAATTTAAACAATTTTTATCATGAGCTTAAATTTTATGGACTTTGATAAGATACTTGAAGATGCTAGGATGGTGGCAGAAGCATTTAAGGCAAATAAGATTTATCAATTAAGCATGTGTAGGCAAGATGAAGAAGGGAAAAAATTTCTAGCTCCTCCTTCAGAATACTTTTCAGAGCAGGTTTCTAATCTTGAAAAAGCATTAAAAATGTTTCCCGAATATACGGAATTTTATGCAGGAAAAATTGGAGAGTTATATTTTCAATTAAATGATTTAGATAATGCAAGGGTTTATTTGGAAAAAGCGGTTGATGCTGAACCAATTATCAATCCATATTTTTATTCTATTCCCAAAAATCGCAATATGCTTGCTATTGTCAACTTAACAGAAAAAAAAGCAGTTGATGCAGAGAGTTTGCTTAAACAAAGCCTTAAAAAAGAAAGAGAAAATGCAGGAACAGATGTGTTGTTATCTTATTCTTACTTATTGACAAACGAATATGAAAAAGCTTTAAACATTTCTGATAATTCTATTCAGAGACTTTTAAAACTAAATTTTCCGGATTTTACATTATTAGCCCATAATTTTGCAGTGAATCTTAAAGCAAATGAAATAATTCATGGACAAGAAAAAGCAGAACAATTTTATAGTGAGTTAATTCAGCGACTTAATTTCTTAAATCAGAATAATTTAGAAACTCATTTGGAGCATATATATGGGACTTGCCGAATTCACAAATTATTTGAATTAATTCCTATCTTAGAATTTGAAAAATTAAAATATCTAACCATTGGCTCATATAAGGATACTTCAGATTAAAGGCTGAAACAAACCTTTATATATACTTTATTTTTTTCTATCTTATGCCTCGGTAGCTCAGCAGGTAGAGCACATGGCTGTTAACCATGGGGTCAAAGGTTCGAGTCCTCTCCGAGGCGTATTGTCCTATCGTCGGATTAAGATTAACTCAAACTTTTCTCAATTCAGAAACAGAAATTTTTCGCCTGCTTAAATGTTCCTTAAAACTGCCATAACTAATTCCGGAATGTTCAGCAGCCAATGATATATCACAATTAGCATTCAAAAGCTGTTGTATAAGATAATTTTTTTTAAACAATTCTGATGAATCTTCCAAAGATAAATTTTCATAACCTTTCATATAAAACTTATTTTCATAATTTCTCAAGGTTTCTTTTACTAATGAGAAAATTTTTGATGACAAATTTTTAGAGTTATTATCAATCAAACTTTTGAATGAACCAGGTTTTAGAATTTCTATATATCTCTTTACGTCTTTGTTTATATTATCAATTATATAATCGTCATCTATTTCAGGGATAGCATTAATTGAACATTGATACTTTCTAGGATTTTTTTTGATTTCCTTAAAATTTAATCCATTTCTTTTTATTATTTGACAAAGGATTATTTTTCCATTTTGCTCATTGCCTCCAACAGACAAGGCTTTTGCAGTGGCAATTATAGTGCCTTTTTTTAAGAATTGATATATTATTAAGTCCTTCCTAAATTCTTCAACTGCTTCGTTAAAATTAAAATCAGTATAATTTTTGTGATTTTTTGGCAGATATTCGTTAAGATAACATATTGATCTTTCTGCTATAACTATTCCTATGCCATAACAAAAAGGATTAATTAGATCGCTATAATCTACTTTAGAGTCTAAGTTAAGTGCGAGATTTATCTCATCAATCTTGTTTCTTATTCTTTGTTCTAAATTCATTATTTTCATTTAGAAAAAAGTTACCTTCAATTTATAAATTTTTCTTTTGTTATTACTTTACAATAATAGCTACTTCTATAACTTATGAACATAAAGATTGAAATAACAGTCTAAGCCAAATTCCGGAATGAACAAATATTCTTGTTCTGTTTCTGCTAAATCCTCGATTTTAACAAATCCTTTTGACTTCCAAAATTTTTCAAGTTTTTTATTTAATGGCTGGGCTTTAACATATCTGAATCCAGAATTTGTTAATAGAACTGAAAGATTATCATAAAATTCATCTCCAATTCCTTTTAATTTTTTTGAATGATTTCTTTGAATAAAACTCAAATTGATTATATCCTTATAAATTTCAAAGTCATTCCTAAGATAGATATATAATAGGATTTTATCTTTTCTTGAAATCAAATTTTCTTGTATAAAAGATAAGTGATCATGATAAATAGCATCAAAATTATCAGGCAATTTCAAATTAGAACGCACCCGGCTTTTTTGCTGTTCTAAATGTATTTTATCTCTTTCTAAAAAATCTTCGTAAATTTTCCAATTCCTTCTTACATCATCAGTATCTTTCTGAAAATAGATTATTTCTAATTCAGTCAAATTATTTTTTGGTGCAACTAAATTCAGATTCTCGAATTTCCTTGGAAAAATTTCAAGTAACTTATTAGGGCTTATGTTTAAATTAGGCATTTTGCAAGATTGATAACAAATCTTTATAGGCTTCTGAAGTTGGTTTGAATAAATTTGAACCAAATGTCTGTATAAGATTTAATTTATCAATAATTTTATCTTCTAAAATGCAAAAAAATGTTGCATTAAGCAACGTCTTTAAATCATTTCTGTACTGAACTGATTTAGGATATTGTCGCGATATCTCAACCGAATCCATCGTTTTTGCAAATCTTTGGGATCTAAAACTTTTTAATTCAGGGTCTTTTTTATTAAGTATAGTAAGTGCAGAGGCAACATAATTAAAAAAATTCTTATCAGAATCTATTTTTAAGAAAGGCAATTGTCCAAAGCTATTCCAAAAATAACCTAATTCAAGTTGAGTTTCTTTGTCTTTTATTCTAAAAAATTCCGAAAGGATTTCTTCTTTTTCTTTGGATAAGGTTTTTAGACAGGGAAATATTTCAGAGCATTTTTTTAATTCATCCGGCTTTGATAAAAATATTCTTGGAAAATATGCGCACTCTATTGGCTTAACTTTTTGTATTCTGCATTTATAATTTTCTCCTAAATAAACGCATGGAGAACTGATTAAACTAAAATTAATAATAAAACAATCATTTTTAGGGCTAGGCAAAACTGCAAGATCTCCTTTTTCTTTAAATATTTTTGAAATATGCTCTCCTGTATATTCGCTGATTCTGACCAGGTCTCCCAAGCCTACTGATACTTTAGCTTCAAACGCATTACAGCATTTTGCCTTACATAATTCTGCTTTGCATTCAAATGTTTTCATTTAAATTGTTAAAAGTATATATTTATAAATTTTTCATTTGTAATTACTTTACAATAATAGCTATTTTAAAATAAAGTTATTAAAAAATTAAAAATGTTCCGGACTAAATCAATTCATCCTTATTGTGCAAAATTAAGAACAAGTTTAGAAGATTCAATAAAAATGCTGGGATTTAGAACTTATTCTTGGCAGAATTTGGCAAAAGAACTTGAAAAATTTCATTTAGGGAGTAAACAATTTTATGAAGTTCCGGCAAGCTTCGGACAATATGTAAAGAAGCAGGAAACTGTTGATTTTAGTTTATATCATATAGAATTAAATTATGGGAGAACAGAAATATATGATTCAAATCATCCTGCAAAAATTAAAAATTCAATTTGCAGAGATGCTCCTTATCAATTTATATTAAGGCAGAATCAAGACTTCATTGCTATTTTGGGTTTTGAGCCGATCTGGAACGGAATATTAATTTCACAAATTCAAGGCATCCCGGGTAAACATGAAGAATTGTCTAAATTTATTTGGCCAAGAGCATTATTGAATATGGCAACGAATTGGGCAAAAGAAAATAAAATAAGATTCGCAGCAGTCCTGCCTTATTATAAGAACAAATGGAAAATTGTTAGAACAAATAAATACAATTCTTATTTAATTTATGATTTTTCTGCAAAAAAAGAAGGATTTAACTTTGATTCGAAATTAGAAGTTTATGCAAAAAGATTATTTTAATTTAATTGCCAGTCAATATATAGATTTCAAATTAATAAAAGATATAAATAAAATTTTTTAAAAAGTTTTATGAAAACTCCAATAGAAAGAATATCAAATAAACAAGTAAAAAATTGGTACAACAATAATTTAAATTTAGAATATTTTAATAAAAAAGTAGAAGAATTCGAAGAACAAGGCTATAGGTTAAGCCAAGAATCTGGACTGTTATTTAGATTTGCTCCTAAAAAGATTATTGAAAATTCCGGGCAAACATTTGTTTATATAGTTTATTTTAGGCCTTCGGAATTTCATCTTCACCCAAATATTAATGAAACTATATTTGTAATTGGGGGAAAAGGGAAATTATTTTATGCAGAAAATAGCTACGAACCTCGAAACATAACCAACTTAGCTCCAGTTGAAAAAACCAAAAGAAATTTCAATAAAGAAGAAAGCGAGTGGTCTTTTATTAGAGAAGGAATCCTTCATGGCTTCAGGCCGGATGAGGGTCATTACCTCGAGCTGGGAATTGCTTACTCAAAAGTTTATGACCCTAAAAAAGTAATTTCTATTTATAATTTTCATGACTTTTCGAAGCAATCTTTTTAAACTCGGCAAACTTTAAGATTAAATGCAATTAGAAGAGGCAATTAAAAAGAGAAAGAGTGTAAAAATATATTCTTCTAAAAAGCCCGATTGGAGAAAGATAATAAAAGCATTGGATGCTACAAGATATGCTCCAAGAGCAGGGAATATTTCAAGGACAAAATTTATTCTTGTGCAGAGAGTTGATACCATCAAAAAAATAAATTCATTCTGTCAGCAGGAATGTGTGGGGCAGGCTCAAACTTTAGTTGTCGTAATAACAGAGGATTCAGACTATATGAAATTTTATCATGATAATGGATTGAAAATAGCACGCCAACAGTGCGGGGCTTTAATTCAAAATTTTCTTTTGGAACTTACAGCACAAGGTTTAGTGACTAATTGGGTAAGCATTTTTGATGAAGCCCAAATAAAGAATCTCTTAAAGATTCCTGAAAAGTTCACATTGGAAGCTATATTTCCAATTGGTATAGAATCAAAACAAAAAACAGCTGAAAAAGCAAAACCTGAACTTGAAGGAATGGTTTATTTTGATGAATTTGACTGCCATCACATGAAACCATCACCGCGTGTCGGTCTCGAAGGGCTTTAAAGTTTTCAAAATCTGATCAATTTCAACGCGATAGATTAGATACCTCATCTGATTTTCAAAAGAAAATTTTTTATAAAATGTTGAGGGGCAATAATTTTCAGAATATTCTTTAATTAGATCTTCACAAATTCCAGCCAAATATTTTTTTCTTTCCGAAATTGTCATGCCCTGAGCTTTCCTTAAAAGATCCAAATCATCTTTAACACCTTCCAAATATAATTTTATGTATTCATTATTAATATAATAAGAATCAGAACAAAAAATTAAATTTGTAGCTAAAAAAAGGTTCCTAATAAATTTGGGAATCATCTTATTTTTTGCATAATAGCAAGGAATAAGAATTGTCTGGCGTTGTAAACATTTTTACATCCTTAAAATACATTTTTACAAATTTGTAGAGCAGATCTTCTTTATATTGATACGAAACTGCGACTATTATTTGGTCACCTCTTTCAAATGAAAGTTTTCTGCCTAAAAAAGAAATTTCAACATCATTCAAAAGAGCATAATATTCTTCTATCCTGGAATTTTTGAACCTTACATTATATTGTATATCTTCTTTTCTTAGCCCGATTTGGGTTAAAACTTTTACAAGCCAATCATTAATAATTTGGTCTTTGTATGATTTTAATTTGTCTTCAGAATTTCCATTGTCTAATCCATTTCCTATTAAGAGAAAATCCCCTTCCTGAAGGCTGTTGCTGATTTCATATAATAATCCGTTTATTTCGAAATTTCCAAGAGTATTTCCCAGCAAAAGAACAAAGTTTTTTTTGAAGCAGTCCCCCATTGGGCAGTTTTGTCTTAACGAAGCTGCAACATTTTCAAGGTTTTCGAAATCAGAAATATTCCATTGAAATTTCACAATGTCTGTTTCCCGCTTCATTGATTGCTTCAGTGTTTCAATAGCTTTGTCAACCATAAAGCTGCTTATGTCTACAGGGCAATATCTTAACTTTACTTTTGTTTTCAGCATATTGATAAAGATTACTGCTTTTTTTCCATCTCCGCATCCAAGATCAATTATATTCAAAGGCTGGTTTCCTATTTTCTTAAAGATTACATCTATATTTTTATTAATCAAATCAATTTCTTTCTGAATCACATTTTTCTGATAGCCTTCTGATTGTTCTAAATCTAAAAATGCCTGAGCCTGATCTGGAATAAGATACCATAATTTAGAATCAGCAATGTCCCATACCTTTGTTTTACCTTCTAAAGAATATCCTCGTTTTATCAGCTCCTTGAATATGAGGTCGTTGATTTTAGCAGGTTTAGGTTTTCCCAACTTTATCATGTTCTCTTAATTTTTCAGAATTAATGGTTTTTATATCTTTGTCTTTTTTGAGTATCTACTATGAGATAAGTATAATTTTACAATACATATAAAAATAGGAATATTTAAAAGCTGTACGAATTTTTTGACTCTAAGCTCTGTTAGTCTAGAGGCCAAGGATACAGCCCTTTCAAGGCTGTGACCCGGGTTCGAATCCCGGACAGAGCATGTCAGTATTTTGTGATTTCTCAGGGATTTTTTTGTTCAAAAACAGTCCAAGTTGTTTTTTAAAACAGCTTGATTTGAATAAAAATGAAAATAGACCCGTACAAGCACAAAGACCAATACTTAGAATGGAAAGATAAGGTTAAATCCCAGATTCCAGAAATAAGTAAGTATAATTCTGATTTAATTCTAAAATATCTTAATGATATGGAAAATGGATTAAATGTTGCTTTGGGAAGCAAAAAAGGCTCACGAAGCTACACATACAAAGGTGTCTAAAACAAATGTCTAAAACAAATATTAAATTTCTACTATTGTAGATCTCGCAACATTAGTTTATCTGGTTGGAAGTCTAAAACAAATATTAAATTTCTACTATTGTAGATAATATTGACACCAATTCCTCTATAACCGTCTAAAACAAATATTAAATTTCTACTATTGTAGATTATATCGGCACAGATTATACGACAAATTCCTGTCTAAAACAAATATTAAATTTCTACTATTGTAGATCAAAAGCTTATTTTTTTGTGAATCTGAGTCTAAAACAAATATTAAATTTCTACTATTGTAGATTTCAAGTAATTTTATTCTTGGAATAGGTGTCTAAAACAAATATTAAATTTCTACTATTGTAGATTGTGGAGGATTAAAAATGCATGATAGAGTCTAAAACAAATATTAAATTTCTACTATTGTAGATCATAGTTCGTCAATTTTAGAGATTATACTACTGCAAAAGAATTTGAGGCTTGTAAGCCTCAGGGGGTATTAAATGGGATGCATATAAATTTAACCCCCACAAGAAATATTGGAATAAATAATCTTTTAGTGAATAAAAACGTTAAATCAAAGGGATTACACTGTTTCCGGGTAAAGATTATAGAAGACAAGAAGGCCCAATGTACTCCCGGACAATATATTGTAGAAGATATTAAGGAAGTTAAAAGATACTTTCTTAATACAAACATTTTTTATTATTGTTTTGGGAAAAAAGGAGATGTATTTGAAATTAAATGCGAATTAGGGATAAAAAATAAAGATGACGCATTTCTTTCAATGGAAAATTGGGGAGATTTCAAGCAATACTATATGAATATAATTCCAATAAAAAAATAAGTTTTGAGGAATTAAAAATTTATATAAAAACCCATTTATATTAATGAGATAATGCTAAAAATAGATTTGCATATTCACTCAAAATTTTCTGACGGAAAATATTCGCCAAGAGAATTAATTGATTTAGCTATTTCTAAAAAAATTCCTGCCATAGCTTTAACAGACCACGACACAGTTAAAGGAAATAAAGAAGCAATTGAATATTCAGAAGAAAAAAATTTTGAATTTGTCCCGGGAATAGAAATAACAATAACCCCTCCAAAAGATTGTGATGAATTACATATTGTAGGATTATTCATAAATCCTAATGATAAGGAAATTTTAAAGATTCATCAGAAGCATAAAGATTATTCAATTCAAACTGCAAAAAAAGTAATTGAAAAATTAAATAATTTAGGATATAAAATAACATTTGAAGAATTAGTTAGCGAAACTAATGGCGAACATTTTGGCAGGCCATTTATTGCTCAAATCTTAATGAAAAAGTATCCTGAGGAATTTATTGACTCAAAGGATGTTTTCGATAAGCTTCTAGGAAAACATGGAAAGGCATTCGTTAAAGCAAAAGGGGCATCTATGAAAAAAGCAATTGAAATAATCCATAATGCAGGAGGTCTGGCGATTTTGGCTCACCCATGGTATTTAGAAAATAGTATGAAAAGTGTAATAGAAAAATTTGTTAATTTGGGCGGAGATGGAATTGAAGTTGATCATCCAAAAAAAGTCACCATTCAGATAGATATGGAACATACATTAAGGAAAATTGCACGAGAACAGAATCTTGTAATTTCAGGTGGCACAGATTTTCATGAGTTAAAAGATGGGGGAAAAGAAATAGGTGATAGAGGAATTTCTATAGAAGAGTTTGAAACATTAAAGAATAGACATAAAGATAAATCCTAATTTTATTGACAAGATTTAAAAATCAAAGCCATCGCACACAACGATGAATGAAACAGCTTTTGATAATAAAAGAGCCAAGGAACAGCATCAAAAATGCGAAGGATTTATTCAAAAAAATTCAAAAGATTAACATTGATTATTCTCAGGAAAATTTTTTAGTCATCTGCTTAAATATTAAAAATCAAATAATTGCCAGTACTGCTCTATTTAAAGGAGGATTAAACTCTTGCATTCTTGATCCACGAACAATTTTCAGATACGCCTTAATGAATAATTCAAGTAAAATTATACTTGCCCATAATCATCAGTCAGGAAATTTGGAGCCATCAAAAGAAGATAAAGAAATACTTGAAAGATTAAGAGAAATAGGAGAAATGTTAGAGATATGCGTTATTGATAGTGTTGTTTTTAATGAAAGAGAGTTTTATAATTTGATTTTAAATAAAAAAGGATAAATGCTTATTTAATTTCTTCGCTATAAAGAAGGACATTTTTAGTATTTGAAGAATTACGCAAAGCGGTCTTTGCATTATGAGACCATTGTAGTGCTTTCCCGGTATTTCTTGATGAATCCAAGGCGGAGTCCATATTATCAGATTTTTGTAGTGCAAAACCTAAATTCCTTGATTCTTGCAAAGACATATTGAAATTATCAGACTGTTGGAGTGCGTTTCCTTTATTTGTAGAAAAACCTAAAGACTCATCTTTATTGCTAGAACAATGTAACGCCTTGTCGTTATTAACAGACTTAAATAAAGCCACATCGGAGTTATGTGACCATTCTAAAGAATACCCTCGATTAACAGAATGGGATAATACTTCCTCAGAGTTTACAGATGATTCCAGAGCATGAGCAAAATTTCTTGATAATATCAACGCAAACCCGGAATTACGTGAATCACGTAAAGAATTCCCAGAATTGACCGAATATTGTAAAGCAAATGCAGAGTTAATAGATTCTCGTAACGCTGTTCCGCTTGTTTCTGCAAACCATAGTTGGTGCCTACCAAATTTCAATTTCTCTTCGCTATCATAGATTATCGCTCCCAGCCCGCCATATTCTCGAGTCTGGATAGGTTTAATATCACCTGTTAGGAAGTGGTATGCAGAAGTAGCTATACCTGCTATTAAAGGATCTTTATGATTAAAATATATTCTCAATTTTTCTGCATTCCCATAATAGGCTTTTGCGATAGCCTTTACTGTTCGTCTAATTCTACATCCGGTTCTGTATTCATTCCCATCACACTTATATTCAGGATCGTCCCCATATTGATACTGCTCAACCAGTTTATTAAGACGTTTCCTTAATTTCTCTTCTATTTGTTTTAACTTAGATTTCATTTTTATAGGACTTATTATTTAGTATAAAATTTATTATTTATAAGCTTTGCGTTTAGTAATATCTTTATAGTAGTTACAAATATTATTTGATCATCTAAGAGATCTTGGTCAGAGATAAATACAGACAACTAAATTTAAATTTTGCAATTACTATTATTAAGTAAGCTGGTGAAGAAATTTTTAATAAGGAGGATAGAAAAACTAACAAATAGGATCAGATCAACCGACGTTTGTATAAATAAAATAATAAAACTTAAAAATCCAATTTTATGAGAATGTTAAAATGATAAATTCACAACCCCCTTATACATTAACAAGAATTGCAAACTCTCATAAAGGTTTAGAAGAAGTCTTAGGTCTTTACAAAGAGGGTTTTGTTCCAATAGAAATGGGCATTACAGAGAAATTTTTATTATATAATCCATCTTCTCCTCAGCATTTAATAATGATCTCTCAGCAAAAGAAAGGAGTTGATCTACAAAATGAGTACAATGTTTTACTTACAATCACTTCGGATGACTCAAGTCTAAATAAAAAGATTGCTGAGGAAATTGCTGAAAAAACTAAAATCGGTTTTTATGATGCCCCGCCAAATCAATCTGATTTCATGAGTAATCTTAATTTTGTATTCCCTGTGTTCAAGAAATATGGATTACAAGCTATTGAAGTTCTAAAGGCAATGGGAAAAATAGAGTCTTCCATAAATAATTAGGTTTTAAATTCAAACTAAGAGATTTAAGGATTTATTTCTCGGCGTATTCCCACATAAAATCAAAGTAGCTCTTGTATGCTTTAGCAGTTGCAGAATTTTCTATAATTACTCCTTCAGGTTCATCTGTCCAAACAATTATTGCGACCTTATCGCCATAAATATTTGTAACTGCAGGGCTCTCTGAAATTGTCGAGATGTAGCGATATTCTGAAGTTTGCCCTTCTATTTCTTTTCTCCCCCTTCTTAATATAAGTTTTGTCTTAATTTTATGTTTCTTTTTGAGCTTATCAAATTGATGTGCAAAATCTGGAAGCCGTTCAGAAAATTGCCCTTCTGACCCGAAAACATAATTATCTTTTCCGGTTTTAATAATATCCATAAAGATTGTCTTTACGCCTTTAATACCCTTAAACAATCTTACTTGGCCTTCAACTCTTTTGAGTTTATGCCTTTCATATAGTTCTGGGATAATTGCTTTGACATCTTCCTCCTGTTCTTTTAAGTATTCAAGAAATCTTTTCGGGCCTGTAACCTGAAACCATTTTACCCGCCCGATTAAAACATAAGATACTACCCCTTTCTCTTGAAGTAATTTGAGTGCATTATAGCAGCTACTCCTATCAAGCTTTGCAAGTTTGGCAATTTTCCCTGCCTTTGTAGAGCCATTATCATTAAGTGTTATGTAAACTTTAATTTCATTTGGACTCAATCCAATTTTTTCCAAAGTTTGCTCTATTTTATCCATTTAGGATTTAATTAAATTTAATATTTAAACATTTCTATTGTTGTAGAATATTCTTCAACATATTTTTAAAAACTGTTCTTTCTTCCTGATTTCACTTAAAGCGAAACGAAAAAATGGTAAAAAAATATGTCCTTACAGGCGGACCGGGAATAGGAAAAAGTACAGTACTAGAGAGACTCGACAAAAGAATATACAAAATTTCAGAAGTAGCTTCTTGGGTAATCAAAACTGAACTCGCAAGAAATTCTGAGCTCCTACCCTGGATTGATAGAAACAAGTTCCAAAAAGAAGTATTAGAGATCCAACTTCAATGGGAAAGAGAAATTCCAAAAGAAGTTGAAATAGCTTTTCTGGATCGTGGAATAATCGATGGCATTGCTTATTATCAAATAGATGGACTTAGAATTCCTCAGGAATTTATTCAGGCTGCAAAAAGCTCTGATTATGAAAAAATCTTTTTGCTGGAACCAATAAAAATTTATGAAAATACAAAAGTTAGGAAAGAAGATATAGAGACTGCAAAAAGAATTCATAAAGAGATTGGGAATACTTACAAAAGTTTTGGATATGATCCAATAATAATACCTGCGGAAAATCCTCGGGCGAGAATAAGCCGAATTTTAGAATATATAAATTAATTTTTAATTTAAGAAGCAAGATTTTGTATTTAATTTATATATTTATTTTAAGACATTTTTCAGAAAAAAGGGAATCACCTCTTTTATTCTTGAATTATTTCTCAAGTTCTTTAAGCCATCCCAAATAATAACTATAGTGTTTGTCTGCAAGTTTTCCTTGTTCGATCCTAATCTTTTTTGTTTTATCCCAAATTTCTCTTAGAGATTTTTCGTGGATATTTCCCAGAGGTTCTAATGATATTTCTGTAGTTACCCCTTTCTTAAACCGTTCTGTAAACATTATTCCACGATTGACCATAACCTCTCCGCTGGGGGTTATTTTCAATCCAGTTCCATAATGGATTTCATTAAATAATGGAACCGGAATTCCATGATTCTTATTGTATTTGAATTTATCCAAATAAACACAACTAACAACTGGTTTAAACCTTGGAAATTCTTTTGAAATTTCATCTAAATCAGACTGGATCTTATTGGTTTCCTTTAGTGATACAAAATTTTCATCTGCAATTTCAGATCTTCCAAGTCTTTTCAAAGGAGGCAAATGATAATGTTCCAATCCCATTTTGGCAAGAAATTTAGCAAAACTGGGTATTTCATTGTAGTTTTGCCTGTAAAGGCAAGACAAAATTCCTATTTGTTCGGGATGCTCTGAAATCGCATTTGGCAACCAAGACATTACTAAGCCATATTGTCTGGAGTTTCTATTTTGAGAATTAGTTTCTTTAAATCCATCTAAACTAATCATCAACTTTGATGTTTTATTCTTAAGGAATTTCTTGGATTTTTCTAAATTGAGATTCATTCCATTGGTAAGAATATTTGAAGCTATAGATTTCTTTGAAGAAGCATATTCCCATATATCTTCAAAATCCGGATGTTCTGTGGCTTCGCCTCCCCCCCGAATTGTAACCTCGTGTATATTCATATCTTCAATTTCATCGATTAAGCTTATTAGCTTATTTTTTGAAATATTATTTCTGCACTTTACAGCTTCCCCCTCAGAGCAATATTTACATCCTGAGCTACAATAGGATTCAATTTCAAGTACAACTCTTGTAGGATAATCAAGCATTGTCTGATTAAAATTTCCGCGAAAAAGAGTCTTGTCTGAATTAAGAAGAGTCATTGTCCGATCTAAACAATTATAACTTGTAATTAATCCTGAAGATTCTATTCTTTGTTTTTCCATATTTTTTCACCTCCTTTCACTTGATTGAGGATTATTTTTTCTCTTATCACCTCTTGAAGTGTTGCTGAAGAATGAATTACATTTTGCACTGCTTTGCCTTGACTAGACAATTCTTCCATATCTCCTTCAGCAAAATCTCCCCTGATAGTTCCTTTTTGAGCTTTGATAGGATTTGCAGGTCCGATCATATTTCGAACCCTGCTTATCGCATTATCCCCCTTAAGAATTATGATGCAAACTGGCCCGCTTAAGGTATAATCTATAACTGCAGAGTATATTGTTGGACGCTCTTTCTTTATTTTGCTTCTTAATTTACTGGCTTGGCTTAGACTTAATTTTGAAATTTCTAAACTTACTATTTCAAAACCTGCAGTTTCAAATCTCCTTATGCACTCTCCGATAAGCCTTCTTTTTACGCCATCGGGCTTTATCATAACCAAGGTTTCTTCTTCCATGAATTCTTCAACTAAATCTTTTATATAAAATTTTGTTGAAGAAACTTCTACAACAATTATATATTAACTATAATTTGAAGATATTGCAATGAAAAAAATAGAAATAAAGTTTGATTTAGAAACAAAAGACAATAAGGAGATTTTATTAGCAGATATAATTGAAAATTTCAAGGCAGATAATTGGCAGATTATATCCAAAAGAAAATATAAGGCATCTATAAATGATTATGATACTTTATATTCGAATTTATATAAAAATCATGTAAAATTGAGAAGAATATTGAAATCTTCAAAAAATAAAACACGATTTAGATATAATTACAAATTGGGAGACTTTAATGATCGATATGAAATAAAAAAAGAATTTGAAAATCTTTTATCTTCAAACGAAGTGAAGAAATTTCTTAGTCTGAAAATCTCGAAGGAATTGTATCCAATAATCAATGTTTTGACAGATCATCAATTCATTACTTTTTCTAAAAATAACACAAAAATGAAATTAAAAATGGATTTTTTTAGAATTTTTGAAGATATGTCTTTTTACAAACTTGAAATGGAATTTTTAGAAGGAAACCAAAGGGAATTTTTACAAATCTCAAAATATCTAGAGAAAAAATTTAATCTTACAAGAATATATCAAAAATATAATCAAATAATTAATTTAGTGGGCTTATGTTCTAATAAAGATTTTTCAGGTAACTATCCCAAAATACAAATTAATTATATCCATGATAAAGGTTCTTGCAACATAAATGAAGATAGTTATCTTATTGGAGATAATATATTTGGAGTTTTTGATGGTGCCACAAGCTTAGCCGAGTACGTTGATGATAATTCAAGAACAGGAGGATTACTCGCATCAACAATTGCTAAAAAGACCTTTGAAAAAAATGACCAATCTTTAAAAGATTTGGCAATTAGAGCAAATGAGAGAATTAAAGAAAAGATGATTTCTAATGGCATTGATATTAATAAAAAGATTAACATGTGGAGTACAAGTGCTGCAGTGGTTAAACTAACTAAGGATTCAATTGATTGGTTACAGATAGGAGATAGTTTAATTTTAGTAATATTTCAAGATAATTCCTATCAACTTTTAGTACAGGATTATGATCATGATCAAGAAACTCTAGCAATGTGGAGATCATTGACACAGAAAAGAGTAAAAAATATCCGAGATAAATTGAAGCCACAATTTGTTAAAGTTCGCAATGGAATGAACATTAATTATGGAATATTAAATGGTGAAAATAAAATGTTAAATTTTCTAAATAGGGGTTCATTTAAATTAAAAGATGTAAAACATATAGTTTTGTTCACAGATGGGTTATTTATACCAAAAGAAAATCTTAAGCATAATAATTTTAATAAATTTGTAAATATTTTCTTGAAAGGAGGAATAGAAGAAGTTAAAGATTATGTTAGAAATCTTGAAAATCAAGATCCGGATTGCCATAGATATCCAAGATTTAAACAACACGATGATATTGCAGCAATCTCTTTAACATTTAATAGTTAGCAAAATGTTTTTATGACTGCAATTCCATATTCCAACATGTCAAAATTTAAGATATACTCAAAAGATGTACCTCAAGGAGAAGATTTCAACGGAACACTTAAAGAAGCAAAGGTTGAAGCTGAAAAAATAAAAAGACAACATAAAGGTGATTATAAAACATGGATTGGAAGAGATGGATTAAGAGTTGTTCTTCTTTCAGGGCCTTCTTGCGTAGGGAAGGGGCCGTTGGTTGCAAGTATTGATAAATTTTTTCCAAATATTTCATATAGTACTGTTCCTGTTATTAAAGCTAAAGAATCCCGGCCTAAGGGACCGAGACCTGAAGAATTAGATTTATGGGATAATCCGAATTATTTTAGAAGTGCTAATGAGATAAAAAATTTATCAAAAGATCCTTTAAGATATCTTGTTGGAGAGTGTAGAGGATTGCCAAATGCAATTGATTTGGACAGAATTCTAGGGGCAAAGCATAATCTCGTATTGGTTGAGGTTTATCATACGGTAGGTTCTCAAATTAATAGTTTGAAAAACATACTTCCGGGGGCAGATAAACTAAATGTTTTTGTTTCTCCTGTTTCTCAAAAAGAGATTACAGCATGGAAGTTGCAAAATGTAGGTTTAGATCAGAAAATTAAAAAGATCATGCTCAATAAGTTAAATGCACGTTCCAAGTATCAGGGAGCAAATCCAGAAGATCCCAGCGTAATTAAAGATAACTTAAAACGGGCAGAAGATGCTTATCATGAACTTCAAAGTGCTCATAAATATACTCATGTTTTAGTAAATCCTTATGGTGAAGGGCATCCTCATTGGAATAGAACTCCAAATGGAGAGTTTACTAAAAAACCTCAGGGAGGAGCTTTGAAAATTGTTAAATCTTTTGCAGATATATTAAAGAAAGGTAAGAGCAAATATGTTGAACATTGGGATTCAGATACAATCTAGATAAATTGAAGATTAATTCTATGAGACTATTTTTAAAATATCCATCCACTCAATCTCGACAATCTTTAAAAAGTCAAACAGCAACGATAAATAAAATAAAGTCGCTGGATAAAAAATCCCGCACAGATCACATTTTACCTGCCAGCACGGACAGAGCATGAGTCCACTTTGGCATTTTCGTGAGATCCACCTCAAAATGAATCAAATTATTTTTTAATAATCAGGCTAATTTCTTGCAATTTAATTCGTCAGTTGCTAGTATTCTATAACCCATTATTCTGAAATACTCATAGGCATTTTTTCTTTTCTTAGATCTGTTTGAAAATAGCTCACGAAGATGGCCGTTTAATTAAACTTGTCCTTGAATAGGCGTTGTCCGAGCTCTAAGCAGGGCTTACAGAAACAGACGCCAGGCATGAAGATTTATTCAAACAATAATTTTTGGCAAAATCATAAAACAGGATATCATTAGTTATGGACATTGGATGTTCCGTGGCAAGCCTATTACTGCATAGTTTTGTTATCTTCTTCTGATGAGATAAAAATAATTAGAAAATTAAATTGAGTATTGGATGTTTTTATGATAGTAATCTATAGTCAAACTAAAAACCAAAAATTCAAAATCCCTGCAAATGTAACCCAAATTAAATAAGGAACAAGCAACCATCCCGCTTTTTTATCAATCTTGCCAGATATAAAAATCATGAAAGGGATTGTTATGAGAATTATTATAAGATCAGCGAATGCAAGCCCAGCATTCTGAAGACCAAAGAAAAAATAGCTCCACAATGCATTTGCAAAAAGATTTATTCCAAATATTAGGGCAATTTTTTTCTTCTCATTTGTTTTTGCCTTTGTCCAAGCAAGAAATAAAGATAATGCTATAAGTAAATATAAAATTGTCCAAGCAAGCCCGAAAACCCAATTTGAAGGAGTTATCCCCGGCTTATTTTTTTCATACCATGGAGTATTTACATTTTTAGTAAATAAACTTCCAAAAAATCCTGCTGAAAATACGATTAGCAAACAGATTAAAAAAACAAAGATATGCTTTTCTCTATTTGATTCTTTCACTTTATTTACAAGAATGATTTGTTTTTAAAATTTTCTAAAATAAATTAACCCATAATATTTTTATTTTCAATCGAAGAGAAAGGAATTCTACTCATAATTTGCTGTTTTTGGTCTTTCCATTGAAGTTTGCCCACTATCGGATAAATGCTTCCATTATAATATTTGCCTGCCTCAAAAGCTTCGACAAAAAGATTATTCCAATTTTCAAGACTTAATTCAGAAATAGGAGGATCTGCAAAATATCCTGGCTTTGTTGAGGAAAATTCTCTTTTTTCTAAAAATTTTACTGGATAAATAAATTCAAATCCAGAACGAATTGTGCTATTCTCGCGCATTCCATAAACGCAATAGCCTGGAATTAATTCTATTTTGTTTTCTAAAAATACATGGACTCCTGTCAAAAATTTTAATCCTTCTACTTCTCCACCTAGATTATCTTTGTTCCATGAAGAAAGGGAGCGAAATGAAAACATCCCATCAAACTTATAAAATTCTGCTATAAACTGATTGGACAAATCATCTTTTTGCTCATTTAAACTGAAATGATTTCTCTTTGCGCCATCTTGATATATCGCTTCAGCCGGGACTTTCTGCGAGAACAAATTAACATATCTATCTATTACATCCATTTTATTTTTCTTTCCTCAATTTAAGCTTTCTTTTTTCTGACTGAAATAGCATTTCAAAAATACTGTCGGTGTCTCGGATTTCTTTTGGGATGAGTTCTTCATAGCGTTTAATTGACTGTTCCAGATGTGAAACGCATTCTTGCCTATATTTAGCTCTGTCTTCTTTTGTATGTGTATCATAATGCGGAACATTTTTATCTATATCCCATATAATGAATTCAATCTCTTCCATGCTTGCAGTTGCCATGCCCAAGCAATAAGCTTCTTTGATAAATTCAATTACTTCCAAAGGGCTGTATTTTCTTCCAGATTCATAATTGGTTAGTATCTCCTTAATTTCTTGAGGTGAATATTTTTTTTGATTTTCCATTTTTCTTATTTTGTTTTTATTTAACAGTAATGACTACAATTGAAAGTTTTTATATTTTTGTCGTAAAAAATATGCGACAATAGAAAGTTTTATTAACCTGAAAAAATTAAATAACTTATGGATGCAAAAACAGCTTTATTAGAATGGGGTTTAGCGGAAAGGGAATCAGAAGTTTATCTTTTTCTTTTAAAGAGAGGCTCAGAATCTGCTAATGAAATTTCAAAATCAACGGGAATATTAAGGCAGACCATTTATGAAATAATCGGGAAATTAGAATCAAAAGGGCTTATTAATGAAACAACATTTAACAATAAAAAATACTTTGAAGCTACTTCCCCTGAAAAACTTAAAGACATTTTAGAAGAAAAAACAAGAATAATAGAAGATATAATGCCTTCATTAGAATCACTTAAGGAGTTAGATAAAAAATCTTCAAAGACTCAAATGTATTTAGGAAAAAATGGAATGAAGATGGTTTTAAGAGATCCTCTCAACAGTAAAACAGAAATAAAAGTGATTCTTCCAAACTATTCAGAAGAATTTTTCCAGGATTTTTTTATTCAAAATTTTTCAATAAACAGATTGAAAAAAAAGATTCCAATAAAAATTCTTAGGGCAGAAATAAAAACAGAATTCCAAAAAGCAGTCAGCATGACAAATAAAAAAGAATTGCGGGAGGCAAGAACTTTAGGAAAAATAAAAGACATCAAAGCAAGTTTTATGCATTATGACGAAAAGATATCAATAATAAACTTTGATGAAAGCAACCCTTTTGCAGTCCTTATAAAAGATGAATTTATTTCAAAATCATTTGAATTAATTTATGATATCCTTTGGACTATGGGGAGGGAAATTTAGAATGAACAAAAATAAAAAATACAAAGCTTTAAAAGCAATATTAATTTTTCCATTAGAAGGAACATTTTCTTCTGAGTGATTAAAATGGAAAAAAATTTTGAAGAGCTTGGACTCGATAAAGGTTTTTTAAAAACAATCCATGAGTTGGATTTTAAAGAGCCAAGTGAAATACAAAGAAAGTCAATCCCTTTAGCTTTAGCTGGAAAAGATATAATTGGAAAAAGCTCAACTGGATCTGGCAAAACGCTTGCATTTGGCGCAGGAATTATTGAAGCCGTCAAAAAAAGTGAAGGAATCCAGGCCTTAGTCTTAACCCCTACAAGAGAATTAGCAGAACAGGTTTCAAAATCATTATCTGTTTTTTCTCGATTTAAGAAGTTAAAAGTAACGCCAATTTATGGAGGGGTTTCAATTCAGCCTCAAATTCAAAATTTGATAAGTTCAGATATTGTTGTAGGCACGCCCGGTAGAATTTTAGATCATATTTCCAGAAGAACTATAAATCTTTCAGAAATAAAAGTTTTAGTATTAGATGAAGCAGACAGGATGCTTGATATGGGATTTTACGACGAAGTAAAAAAGATTATTGAAAGATGCCCGAATAAGAGACAAACGATGCTTTTTTCAGCCACTATTTCACATGAAATTTTGGAACTTTCAAGGCATTATATGAAAAATCCTGTAGAAGTCTCTGTTGAAGCAAATGTTGACCCAAGAAAATTAGATCAAGTTTTTTATGAAGTATATATCAATCAAAAATTTTCATTGCTCGTTCATTTGTTAAAAAAGGAAAATTCGAGGCTAGTGATGGTTTTTTGCAATACAAAAAAAATGGTAGATGTAATTGCAAAAAATTTGAAACTTCAGGGTATAAATGCAATGGCTCTTCATGGAGATTTAAGCCAAAATAAAAGATCAAGAGTTTTGGATTATTTTCATAAAAGCGAGAAATTTGTTTTAGTCTGCACTGACGTTGCTGCACGGGGGTTAGACATAAAAGATGTATCACATGTTTATAATTACGATTCGCCAAAAACTTCTACAGAATATATACATCGAATAGGTAGGACTGCGAGGGCAGGTAAAGAAGGCAAAGCGATAACTATCATTTGTGACAGGGATTTTGAAAACTTTAGAAGGGTTAAATCTGATTCTTCTTTAAACATAAAAAAAGTTTCTAGTCCTGAATTTGAGAGCATAAGATTTGTAAATAGCTTTAATAAAAAAGAGTCAAGGGAAGATAGGGGGAACTTTGACAATAGACCAAGAGGAGAAAGAAGGAACTTTGACAATAGACCAAGAGGAGAAAGAAGGAACTTTGACAATAGACCAAGAGGATTCCAAAATAACAAAAGATCCGGTAGCAGATCATTAAGAAATTTTAATAAGTCTAGAAATTACCGTTAAAATTAAATTCTAAGTTTTTATAAAAGAGATGGATGAAAAAGAGCATTTAAAGATACTGAAAGCATTAAATGAAATCCCATTCCAAGTCGGCAAAAATCTTTTAATCGATTTTTTAACTGGAGATACTAGCAATAAATCTATTTTTAAAAACTCTCTTGACAATTTAAAAAATTTTAACAGCACAAAATTAGATAAGCAGGAATTAAGGGATTGCATTGATGATTTGATAAAAAATAAATTCATTGAAGTTTCAGGCACTTTATCGAATCCCTTTCTAAAGTTGCTAAATATAACTTCCAAGGGTCAGCAGGAATTATTGAAGCCCTCATATTCGAAAAATAAAAAAATTGAAATTAAAAAGTCTGAAATTAATCAGAATGATTTGGAAAAATTTGAAGAGTTCAAAGATTTTTTGGAAGGATTTAATGGTGCGCAAAAAAAAGCCATTATAGCTGAAAAAGAAAAGATAATGTGCGTTGCAGGAGCAGGATCTGGAAAGACAAAAGTTTTGACGAAAAGAATTGAATTTTTAATTAAACATAAAAATGCTGACCCTGAGAAAATTCTTGCAGTTACGTTCACGAGAAAAGCAAAACAAGAAATGAAATTAAGATTATTAAAATTAGGTATAAATACCAATGTTGAAACATTCAATTCTTTCTGCGAAAAGGTGCTCAATAGATTTTCAGATAAAATTTATGGAAAACCTGTACGGCTGATGAATTATTCAGACAAATTCAATGCTGTTAAATTGGCACTTGAAAAAAACAATGTATCTTTGCATAATGCAATTGATAATTATTTTTCTTCAGCGCAAAAAATTAATAAATCTGTAGATAAGCTGATAAGCATTTTTATCAATGATTGCTTTTCAGTTATCGAATATTTTAAATTGACAAATCAGGAACTTTATGATTTTTCAAAAGATGCAAGCAAGAAAGATTACAGAAATGCCACTCTGATTTTTGAAATATGCAAGTTTATAAAAGGGTATATGAATTTAGAAGGCTTAAGGGATTATGATGATCAAATTATAGATTCGATAAAATTTTTTGAAAATGAAGGCAAAGATCTAATTCCAAAATTTGAGCACATACTCGTTGATGAATATCAGGATGTAAATTCATTGCAGGTCTCATTGTTAAAGCTAATTAATCCAAATAATTTATTCTGCGTCGGGGATCCAAGGCAGTCTATCTTTGGCTGGAGGGGCTCGGATATAAATTTTATCCTGAATTTTGAGCGAGAATATCCTGAAAGTGATGTTATTCATATGACTGAAAATTATCGGAGCGCTGTAACTATTGTGGATTTTATGAATAATTCTATTAAAAGTATGGGCCTGCCTGACTTGCATTATCAAAAAAGTGAAATGGGAAAGATAACTCTCAACAAATTTGATTCTGAAACAGGAGAGATGGAATTTATAATTAAAAAGATATTTGAATCAAATACAAGACGAAAAGATATCTTTGTTTTAGCAAGAACAAATAGGCAATTGATTGAACTTTCAAAAATATTAAGATTAAGCGGAATTCCCCATATATTAAAGATAGATGATGAGAATAATTCTGTTATGGCTAGTGAAGGAGAGATTACACTTGCGACAATTCATTCAATTAAAGGCTTGCAGGCTGAAGAAATCTTTTTAATTGGGTGCAATACACTTAATTTTCCATGCAAGGCATCTGACCATCCTGTTCTGGAAATGATTAAAATGCAGGATTATGATAAAGACCAAGAAGAAAAGAGACTATTTTATGTCGCTATTTCACGGGCAATGTACAAGCTCCATTTGACTTACTCAGGAACATGCACTTATTTTATAAATGATGATATGATGAAAATTGTGGAATAATTACTTTACTTTAAAGGGATTACAACATAAAAATTTAAAAATCCTATATATCAAGAAAAATAATGGAAAGCCAGGAAAATCACAAATTGTTGTATTATGGGCTTCTTAGAAAGATTAAGCCTTATTTAGAAGGAGATATCTTGGATTATGGATGCGGGACAGGGCTTATATCAAATGCCCTAAGATCATTAGCTAAAGAAAACTCCAAAATATCTGCTTATGATGGACTTGAAACAGGGGAGCATTTTTCTTCGGAAAAATTTGAAGAAACTAAAAAAAATCTAAAATCTGAAATAAAGCTCTACGAATCAAAACAAGAACTTCCTAAAGCTTTTTTTGATACGGTTCTTCTTTTATGCATGCTTCATGGAAATCATTATATAATTGAACAATGTAGTCCTTATATTAAAACTAGGGGATATTTAATAGTTTTAGATCATGATAAAAGCCACCTTTCAAATGAAGAATTTTTAGCTTGGCTCACAGATGCAGATAGAAAAGAGATAAATGAACGAAGTTTGGATGCAGTCATGTATGACCATAGAAAAATGAAATTAGAAGATTGTTGCAGAATTGGAAAAGAAAATGGATATGAAACAATCAAATTTTGGAATCATAAAACTTTATCGCAGAGATATCCTTTTTATCTTTGGATAGGACAGAAAATTTATGATTAAAATTATTTTATTTTTTAGATAATTCTGGCGCAACAAAAAGAAAATGCTCTCTGCTTTTTGGGCCAATCTTAGTGAGCCCTGCATTGTTATCATAATAATTTAAATGCTCATGATCCCTGGGAACTAATATCCCCAATTTGCCTTTTGCATACTTATCTCTCATCTTATCTCGTAGCTCACTATTTATACAGCAAAAACAGCCAGGGGTCCAAAGAGCATAATCTTTTGATAAGGTTTCAACAAAAGTCTTATCTTTTTCATAAGCTTCTCTTAATTTCATAAATTTTTCATTGGCAGTAAGAGCTTTTTGTTTAATCCTTTCAAGTTCTTCATCTTCAACTTCTGAAAATCCAAAAAAATTATCCCGATACCATCTTGAATTTCTGGGATTTAATTGCAGGCCAAATTCCTTAAATTTTTCATGAATAATTTTTTGTTCTAATTCATCCACATTTTTTTTGTACGGACTTTCATATTCTCCCGAGCAATTTAATTTTATCATTAGGCTTCCGACACCGATTTTCCCGAGAAGATAAGAAGCATTTCGTTGGACAGCATTCCATTGACTAAAATCATTTCCTTTGCTGTCACTTTCGTTATTTAAACTATTAAAAATAACTAATCCTTCTTTAGGCTTAACTAAATCTGCATATTCATCTAAACAGATTGGTTCTATTTTGTAGGTTAATTTTTTGTTGTTCATTTTATTTAATCATTCTTTTTTTCAGGTAAACATTTTTTCCTGCTAAAAGAGATCCTAAAGCTAAGTCCCATCTTTTAGCTTTGCTGTCTCTTGTATCAAAAGAGTCTGAATCAAAGAACATAAAGCGAGTTTTATTAATCTGAAAAACAGGAGGATTCGCTTCATATGTTTCAAAATGTTCAAATGTTTCTGCAATTGGTCCGTCATGATGATCAGTATCAGTATAAATTGCACAATAGGGAATTGAATATATAGCAGAATGGAATGGGACTGTGTAGCCTAAATGAGTTTCCTGGCGAAAATCATACGTGTTGCCTTCATTACACCATGGAAAGCTTAAATCACTTAAAATTACTTCAAAGCTTTGGATTTTTTTATGATATACGCCATACATTTTTTCCAAATATCCTTCAAATGTATTCACAATTGTCAAATCATGATTTTTTAAAAGTTCTTTAGCAGATTCTTGATGGATTAATTTGTCCTCTATTACCAAGATTCTCTTTTGTTCGTTAGTTTTATTTTCCATTTTTAAGCGTTCTTTTGAGTAGTCGAATATTTTTTCAATTCAAGTTTTCCTAAATAATCTTTAATTTCCTGCAAAACGAAATCAATATTTTCTTTTAGCTCAAAATGCCAAGGCTGCTTTTCAGTATTTATCACTAATAAATCTCTAATCTGCTCCAAGCCAATTTCGGAACTTAAAACATTCCTTTTCAAACGATTAATCTTCTTTTTTCTTGAATCACTATTCCAATCTTTAATATCATATTTTTTAATATCAGAATAAATCCTATGCAAAGCTCTCAAATTTTCTCCAATTAAAACTGAATTTTTAATTTTCCCAAGATTGTCATAAAAAGGCTTAAGAAAATCCAGATCACAAATCCTTTCAAGCCTATTTGCAACCATACACAATCTTTCTAATCCGACAATTCCAAGAGCCGTTGCATCGTTCAAATCTGCAAGATTAACAATCTCTTCATTTTTATAGACTGGCTTCCACAAAAAACTTTCAAATGTTCCAATATCAACTAATCTCAAATTTTCTTTTGTTCCGATATTGACATTTATTTCATTTCTATACCCCCAAGGTGAAGATATTTGCAAAATTCCTGCTGATTCTAATTTTCTGCATAATTTCAAACATAGCAAAGTATCTGTTGTCTTATCTTCTATAAAGTTTTTTTCAGGAATGCCTTCATCAAGCAATAATTGCTTTCCAATTTTATCCTCAGGAACATAAAACTCAAAATCATATCGGCAATTAGTAATGTCACAAATTTTTCCGCCCTTTTGATATGATGGAAAAATATCTTTTCTTTTAATCCCTAGTTCATCAGTCAAATTAAAAAATGCTTTAACAGTTTTTCTTTGAGATTCTACTGCATTTCTCCTTCCAACAAGATGAGCAAGCCCTACTAAATCCGACATTTCAAAAACACCCAAATATTTCCAAGATTTCTCTCCGGTAAGTTTTGACAATTTTGTTTTATCATCATAAATATCATTCCATCTTATACAACTCATAATTGTAGAAAAAATATAATCATGATCGAAATCAGTATATCTGCCGTATTCTTTTAATAAAGGCAACTCTGTAAAACTAAGATTAAATTGTCCGGGAAACCCTTCATTTATTATCGGAGATCTTTCTATATTTACACAACCTTTAAGTTTAGGCATATTTTGCAGTTTCATTCTCAATTCTTTATAAGAAATCATTTTACCCTCCTCGAATATCTCTCCAATTCAGAAATAACCTTTTCTTTTGATGTATCTAATTCAGTATACCAAGAATTACTTTCGGAATTAATTTCTAACATTTCCGAAATCTCTGATTTGCTAATTTTGTAGAGATTTCTCATCAATTGATTATATTTTGGTTTTCTATTTTTTCCACTTCCTCTCCTGTCTGATAAATTTCCGTTAGAATCCGCAACAATTCTATGAAAGACTCTTAGGGATTCACAAATTTTTAAGGGATTTTCGTATTTTGAACAATAATTAGATAATTGCTTAATATTATCAACATCCTGGATTCTTTTTAGTCCTTCGGATACCATAGATAATCTTTCTAATCCTGCTCCTGCAATAATAAACGATTTTTCCCAGGGTTCAATTGACACTATTTTGTCATCTTTCTTTTTTGGTATTAATGAAAGCCGTTCTATGGTTGCTATATCAACCAATCCAAAAGGCGTCCGATAATTTATTTCATTTCTATACCCCCAAGGTGCGATTTCCCCGCAAGCCCAATTTGGAATCAAAAAACAATTTCTGCTCTTGTCCTCCCATATCTGATTTAATCCAAGCCCATTTTCTCTCCATAAAGTTCTCAATGCATTAATGTCTGGGGCAAAATCAAAATCAAAATCGTATTTGCTAAATCCATTTTTGCCTTTTCCAATATCCGATAATTTTGCTCCAATAAAATAAGTGACTTCAAAATTCTCCTTTTTTAATCCGCATGTCTTTATTAAAAAATCAAATAACCCTTTAAACGCTTGTTTCTCATAAATTTTAGCTTCTTCTGAGCTAACTATATGCCCTCCAGTAATCGTGCTCATGTCAAAATTTCCTAAATGAAAACAATCTTCTATAGAATCCTTTTTAGAAAAGTCTTGGAAATATGTTACAAAATCATCCCATCTGATTACTGGCTGAATTTTATGGAAATGTGTTTCTGGCGCTTCTAAAAAACTCCCATATCTATCCCAAAGAAATTCCTCATTTAAACAATAAGCAAATTGGCCGGGATAAAGCCAGGAAATATTAGAGGAGTGTTTAACTATCTCTGATCCTTGCTTTTTTGCTTCTTGATTTAATAGTTCTCTTAAATTTTTTATTTTCATTTTTATTAACTCCTTAGTAGTACCTAAAAGAATTAAGACTTAAAACTTTGTTGTTAATAATTATCAACAAATAGAAAGATTAATAAAACAAATAAAACAATGACTATAATGCAAGAAGAAGTTAAAGAGGCCCTGGAATCATTAGGTATGTCTGAAAAAGAAATAAGAGTTTATGTCGCTTTATTAGAACTGGGAGATTCGGCAGTTAATAAAATTACAGAAAGGTCTGAATTGTTGCGGGTAACTGTTTATCCTGTGCTTAAACGTTTGATAGAAAAGGGATTTGTTTCAAGATATTCAATGGAAAGAAAAAGCTTTTTTAAGGCGATTTCGCCAGAACAGATTATTGATAAGATTAAAGAAAAAGAAGATAAAATAAATTTAGCCCTTCCCTTTTTGAAAAAAATTAGAAATAAAATTAATGAAGCCACTTCTGTGGAATTGTTTAAAGGAGCGAAAGGAATTTCTTCACTTTTCGAAAGATTATACTCCGGAGAAGACAAAGAACTCTGGGCATATGGAAACGGAGAACTTATCGACGAAATAATTAAATATCAATCATTATCTGCAAGAAAGATTCGTATGAATAAAAAGATTAAATTAAATATTCTTGCAAATCCTATCAAAAGAGATTATCTTAAAAGTCCTAAATATAAAGAGCTTACAAGGATCAAGTTCAATGAAAAATTAAAAAAAATGGATATTTACATCATATTTGGACACAGTTTAGTGGGGATTATTAATTTAAAGAAAGAGATTAACGCCGTTTTAATAAAGAATGAAGATATTGTGCAATATCATAAGTTTATCTTTGATTCATTTTCATAATTTAATATCACTAAAGAGTAGTATTAAATAGAAATATTTATAAATAATAAAATATTAAGATTAATATGAACAATAAATTATTAGTTGGTGCAACTTTAGCAGGACTTTTATTTATTAGTCCAAATATAAATGCACAAACAAAATATGAGAATATCTCTAATGAAGAGAAAGTAGATAAAAAAAGCCAATTAATCGGAAAAATTTGCAGGATTAATGAAGGATATCATGATAATTTAGGCCAAATTACTGCACGAGAATCAATAAAAATAACCATTGAAGCGTATGTCTTAAGTTCTGTTCCTTATAATTGTGATTTGCAAGAAGAAAGAAAATTAGAAAGAAAAGTTATGCAGGAAATCTATGATGAACTAATTTCAAGCGGCAAATATAAACTTAAAAAATTTTCTGAAGATGCAATTAATGATACAGCTAAAGAATATGATTGTTCGCCGAAAGATTAATTAAAATTTTAGAATAATTGATTAATTTGTTATAAAAGTAAAAATAAAGTTTTTCGAATAATTGCCGGACAATTTATGTTTGTAGAGGATCTTTACTTTAATATTCGAGCCCTCTATTCGCCATGACTCTTTTGATATATTTTCGCATACAAGAGCCACCTCCGAGAATCGGACTCGGGACCTCTACATTACCAATGTAGTGCTCTACCGGCTAAGCTAAGGTGGCTAGTTATAGGGAATTGTTAATATTTATAAAGACTTTCTAATAGTTCTTCTTATGGAAAAGCAAAAGCTTAATGAATTGGAAAAATTGAAAAAAGATTATGAAGAAATAAGAAAAAAATATTCCTTGCCTGAATTCAAGAAATTAGCTGAAGAATTTGACATAGAAAAAATTTCTGAAAGAGATTCAAGCTTTCTTTTAAGAGATATAAGAAGAACAATGGGTGAAAAATTGTCTGCATATCTGCATTTGTTTGAGATTTTTTTAAATCCTGCTAATCCGCCAATGTTCATCTATTCAATGCTGAAAAACCTGTCTGATTCTGAAAAGCAGAAAATTAAGCAATTGTATAAAACTATCTCTAAATTTGAAATTGCAATAATGAAGCTCGATACAATTTATAATGAAAAAGAAGAAGCTGAGTTTATTAAAAATACATTCGCTGAATGGAATGGATTTAAAAAAGAAATATTCTCAATTTTAAATGAATGTGAAAAAAAATTTGATAAAGAATCAAATTCTGAAGCAAAAGGGTATTTTGGTTGATTAAGCAATTCTCGCCTTAGATTTGTCTAATCTTTTTATCTCATTTTGTATCGCTTGCTCTTTTTGCTTCTGCTCTTTTAAAGCAATTCTATACTCTTTATATGCTTGAGGGGTCATATAATATTTATGGCTTAATTCTTTTTCAGTAATTCCGGAGATGTCTCTTACTTTAATTAAATATGGGGCCCAATCAGGATTAATACCTTTGACGTGATAATGCGTAATATAACGCAATTTTAAATCTTCAGTATCATTGGAACCTTCATCCAATACTTCTTGAGCTAGTTTTAAAGATGTTCTGAATGCTTCAGGCTCATATTTTGCAGGATTTTTTAATTTTTTCAAATTTGGGTCACTTGAATTAAAACATGAATATTGGGCTGGCATTAACATAACGCTTTGCAAGCTCAAGCCATAATCTTCCGGACTTAATCTAAGGCGATTTTGGGCTGTGTATGCTATAATTTTTTGTTCTTTTTCTGGACAGTCTCTGCCCTCCCCATATAATAATCTTGCCAGTAACACTACATCTGGATCATTTTTTAATTCTTTATTCTTTTTAACTTTAAACTGTGCCAAATCAATTTTGTTAGGATCTTCTCTAATTTTTTCTTCAAGGGTTTTTTCCTTTAATTCCCTAAAATTTTGAGGAAGTTTCGGCTTTTCAACTTTAATTGACATGTAATTGACTGGTTTTATATATGGCAAAAAATCCCCCGTATCTGCAAAAGTAACTCTAGGATCTACAAAATCAAAAGAACTTCTAAAAGGATAAGTTACAGTATTTGTAATTTTATGCAAAGTAGCAGATTTGGATATATGGTCTGAAATGCCACTTATCTTTGGGGTTCCAGCTATTGTTGAAACTATTCCGACGTATATTACTGCTGTTTTCAAAAAATTTTTGTATTTCATTTTTTAGGCTAAGGAAAATTAATCCAAAACTTTATTTAAAAGCTTTCTTATATTTTATTATATATGTGCAGAAATACCCCTATTTAAATTTTACTATTTTATAGTAACTAATTAAATCAAATTTTTATTCGGCCAGTATTTTTTATAAGGTAAAAATAATTTAAGAAAGATTATGATCTTACAAAAAAAGAAACTTCCCTGAGTATCATAACACTATGTCCGTAATTTCAGAGAAATCTTTCAATTTTTTTGGTATTTGAGATAAAGTTCCAAAATATACTGCATCAAGAATTTTTTCTTCGGGAATGGAAATGCTTTCTATACGGGCTTCCGAATTTTTATAATAATCTACCGGGATTCTCAAATCAGATAAATTAACCTCTTGATTGGCAATTGTTTCTTCAATTAATTGCATATTATATAACTCTAGATTCTTTTCCCCATATTCTTTGCCCAAATAAATTTCAAAACAATTTTGCAAGGATGATGATTTTTGATAACTGACAAGAATCAACATTGGATAAAAATTATTACATGCAACAAAAAAAATTCCTGATATCTTCCTCTTAACTATTATAAATCCTTGGGGGAAGACCATAACATATTCCTGTTTATTTAAAATGGAAAGAAATTTAAATTTATATTATTTGTGGTTTTTATGAATTATCAACCACGATCTCAAAGAAAGCTGGAAAATTCAAATAAGCATAAAAGGCCTTTTCCTAAAATTATACGGAACATGATCGAAATTTGTGATATAATTTTGGAAGTTTTAGATGCCAGATTTATTGAGGAAACAAGAAATCTTGAAATTGAAGAACTTATAAAGAGTAAAAATAAAAAAATTATCTATGTTTTGAATAAGTCTGATTTAATGAATCTTAATGGAAAAAGAAAAGAATTAACTGAAAAAAATATCTATCCTTTTGTTTTTGTATCATGCAAAAAAAGAAGGGGAATTAAAGAATTGAGAAGTAGAATAAAAATTGAAATTAAAAAAAGCAATTTAAACTTCCCAAGAGCTCATGTTGGAATCATTGGCTATCCTAACACCGGGAAAAGTTCCCTGATTAACATTTTATCTGGTAGGAGTTCGGCCAGGACTGCGCCTGAAGCAGGTTTTACAAAAGGCATACAAAAAATAAGATTAACATCAGACATTTTGTTATTAGATACTCCCGGAATAATCCCTGAATCTAAATATTCGGGCACAAAAAGGGAAGTTATAGCAGATAACACAATTGTAGGAGCAAGAACTTTTGACCAGGTAAAAGATCCGGAATTTATTATCTCTAAACTTATGGATAAATATTCAAAGCAAATAGAAAAATTTTATGAAATTGAAGCTGAAGGCGACGCTGAAATGTTAATTGAAAAGTTAGCTAAGAAAAAAGGATTTTTAATCAAAGGCAATGAGCCAGATATAGATCGAACTTCAAGATTAATATTAAGGGATTGGCAATTAGGTAAAATAAGGGCTTAACCAATTAGGTCTTCAAGTTTATTACTTGACTTTTTGCAGGATTTGCATGAAAATGTAGTTTTTGTTATGTATGCCTCTTGATCATAAATTATAGGCGTATAGATCTGAACTTTTTTCACAATTATCTCTGAACTTCCGCATCTGCAATATTTATCAATAAGAAATCGGTTAACAGGCTTTATCTTAACATTTATTATTCTTAAATTTTTTAAACTAAATAATTCTGAAGTTTTCAATGCTTCAAGATATTTTGCAATAGGAATTTGCTTATTTGGCTCAAAATCTGAATTTGAATCTTCTGAATAAATTTTTTTTATTGAACTTTCCATAAGAATTCAAATTTTTTGCATATTTTAAACTTTTATAGTTACAAAATTCCACCAGATTCAATTAAACTTTCCCGTCTTATCAATTTAACAATATAAAAACTATAATAAAATATCCAAATTGCAAAACTCGCTGTCAAAATTGAAAGACCAAATATTATAAAACTTTTGTTGAACACTTCAAAAATTCCGAAGATTAATATTCCAAATCCTGCTATCCAGAGAAGGTTGCATGTCTGATAATAATATTCCATTTTCATGTTATTTAAAATCTCATCTTCATCAATGTATTCCTCAAATTTTTCAATCCAAATTCTTTCAAAAATGCTGATTAAGTAAAAAAAGGCTAACAAACAGAGCGCATAAATTAAAACAAAGTCTTTTGTTATGTAATAATTTAAGAAAGAAAGAATAAACAGAGTTATAATAAATAAAGCTAAAGGAAATATTTTTAGGATTATCTCAGACCTCTTTTCCATAAGTTTAGATAAACTGAGTTTATTTAAATATTTTCTTAATAAAGGTTATAAACATAATGTTATACTTATTAGAATGAATAGGGCTCTTCAAATTTTAATTATTTGTTTATTAATTGGGCTGATATTTTTTTATTCCAATCGATTGCGCAATATAAAAAATAATGAACAAGATTTCCTTCAAAAAAAATCTGAACAGGTTATGCCTGAACTGGTAGATTATTATTCAACAGTAGATTATATTCATTGGAATCACATGCCATTAACTTACTATTTTAATGAGCCAAATGCTTCGATAGGTAATTTAAACTGCACACAATATCAGATTAAAAGAGTTAAAGATGCTTTTCAAATATTTGAAAACGAAACAGATAATTTAATTTATTTTAGAGAAGAAAAAGAAAATCCAGATATTAAAATTTTATGTTATGGTGTAAAGCCTTCTGAAGATTATATGATTATGGGAGAAGGAAGTTTTGAATTTATTGATAAAATGATATTAAGAGCAGAATTAAACTTTTTTAATCACAGAAATTGTGGGACTTTCCCGGATATAGAAATCCATGAGATACTTCATATTTTTGGGTTCCGGCACTCAGAAGATAAAACTAGCATAATGTATCCAATAGAGAATACATGTGATCATAATAAAATTGATGAAGAAATTATCGAAAAGTTGAAGCAGACTTATTTAGTTGTATGAGTGTTTGAAGGATCTATTCCCAATGCTTCTTTATACAATGATTTAATGCCTTGATTGAGGATTCCCATTATGTAAAAATAACCAATATTTACCCCTGCGAAAAAATGACCTAATGGTTTTCTATCTTGACTTAAAAAAATTCCTTCATTTGCATAAGGCTGTCCTGTTGTTAATCTAAAAATTACAATGTGTGCTTCATTAAAACTGGGTTGATCTCTAGGACTATAAATTCTTAGAGTGGGATTTTCAGCTGGTCTAAATATCCCCATTCCGCCGTATTTTTCCATAAACTCCGCAAAGGGAAGTTCTTGAATCACATTTTCGATTTGCATTTGTTTCATATTAAATTTGGGTTTTTAAGATTATATATTCAAAAGTATACATTTTATTGCTATAAAATAAGATCTTAAATAGTTTAATCTCTTTATTTAATAATGGAGCAAATATTAATCGTGAGAATTTTTGCAGGAATAATATATTTGTTAATATTGGGAATTTTTGTCGCAATCTTGGTTAAGGGGTTAATTTCAAAGAAAATAGAACAATTATATCGTTCGAAAGGAAGTTTTATTTATACAAAAGAACAAAATCCTCGAGAGTATTGGATTGGGATTCTTTGGAGAATGATTTTTGTTATTTTAGCTGTAATAGTTGGATTTTTCATTTATGAAAAGTTATTCTAATAATATCCCGCCACCCGGAATTGAACCGGGGACACTGCGGGTTCTGCACTCTGATTGCTGAACCACAATATCATGAGCTTATCGCACTTCATCCTGTCCTTTAAGGAATGTCTGTGTTAATTTCTACAGCCGCATGCTCTACCCCTGAGCTATGGCGGGATATTATTAAACAGATTAATTGTTTTTAAAGTTTTATTCAATTTTTCATTTTTTTGTGTTTCAATTTAATCTACAAACATTAAGCTTAGAAAGGAGGAATATAAACAATTACCTAAAACTTTTTAAACTAGTTGTACCTTTATTTTACCATTATAAAATAGTATCTAATAGAAAATGCAAAATCCTCTTGTATTAATAGAAATGAATAACTTTGAATCCTTTAGCCGTTATTTTGTTCTTGAATGTTTAGATTCTTATTCAGACTTAAGGGATAAAAGAATACCGCTTCCAGTTAATTTCGAAGTTGCAAATGTGCCATCATATGATTATCTTAAACCTAAACAAATGAAAGATTTGCAGATTTATATTACTGATACAAAATCCCGAAATAAAGATAGAATTGACAAAGTAATAGGTAGCAGCCCTAATGTAAATATTGTAACCGTTGCATTAAATGGTAAAAAAGCAAAATCTTTTTCAGAAGAAAAAAACATAATATCTGAACTTCAATTTGTTGAAATGTTAAATTCTTTGGTAATGAAAAAACATATATATAAAAAATTTAATGTAGGGGTCATTGGTTCTGGGATTTTTGCCCCTTGCATATTAAACCAATTAGGCAATGGATTTTCAAGTTGGTTAAATAGAATAAATTGGTATTCAGAAAGCTGTTCTAGGAATAATTCAAGATATGAATCAATATTGATAAATCAGAATTTAGGATGGCATGCATTAGGAAATGAACCTAAAATTAAAACTTTTAATGAATTAGAAAGTTTAGTTGATTGCGATAATGACTTTATAATATATGCAACAGGGCCCCAAAGAAATTATGAAAGTTATCAAAAATTGAATAGAGTCCATTCTCCTAAAGAAGAGCAAGAATATTTATTTTCTGAAGGCCTTGCAAAATTAAAAAGATTTTGTGAAATTAGCAAAGGAAAAAACTTTAAGCTTATTATGGGTTCTAACCCAATAGGGGCAAATTTATTATATGCCTGGGAAAACTATGGCATTGACGGAATCGGCATTACTCCTGAAAAATATAGAAGCCAAATATTAACTTTTGAAACATTAAAAAAGTTTAAAAAAGAAAATATAAAAAATGATGAAGATTTCACAGATTTCACAGATTGTATAAATGTAGAAGATATACTATTAGAAGTTTTTGGGGAGCATCATAATCCAATATTAAATAATTTTAGATTTAGAATGGAAGAAGAGGTATTCAATGCAAAAGAGATTCTTGAAGGAAATAGATATCATCTATTAAAATCAGAAATTACAAAGGGAGTTAGCGAAAGAGGGGTTGAAACAATGAAAAATGTTTTTCAGCTTAAAACAGGCATTGGAGAGTCTCCGGGGGTAATTTCCAGTGCATTAGAAGCCTCAGCTTTTTATCGAGAATATTTATCATTATCAAATTATCAGCGTCTACTTAAGCGTTGGGCACAGGGAACAGGATACGCTCAAATTCCTCAAAAACCTTCTTGCATTGAAGGAGCGCCAAATTATGATGCGTTAAAGCATTTATCAAAAAAAGAAAAAGATTTATTAATAACACAAATAAATGAACAGAGAGAATTGGTTCGAAGATTTGGAAAATGAAAGACAAAGTGAGTGAGGTGCTAAAATCTATTGGCTTGAACAAGAATGAGATAGAAATCTACATTGATTTAATCGGCCACAAAAGCTCAACCGCCCTAGAAATTTCCAAAAGGACAAAGATTC